>JAYTOT010000031.1:0-5296 GCA_043747645.1 Pseudomonadota bacterium | reverse complement strand
TTTACTGGTACCAAATACAACTATGAATGAAAATATTGCTGTTTTGGCGGCAAGGTGAAATTCGTGCTCTGCAATTGCAGGCAGAATACTGCGCTCCATTCCAACCATTGCACCCACAAATGCATTAACAACTACCAGCAACGAGAACTGGCGTATGTTTTGTTTGAGTCCTAATTGCAAGTGGAATCCTTTGTTTTGAAGTAAAAACTAGCTTGAAAAATATTCTGCCACAGACATGCAAACTGTGCCGTTAATTTCTTTTTTGCGACTGCATGTGCGAGAAAGTTGGTACCTTTAGGGAACATTTAAACGCTCTCCAAAATACAGTAAATTTGAAGTAGGGTCTTGCTCTGCAGTTTTTACTTCAATGAGAGTAATTGGTTTAGAGTCTTTTGTGATTAAAAAATCGACTTTGCGTTTTTCGCGATCGCGCAAATAGTGGAGCTGGTAAAAATATCCGGTGGAGTCTGTGAGGTAATCGCATTTGCGCAGAAGTTCGCAGGCCACTTGATTTTCTAGTCGAGATCCCTGGTTGCCATCTGCATCACTGGAATCAAAAAAATAGACCTTCGGCGGTTTTTG
Organism: Pseudomonadota bacterium; assembly: GCA_043747645.1. Taxonomy (GTDB): domain Bacteria; phylum Bdellovibrionota_B; class Oligoflexia; order Silvanigrellales; family Silvanigrellaceae; genus JAYTOT01. The sequence goes on along the minus strand of JAYTOT010000031.1, from coordinate 4,714 downwards.
TATCGCTCGTGGCAGTGAATCGGAATAAGGAAACACCTGAAACACAACAAATCCAAGCACCAAATAATCAATCCATTTTTTGACTGTTTTTGGAGAAATTTGTAAATCAAGAGCAAGATTTGCATAAACAATTTCTCCGCCAACTCGTTTGCGGAAGAGCGAAACCAAAAGTAACATTTTTTGAATATTTATTCCGCCAGACAAATCGAATATATCTTCTCTTAATATTCGTTCGTAGCGATGTCTGCGCCATCGCCTCGCGAAAGTATCGTTTGCGGCAAGATACGGCTCGGGAAAACCGCCAAACTGAAGAAGTTGGCTGAGTATTGCATCGCCATGTTGTGCTCCCCTTCTAGAAGTGAGTTCTTGCAAAGTGAACGGGTGTAATCGCCACAAATGATAACGCCCGAGCAATGAATCTCCAGATTTTGTATATGTGTCTAGTCGGGCGCTTCCGGTGACAATAAACTTGTGGATATTTTTTTGCGTGTCGTAAGTTCCTTTTAGAAAATTTTTCCAATTCTCCATTTTATGAATTTTATCTAGCACTACTAGTTTGTGAAATTTGCCCCATTTGCGATGTAATATTTTTTCTTTGTGCTCAACGTCATCCCAGTTGAGATAGACGCCATTTTTTGTATTTTCTAAAAGAATGTGTTCGGCTAGAGTTGTTTTGCCGCATTGCCGGGGGCCAGCGACAAATACCATTTTATTTCGTTGTAAGTCTTCAATAATATTTTGTTTTAAGTACCGCATAACAAAAATGCCCTTCATTCCCGTTTTGTCGTGACAATTCGGGAGTGTAATGCATTTTTGTCATGGGTTTAATTTTCTGTTGAATCTCGTAGATTCAAAATTAACCAAAACGAAAACTAGACACGGCAATGCCGCCCATAAAATTATCTTCGTGGTAGCACATTTGACAGAGATCTTCTTCTGCTGCACCGACGGCAATCATGAGAGGTAACAAGTGATCTTCTTGCGGATGCGCAATTCTTGCCGACGGCGCTCGTTTCCATTCCAGAAGTTTTGCACGTCGCTCTATAGGATTAGAATGAATAAGTGTCTGCTGAAGCCAGGCGTCGAATTCATGTGAAGGTTTTGCTGCTCGTTGGTCGAACATGCGCAGGTTGTGATAGCTGAGTCCGCTTCCAATAATTAAAACACCTTGTTCGCGAAGTGGTGCTAAGGCGAGTCCTGCTTTAATGTGGGCGTCTGCATCGTAGTCTGCACGCATTGAAAGTTGTACCACTGGCACATCGGCGTTTGGAAACGAAACTGCAAGTGGTGTAAATGTGCCGTGATCGTAGCCACGAACACTATCTAGTAACACAGGAATACCAATTTTTTCTAGCATTGACTGAACATTTAATGCCAATGCGGGCATGCCTTTTGCGGGATATTTAATTTGGTAGGTATGGTCTGGAAAGCCGGAGTAGTCGTAAATCATGGGTGGTTGCGCGTGAGTCATTATCGAAAACTTTTCTGTTTCCCAATGACCCGAAATAATTAAAATAGCTTTTGGTTTTTCAGGTAAATTATTTGGCAATTCCTTAAGAGATTGCTCCAGAAGTCTGTATGAATCACGGTAGGGGCCGTCGAGCCACGGCCAGGGGCCGCCGCCGTGAGAAATAAAAAAAGTCGGCATTTTTATTTTTGAAGACATTTTATCTCCTTTTGAGAATGCAAAATGATACCTAAAAATAAATTCAGTAGTATTTGTAAAAACCGTAAGGTAACTTTCAGTTTTGAATTTTGACATACCTTTTTCGAAATGATAAAAATATGCGTCCAATGATTCATTCACACTGAGGAATATACAATGAAAATTAAGCTCAGCTATTTTGATTTTGACGGAGGCCGCGGCCAATCAATTCGTTTAGCGCTCTCTATTGGAAATGTGCCTTTTGAAGACGACCGCATTCCAAGCGATAAATGGATGCAAATGAAATCGAGTTTTCCATTCCAAGCTCTCCCTGTTCTCTTTGTAGACGGTGTGCCACTGGCTCAGTCTAATGCAATTTGCCGTTTTGTTGGCAAACTTGCCGACATGTATCCTTCAGACCCCTGGCAAGCTGCCATGTGCGACGAAACGCTTGAATCTGTAGAAGAATTGACCATGCACATTGGCTCAACAATGCACCTCAACGACGCAGATAAAAAAGTAAAGCGCGAAATGTTAGCTGCTGAAACAATTCCCGTGTTTTTAGGCGGAATGGAGAAGCGATTGTTGGCGAATGGTGGCAAATTTTTTGCCAATCAACAGCTCACCGTTGCCGATTTAAAAGTTTGCGATGTTGTGGAATGGTTGACTTCTGGAATGCTTGACCATATTCCCAAAGACCTTGTAAACCGAGTTGCACCTAGTTTGACTCAACATTGCGACAGAGTTAAAAACGACTCGCGCATTCAAGAATATTACAAAAAACGTGCTCAAGTGAAATGATTTCTGATTCTAAGATGAGACGCCAATTGGTGTGATTTTGGGAGTAATTGCTTTTAAAAGAGCAGTGAGTTTTAAATTAGCTAAATTTGTCGTTGAATCAGTTCTATTTTGGCCATTTGTTATCTTTAAATCCAAAAATGCGCAATTTTTGATTTTTGGCATCCTCTGTGAAAAATACTCGATACCTTCCACAACTTGAAAGCACCTGGTAATGAGGGTGGCTTGGCATGGATTGTCGTTTGCTGTGAATTTTGTGATCATTTAAAGTGTCTACAAAGGCATCCAATTCACTTATTTTTTTTGTTGCTTCTTGTTCAGAATAAATCAAAGCGTCGTCTTCAGATAAATTATATTTAGTGGTTGCAACAAATTTATAAACTATTTGGAGTTGCAGAAAATAAGAATCAAACAAATCTTCGTAAATCTGTTCACGATGAATCTGCATGAAAGGGACTCCTGTTTTAGGAGTCTTTCTCGTGGGCTAACATTCCTTTTTTTGCACGCTCTTTTGCCCGTGCAATCCGCTGGTCTTTGCTGATAGTAACAGCGTCGGATGTAACCTGCTGTTCTCCGTCAAGAATAAAACGCGCTCTCATGGCGTCGGTTAATATTGATAAAAAATATTGCTGTGTTATTAGCACTTTAATAATTGGAGAATCTTTTTGCACTACTTGCACCACATCGTCACCTTCAAGATTAGATAAGTGATATGGCTCAGATTTAAGTTGAGAAGTGTTTATTGTGTCTTTTACTTTGAACATTTCGCCTCCTGGTGGATAGTTATCAGTCCGCGAATAGATCGATATCGATCCGATAGTACTCTTTTATCGGCAGAAAATACAAAGTCTTTAGTCTGAATATTTCGGCGAGGGAGCTCAATTGAGAGTATCCGACATCAGATTTCCGCAAGGAGGCATTAGTACTATTTTTAATCTATGCAGCGTCTTCAGATTTCAAAATCAATTCTCCTGGCACGCCTTCCCATTTTGCAACAACCAAAGAAATATCGTCTTCGTGTTTTGCGTCCTTCCAAATATTCTGTGCTTTTTCCATAATGCTATCGCAGGCATCTTCTGGATTTAAAGATGAATCGAGTGTGTTTTTAATCTGTTTGACGTTCAAGCATTCTTCAGAGTCGCTTAAATTTTCAATTAGTCCGTCGGAAAAAACACACAGTGAATCTCCTGGTAACATCTGGAAACTTTTAACATTAAATTGCGAATCTTCGCTGTAACCGAGCCGATTGCTTTGGCACATAAGTGAAGTTGTTTTCTTGAGGTCGTTGTGAACCCACAATGGCGGAATATGGCCGGCATTGATAAAACAAGCTAAACCGGTTTTGGTGTTGATAGAAATAAAACTCATCGTGACATGTTTGCCTGAACGAACGCTTGTTTTTAAAACGGCTATATTGGTACTGCGCGCAATTAAAACCAGATGATCTTCGGCTGTCATAGCGTTTTTGTCATTGAATACGTTGGATGTGAATTCACAGGAAAAAACAGCGCCGCAAACCACTCCTGTGATAAGCGCGGAAGGAAATCCGTGCCCTGTTACGTCTCCTACGCACAAATACACAGTGTCACATCTTGAATTATAGTAGTATGTAACCCAATCACCTCCTGTTTTTGAGGCAGAATAGTATCGATACGCTATTGCCATTTGAGGGATTTTTTGATTGCGCAAAGGTAACAAAGATTCTTGTGCTGCTTGAATTGCCTTCCATTCGGAATTAAATTCGGCTTTTTCTTGCGCATTTTTAATCATAGAAATATTATGAAGAGATATTGCTACTTGAGAAGATATAATGCATAATATTTCGATAGTATCGGAATCAAATTCGTGATTTTTAGAATTGTGCCCTAAGTAGCAGTAACCCGAAATGTGACCTTTGTGTGCAATGGCAAAAATAAGTGCTGAGCTCGAATTGTTTTTTGCGACTTTTAAATCAGACCCGTTTTGCACTTCTGGTGAAGTTTTTCCAGATTGCATATAATCATGAATAAAATGAGTGTCTACAGTGTTTTTTAAATGTTCACTGTTTTGTAAATCATCTATATTCAAACCAATTGCATTGTATGCTTTAAATATTCCGCCATGGTTTAAATAAACAATGGCTTGCTCGCACTGCGCTAGAGCATGAAATTCTTTCAATGCAGCTTCCATAAGGCTATCCAATTTCGTAATGGCACTTAGCTTTAAGAACCTATTGAGCAGAAGAGAGCTTTCTTTATTTAAATGTAAATTTTTCTTTTTTAAAAATAATCC
>JAYTOT010000030.1:0-11938 GCA_043747645.1 Pseudomonadota bacterium | reverse complement strand
GCGCAGAAATTTTTTCCGCTGCGAAGAGAGCAAGTATTAATTTGCATGGACGCATTGAAGTTGGAAAATTGGGTTCGAAATCTGCCCCGGCTTGTTTTAACAAATCATGAACCGTTCAAAAAATTCTTTGTCACTAGCGCCGTTTATGACGTTCAAATTCGTACATTTGCTGCGTTGTTTTCGTCGCCACTAGTACTGGTTAGTAATAAGGGCACTACGGGTTTTTTCAGCTGGGGAATCGATTTGGAACACGATTTTTTGGCGGTGCAACTTTGATCATTATTTAGAGCTTGTTTTTTTTGTGTGGCTATGCAATCGTGAAGAGTGAAGTTTGCGTTTTCTTACATTTGGTGTCGCAGTGGCGGCGTTGCTTGACAAATGGCCGAGTTTTTTAATAAATGCCCTCAATAGTCAGGGTCAGCTTTTTCCATTCCAACGAGTGAATATTATCGAGGTTACGAGTGATTCTGTGTCGTTATTCTAATAGTTTCTTGTCGTCTGAAAATGAATCTTCTCCTGCTCCCAAAAAGGCCGCCCCCAAAAAACGAAAAAAGCGTGCCGATGAAAATCAAGAAGCGGCGGCAGAAGTTCCCGAATCTACCCTTTTTAAGGATGACGAAATGGTGCAAGAGAATGTGAACACCTTCCAGAGTGTTTCTGTTATGCCTATTGAAATTCGAAATTCGAATATGAATCAATCAGACGGACAGCAAGAAATGAACGCCGGCGAACAAGAAGACGACCAATTTAATTCTTACAACAACGACAATCGCATTGAAAACAATGACCATAATAATGACCATAATGATGGCGATAATGATGGCGAAGAATACGACGAAAATGAATCATCAGATGATGTTCATTTAGCTGCCAATCAGTTGCTCGTTACTTTATCTTACTCACTAACGAGTCAAGTACGCCAAATGGCGCGTATGGAAGGCGTTAATCCGGAAGACATTATTATTGAACTCATCGCTGAAGGCGTTACAAAACGCGCATTCGACGACGCGAGTCGCCCAGTGCCGAGTCATTTAATGACACGCACCGGTTATGTTCCGCCCGAAGCAAATGGTAATTTAATTCAGCCTACCATGAGCCATCACACCGGTCCGATGGCCAATAATCGCCCTCAAAACAATAACAATCAGCGCCGGTATAACAATACCAACCCCAACAGCAATAACGGCGCCCAATACAATAATAATAACGGTGGTCAGTATAATAATAACCGGAATTTTAATAATAACCCCCAAAATCGGTATAATAATAATGGCCCTCGCCAAAATAATATGAACGGAAATATGGGAGGCGGTGCTCCTCGCCCGCAGTACCCCAATCAGCAAAATTTCCGTAACAACAACAATAATACCAATTACCAACGTAACAATTATCAACGTCCTCAGGGTCCGAATCCTATACAGCCTCCAGGTTTAGCGCAGCCTCAGAATGTGCAAAACGATATGGGTACTGAAGGCGACGACACTCGTGGTTACAACCGTAAAAATATTCGCAAGTGATTCCCGTGATTCAACAGCACATTAAGTGTAAAAAAATAGCCGTCACAGGTGGAATTGGTTCAGGAAAATCAAAAGTCATGTTGCTTTTGAAATCTCTGGGGTACCCCACTCTCGATGCCGATATATTATCGCGCCTGGTAATGGCAAATTCAGATGTTCAAAAACAATTGCGTACTACATTTGGCGATGAAATATTTATTTCAGATTGCGAAATCGATAGGTCTGCACTGGGAAAAATAGTTTTCAATAATGCCGAATTCAAGAAGAAACTTGAAGACATTGTGCATCCGGCAATAGCGTTTGAGTTTTCAAAAAAACTGAACTCTTTGCAAGAAAATTTTCCGGGTGCTTGGCTTTTTTACGAGGCGGCGCTTATTTTAGAAGCCAACAGGCAAGCAGATTTTGATGCAGTTATTCTTATTTCAGCCAATGAAGCGTTGCGATTTAACCGGCTTCTGAAAAACCGTGGTATGTCGTTCGAAAATGCGCAACAAGTGATGCAAAGCCAAATGTCTGACGCCGAAAAACGGCATTTGTCCGATTTTGAAATCGATAATTCAGGCAACGAAAATTCTTTATTTGTTAAAGTAGAGCAATTGGTTGAACAATTGCGAGATAAATTTTCCTCCTCAAATTCTTGACACTCTAACAGAAGTGTTTCTTCAGATCGTTTAAATTGAAAAAAAGACGTATGAAGGTGAACATTTATGTATCAGGTGTCATGTGCCGCGTGTTCTGCGGCGTTTGAATACAACCCCGATGACTATATTCACTTATGTCCTTTTTGCTCGACGGGGTTTGTACTTGACCTTGAAGAAGGCGCAAAAGACATAATTGGTGACCACTATATTATTCCAAACCGTTTCGACCGAGACCAGGTTGAAACCACTTTTTACGACTGGATTACGGAGCGGTATCACAGAAAAGACAAAGTAAAATCGGAATTTAAAATTCTGGGGTTTTATGGCGTTTGTTTGCCTTATTGGATAGTTTCCCTAGAGGCACACACGTTTTGGAGTGGTCATTCTGTAAAACAAAATCAGTATTCTGGTCAGTCGCCCGAATACGGTGCAAAGTTTGTGCGAGAAGAAGGGCGCTTTAGCAGACGATATCGGTGGTCTATTTTGGCGCGCAAAAGCCCCAAAGAACACTGGGGCCTCGAGCGACTGCACCATCCTTTAGAGGCCATTATGGTAGACTGGGATGGTTTTCCGCTAGATGAATCGATGGGAGTTCCTTCGGAAGGCGCGCCGCCATTGTACGATGCAAAACAGTCGTTTAAATTTGACGTGGCAAACGGCCTCACTGTTTCGGGAATTCAAGCAAGAGAAAGCACTGCTATTGCACGTGCAAAAGATCAAATTCAGGAATACCACCGGCGTATTTGCAAAACAAAAGTAGGTACCCTCAGCGACCACCGTACAGAAATTGAAGTCGTAGGTATTCACGTGGTGCATTTGCCCTTTTGGATTCTGCGTTATGCCTTTATTCCCCGCAGTGTTTTTAGGTTTTTTGCCACGGCACGCGAACGTCGCATGGTAATGCAAGGCTATACTGGTGCTGTTTTAGAGGCAGAATTGCCTCTCAATGCCACCGATAAAGTGATGACCAACATGATGGTCTGCGGAACTCTGGGTTTAGCCTGTTTGATATTGGCTGTGTTTTTGCACCCGCTGTTCTTTTTATTGTTTATCGTGTTTTTGTTAATTGTTTCGCTTTCGGCATGGAAAATATTCTCGCGTGAAAAGTCAGACACTGATACAACCCGGGGGAACGAGAATCCGGAGCCTGTTTAACAGTGAGAATTTGAAATGATTGAAAAACACCTTGCAACCGTAACAGTCGCCCTCGATGGCGATAGATTTGATGTTGCGGCAGTGGCTCTTTTTCCGGCTCTGAGTCGCAAAAAAATTAAAGGAATTATAGACAACGGTGGTGCTTACTTAAATAAAAAAAGAGTGGGCATTGCTAAAAATACTGTAAAGCAAGGCGATAAATTAGAACTTTATTTTGAAGTCGTTTCTGAAGCAGTTACGGATGGGCCCCAGTTAAAATTCAAGAAATCTGGTGGAATTGTTACTTTCTCTGCTGCCGATATTTTGCATTCTGAGGCCGATTTTTTGGTGGTGAACAAGCCCGCAGGGTTGGCTTCGCAGGCCACATTAACGTCGAGCCACGATTGTATATTGAATGCGGTTTCGCTAGCTAATCCTCAAGAATACCCTCTTAAGAATTTGTTTTTAGTGCACCGGCTCGACAAAGAAACTTCGGGACTGTTAATTATTGCTCGCAATAAAAAGACCCAATCTTTTTTTGAAGAACAATTTCGCGATCGTAAAATAAACAAAGTCTATCATGCTCTTTGTCTGGGACAACTCAAAGAAAAATTAGGAAAAGTAAGCTTTGCGATTGGAAAAGTTCAAGGGGGAGCGAATCAATACTATCCTGTTATGCAAAGTGGTAAAGGTCCGCGTGATGCCAAAAGCGCCGAAACAGATTATCGTGTTATTGCCGAGCACATGAACAATCAGGTGAGCCTCGTGGCTTGTTATCCTAAAACAGGACGCACGCATCAAATTCGGGTGCACCTTATGGCTCTCGGATGCCCTATTTTGGGCGATAAAACTTATGCTCGAAATGTATTGGGTCACCCCGCTGCGCAAATGGCCTTGCGTCATATGCTGCATGCAATATCAGTTTCGTTCACGGATTGGAATGGAGTGATTCGCGAATTTAATGCGCCTTTACCCCTCGATTTTTCTAATTTATTGTCTGCAATTTCTTGATTTAAATTAATTCTATCGGACTCAATTTATTTGTAAATTCAGATGTGGTACAAGAGCTTTTGTTTTGAGAGCATGAATGCCCAACGCAATGCAACTTTATATTTACAATCGGAGTTTTTATGTACAAGCTCATTAAGGTACCAACTCAAGGTCAAAAAATTACTGTCGATTCTAAGGGCGCATTAACTGTGCCAGACCAACCTATTTTGCCTTTTATTGAAGGCGACGGCACGGGGCCAGACATCTGGAATGCCTCGGCCCTGGTGTTCGATGCCGCAGTTCAAAAGGCATATGCTGGCAAACGCAAAATTCACTGGATGGAAGTTCCTGCGGGCGAAAAATCGTTTAAAGGCAATGGCGAGTGGTTGCCAGAAGAAACTATTGCAGCATTAAAAGAATACAGAGTTTCAATTAAAGGTCCACTTACCACTCCTGTTGGCGGTGGAATTCGCAGTTTAAATGTAGCTCTGCGCCAAACTCTAGATTTGTATCAGTGCATTCGCCCCGTGCGCTGGTACCCAAATGTTCCAGCACCTGTGCGCGAGCCTCAAAAAGTAGATATGGTTATTTTTCGCGAAAATACCGAAGACATTTATGCTGGTATCGAATTTGCAGCACGTTCAGAAGATCAAAAAAAGCTCCGCGAATTTTTACAAACGGCTCTCAAAAAAACCGTGCGCGAAGACGCTGGCATTGGAATTAAACCGATCAGTGAATTTGGTTCAAAACGATTGGTACGAGCGGCAATAAAATATGCCCTCGAGCACAAACGTCGCAATCTGACTTTGGTTCACAAAGGTAACATTCAGAAATTTACCGAAGGCGCATTCCGCGATTGGGGCTACGAAGTGGCCACACAAGAATTCCGCGATTTTTGCGTCACATGGGACGAATGCCAAGGCAACGCGCCAGCGGGTAAATTATTAATTAAAGATGCTATTGCTGATAACATGTTTCAGCAAGCATTATTGCGCCCCGAAGACTACGATGTATTAGCAACAACAAATTTAAATGGCGATTATTTGTCCGATGCCCTTGCAGCGCAAGTGGGTGGCTTAGGAATTGCACCTGGTGCAAACATCGGAGATGGCTACGCAGTGTTTGAAGCAACACATGGCACGGCTCCCAAGTACGCCGGGCTCGATAAAGTGAACCCAGGAAGCGTTATTTTAAGCGGTGTAATGATGTTCGAATACATGGGCTGGACCGAAGTCTGCGATGTCATTAATAAGGCATTCGAAAAAACTCTCAGCCAAAAAGTAGTGACCTACGATTTCGCTCGTCAGCTTGCCGGTGCGAAAGAAGTTAAATGCTCCGAATTTGCTAAAGCAATTGTGGCAAATATGTGATTTATGTTTTGCTTTAACTTAAATTTGCGATTACTTTTGCGCCACTTACAATGAGCACATAGAAATTGAGATATGTAAATCTATCGCCTTTGTTACGCATGCAGAATATTTTTGTTTTGCAGCTACTTTTTCTGCTGGCTTGGGTTCTGGCTCTGATTTAAATCCAACCAATGGAAGTTTTAAAATATTTGCCCAAGTGCCGCCTGGGGTTTTTGATTCATCTATTGCTGCACCAACAGGATAATTGTGCGCCAATACTTCTCGTGAAGCATTAAATACGCGGTAGCAGCTTGAGTGGTGTGAATCATTGAGTGCGCCAATGTTTTCGAATTGGTAAACTCCATTTATGAGCCAACCATCGTTCAGTTTTTTAGCGCATACTGCTAGTTCATTAGGAAAAATTTTATCGTAAGGGGGTGGCATTGGTTTATTTGCAGTCATTTTTACGAGGTCCATATTGGCATTCACAGAGGCTTTAACTTCGACGCCAAGTGCGGCGACCATTTCAACAGCAAATTCGTCGGCCTCTTGTTCCGAAGTATAGACACCTAAATTAAGTGCCTGCAATTCTTTTTTGGCTGGTTCAAGTCGAGCGCTAATTTTATCCAATTGCTTTTGCAAGTCTGTAATGCCGTCCCACACAGTTTTTATGAGTGGGCCTTTGGGTGTTTTTATCAAATCTCTATAACTTCCTGCCAGAATCATAGCGGTAATTTGTAAAGAAATTGCAGGAGTTTGAGCCAGAATCGCATCGACTGTGGTGTCCGCAATTTTTACCTCTTTTGCGCAAGCTACAAATTCTTTTTCGAATGCTGGGTAGTGCACATTGCGTGAAATTAAAGGAGTCTCTTTATTGAAAGCCCAATCAAAACCCACTTTCTGAAGATTTCCCAATTGCGTTTGCGCGCGGCGACAAGAATCTATTTTTAATGCGCTTTCGGAAATTAACTTGTTATCGAAAGACATTGCTTTTGCGACTGTTTTGGGGAGCACTGTTTTAAAGGTATCATCAAAATCCCCAGTGCTCATCGTTATGTTCTCAGCAGCCAAGCCATCAGTTAAAAGGTGAGAGTGAATTCTGAGTTCTGTGGGGCGCTTTGATTCGTTCTTTTTACCCTTTTGTTGATACACAAAAGATTTAAGTCCATACGAAGCATGTCCACCATAATAATGGCCTAATTCATGCGCAATAACGCTCACGAATTCAGCTTCTGAGGTCATGGATTTCATTAATTTTGTATAGTAATTGACCCGGTTTGAAGTTGTCATAACTCCAAGGCGCGGCGCCACTGATCCATTGCTGAGCATGGGAACACAGGCGTCGTCTACAATGAATTGTGTACCAGAATATGTAACGTTGCATTGGGGAGTGATGAGTTTTAAATACGCAATAGTTTTTTCTGGAGTAAAATTATCATTTGCTGGCGTGCAAAATTTTGATGAATCAAAGCTCGCCATGCTTGCGGGCGAAAAGCCAGATCTCTCGACTAAAACTCCGGGCTCAAGTGGAACCAAATTTTCAGATTTTGTTGCAAACGATTTTGCAACCACAGGCTTTTCGACACATATCACAACGACTGTCACAAAAGCGTTTTCTTGCGTGCTATCAATTATAAATGCTTTTGGTTTTGGAATGCCGTCGGCTTTTTCGCCAACTTGCGCTCTAAAAATAGCATCAATTTTGTCCATCCAATATTGCACTCTTTGACTCACAATGTGGTCTGAATTAATGTAGACGTTTTTTTCGTCGAGGCTGCCCATAAGCTTTAATACTTTGGAGTGATTCTCTGGAGTGACATCTGCCCAGCCTTGGGGCATTGAATCTTTTGCTCTAAATGTCGATTCCGCATGCTTAACCCCCGCATTTTCGCCAAATTTGCGAGTCGCACAGGCTCCAGCAATACTTGCCAATGCAAGTCCCAAAGCTACTTTAGACGTGAGACGCAAATTGCAATTTTCCATTTATCCTTTATCTCCTCAAACAGATTTTTCGGTTGAAACAATCGAGAATGAAAAGATTTTAAGAGGGAATGAAAATCAAGGAAATGGCAAAATTTATTGTAAAAGCAAAAAATTGGCGGATGCAGTAAAAAGGAATTAAATGAAGACCCATAAATGAGGCGCGCCATTATTATTTAAGTAAACGCAGGGCTGCCATTGATTTCATACAATTTAAGAATGCTCGACCAACGGTAGTCTTTGCCAAGTGTGGTCATAAGTGTGGTAATTTCGGCATCGTTCGAATTGTTGTCAGGTTTTTCAAACAAATAACGCGCACAAACCCAACCCACATCTAAAATTTCTGCAACTGAAGGCCCGCCTAGTGCTGTGCCACGGCTTGCCACATGTTTGAGTTTAAATGCGCCAATTTGCGGAGGAAGCTTCACAGAAAGCGGTGCTTCTAAAAAAATATCGACACCTAAAACTTTGGTAATATTTTGCTGGGGAATCATAAATAGGCTCCGTGTTACTTTAGTTTACTTCAATTTATTAATTATGGCGTTTGTGAACTCTGAAGTTGTTGCATTGCCCTTCATGTCTTTAGTGACATGTTTTGCTTCTGCCAAAACAGCATGCAAAGCTTTTTCTATTTTATTTGCCGTTGCATGTTCGTTCAAATGGTTGAGCATCATGGTTGCAGAAAGTAACAAGGCCGTGGGGTTGGCCATTCCTTTTCCGGCAATGTCTGGAGCGGAGCCATGCACGGCTTCAAAAACGGCGCCGTTTTTACCAATGTTTGCGCCGGGGGCAACGCCTAATCCACCAACTAAACCTGCGCACAAATCGCTCACAATATCGCCGTATAAATTTGGCAAAACTAGCATGTCAAATTGCTCTGGTTTTGTGACGAGTTGCATGCATAAGTTATCGACAATAATTGAGTCGAAAGGCATTTCGGGATGCAATTTAGCAACGGCCTCATGGGCTTTCAAAAAAAGACCATCAGAAAGCTTATGAATATTGGCTTTGTGCACGCAAGTTACTTTTTTACGCTTAAGAGATTTAGCCAATTCAAAAGTGTACTCTGCAACGCGCACACTGCCTTCCCAAGTAATAACCTTTAAACATTGTGCGACATTTGGAGCAACCATGTGCTCCATTCCTGCGTAAGTATCTTCGGTGTTTTCACGCACAATTAACAAATCGACGTTGTCGTAGCGGGTTTTGAGTCCGGGTAGGTTTTTGGCCGGACGCACGTTGGCATAAAGGTCGAGTTTTTTACGCAGTGTTACGTTAGCGCTTGGGTGTCCACCACCTGTAGGAGTGGTGGTGGGTCCTTTTAATGCCACTTTGTTTTTTGCAATAGAAATTAAGGTGGCATCGGGCATAACGCCTTGGCCAGCAAGGGCGCATTTTTCGCCGCCACCCTGCTCTTCCCATGTAATAGTAAGGCCAGCGGCCGCAATAATGTTTTTTACAGCGTCGCAAATTTCTGGCCCAATGCCGTCGCCAGGGATGAGAGTTACGGTATGTTTTGTCATTTTTGACGGTCCTTCAAATGAAATGCAGGGCAATATAGATTCCCTAAAGTATGCTACTTGTATTAAGCCGCTCTCGTGTAAATCATTTCTACAGTGACGTCAAAAATGGCAACTGCACTGCAAATCTTGATCAAGAATAAAATTGTTCCGTTTTTTACGCGGAATCCTTGGATATTGCCAGCAACGTCGCTCGTCTGGGGGCTTGTTTCGGGCATACTTATTTCGAGAGATTTTCAACACACCACACGTTTAATAGTGTTTAGTTTTGGCTTGGTGCTGTTTAGTTTTTTGTTGAGTGTGTGGGCCATTTGGCAAAAACGGACTGCCATCTCAAAAAAACCATTGAGTGCAATAAAGCGCAGGCTTCAACGTCGTGCTCCCACCATAGAGTGGCTCGCGGTAACAGCTACGCAAATATACGTTCAATACATACTTATGTTTTGCTTACCTTTGTTGTATTTTGCAAAATCTTGGTTTGTTTTTTGTTGCACCATTCTATTTTTGTTTTCGAGTCTTTGGGACCCATGGTGGCAAAAACTAGTCAAAAAAGGATGGTATCGGGTAAGTATTCGCAGCTGGAGTCTGTCGTTATCTTTTTCTTTTTTGTACGCAATATTTTTTTCAAATCACCTCGATAAATTTTATGTAACGTTAAATATTGTGGCAATGGCAGGGGCTTTTCCTTACGCTTGGTTTGCAAGAGTTAAGTTTTTAGGCCGATCGAATGCTAGGGTCACCGATTTTATTCCTGCAATTATTATAGAACTCCTAGCAGCGGGGCAATACACTAATTTATACCATTATCGTTTTCCGCTCATATCTGTTTGGCTGCGCGAACCTACATTTGCAATTGGTGAGCTCGAAACAAAAACTTTTGAAAACATAAAATCGGCCAATACCATGGGTGTGAGCGAATTAAATGAAATTTTTGAAGGCGGAAAACGCCTTTGTTGCTTTACTCCGGTTGTAGCACCTGGAGTTGTCAATGCAACAGTGACGCACGAATGGACCCTCGATGGAGTGGTTTTAGAGCGCATTAAGTTGCCAAAAATAAGAACCGCTAATTTTTCAAATTCTTCGGAAAATTTAAAGTCTTTTGCAAAAATAAATAATAATGCAATGGATGCTGCAAGTTACAGAACTTTTTCTTGTAAAAAATCGATATATTTTTCGGACTCAAAAAATGCAACTCCCAATATTGGGTGCAAAGTGTTTTTAGACGCTGTTTTGTACATTGGAGAAGTTCAAGCCAAATTTAAGAAAGATTAGTTTGAATCGTTGTTGTAGATTTCCATAAACTCAACTTGTTGTGTCTGGTTTGGTAGAATCCGTGGAGCTACCACTGATTATACATCATTTTTCGAACACAATTTGAGTGCCAGATGTGAAACCTGCAACGGTTAAAAACTTAGAAAAGGCAGGCAAATTTCGAACCAATCCTTCTTGCATAATTTCTTCTTTTAAATACAAATCTAAATAACTGCGCCATTTTCGTTTCGCCATTGGTGGAGACTCGGTCAATAAAATATTTGGCAGCGAGCCGTATTGTAAAATATTTTTCCAGCTCTCATTTTTCCAGGTCTTAATTTCTTGAGACGTGATGCCATGAAAATTTAGCCAACTTGCTCGTGCGCAAGAAAGTCGTTTTTCCTGTTTGCCTAGGTCTAAATGCGAAATAGTTTTCGCTAGAATTCAAAAAATCTTGATATATACCGCGATTATAAATTGTTAGGGGTCATTCTGGTTAAACTCTAACTCCCAAAATGGGGTGTTTCTGGAGTTTAAGATTCCCAAAATGTGGCTTTTTTAGCAATAGCAAAGATGGTGAGAATTCAAAATTTAAATGTGAGTTATGGTGAACGGATATGCGGAGCGTGGGTTACAAGGCTACAGTCCGAATCAACGCATCCATCCACGTCCGGGCCATTTTCTTGCAGCCTTCTTCGTTCGGGTGAGCTTCGTCGTCCAAATCCGTGAGCGGATTGAGGGCGTTGAACATGTCAACAATTCCGATGTTTTGCCCTAGTTTCTGGCGATTTTCAATTTGTTCTTTCAAGGCCGCAATGTAATCGACAACCTTTGCTGCATCGGGAAATTTGGGGCTCAGGGGAGTAATGAGGGCACACAACACGACAGCCGATGGATTGACTTTAAATATTTCATCGATGATTTTTGGAACTCGAATTGCCCCATCGGAAATCGATCCTCGATGCCACACGTCGTTTGTACCCACCATGAGGAGTACCAAATCGGGTTTGGCGCTCTTGGCCCAATCCGGAATAAAAGAAAGAATATCCGAAGTCGTAAAGCCGTTATGTCCCTCATGGTCCTTATCGGGGAAGCCATCCTGCCCACTATTTGCGGAGCCGACAAAGTTGACGTCAAGATTCCGGGCTTTCAACATCTGCTAAAGTTCGTACCGATAGCCACTGGGGCCCCCAGCGCCGTTAGTAATGGAATCCCCGAGGGGCATGACGCGGATGGCGGTGAGCTCCCGCCAAAAAAGTTGGGAGGTACAATATTTAAGATGTAGTTTAATAACGCGGGTAAATGACGCCTTGGATTTATGCTGTACTTTTAGTTGCTCTTAATTCGGCAACAGTATTTTCGTAATTCCACGGTAGCCAGGCGCTCGGATTTTCCTTGAGATGTTCTCTGAATTCGAGAAGATCTGCCAAATATTGAACGGGGTCAAGTCCGTTTTCTTTTGCAGTCATGAGAATAGTCATGTGAATATCGCCAACTGCAGCACCCACAAGATTTTTGAAAAACAGCGAATTTTTTCGGTGCCGAATTGCTCTTTT
>JAYTOT010000029.1:0-22624 GCA_043747645.1 Pseudomonadota bacterium | reverse complement strand
AAAGTAGCTCTGGCTGCCTTGAGTTCTTTTGTAGAACACTTGAATTTATGGTTGGGAGAGTTAGGTGAAAGTGCAGAAAATGGCAAGGGTTTAACTCTTCAGGGGCACTTGGCTCGCGCTTCGTACCAGTGGACTGCAGGATTGCCGCAAGCGCAGCAATATTTGCGATCGCGTGCTTTTTTGCTCAAGATTATTTCTGAATTGAATCTTGAAAAAAAATACCACGAAATTTATTCTCTTGTCGGTTTAGAAAATGTTTTGCAACGCCTAGATTCGCATATAGATATAAATGTTGCAGATGGTATTTGGACTCTGTCTGTTCAGGAGCAAGAGGGAGATCTTGCATTAAAAATATTAAATAATATTGCCGACCGATTGAAGAATATTTCATTTTCTGACTATGCTGGCAGCGTTGAATACCCTTTTGAAGCAAAAATGATATTGTCTCCACTGGCTCTATCTGATTCAATATTAGTGCGTCTTTTCTCGGCTAAAAATCTGCAAACATTGCACGAAATTAGTGGCGCTTCTGTACCTTGGTCCGAAAATATGAGAGTCAATTTGGAGAAAAGGATTTTATTTTCCAAGCAGGGTTCTTCATTTGTTTCTTTATCGGCATTTAAATACCAAGGGCGGCTTGATAAAGAATCTAATACTTCGAATTTGAATAAAACAAATATCGAAAATACTGACTCTCCTGATGGATTTTTATTAAAAGGGAAAAATTTAGAAGAACTTAAAAACATGGCACATTGGATAGAAAAAACCATGTCACAAATGAGTTCAAACGATAAAATATTAACAAATATTTTTTTAGATAAAGAAATATTTAATATTAAAGAAGTTTTCCCACTTCATTTAATTGCAAATTCAGAACCTTATTTGATGTCCCAGGGTCAGTCGCTCCGTTACCTTGACAAACCGACTGTGGCTTCTAGTATACCTGAAAAATTAAATGTGCGTGTGTTACGCGGGCCGTTTCAGGACAATGATGCAGGCGCAAGTGCTTCGTATCAGGTCATAGAGCAACCTCATTTTGATTCTTTGCGCACTGCGGAGCTCAATAAAAACCCTTGGCCCATATTTGGAGCTGTTGTTTTTGGCTGCTTTTTTGCTGCATGTATTATTGCTTTTGGAATAGATTTTTTTAGAAAAATAGGGCATGTTTTGGCGAAAGAAAAAGCACTTTAATTTAAGGTACTGTGAGAATAGTGCCTACGCTAGATGTGTAAGTTGATGTGATAAAAAATCCGGTAAATCCACCCGCCGTAAATATTTCAAACACTTTTCCTGTAATAGGATTGCCTACTAACATTGTAGTTTCGCCAAATTTTGTCAGTCCGCGCGGTGTGGCGCCAAGCACAGATGCGTCTTCATATACAACTATGGGATTGGTCAGCGTTCGGCCATCAGTTTCGTAACTTACTATTTTCGGCGCGACGGCGTGTTGATAAAGCACGTATAATTTTCCATCTGGCATTTGCACAGCACTTATTGGAATGTGATCTACAGTAGTGGGCTGGCCAGCTGCTGCGTAATCATAACTCGAAATGCAACTAGGGCTTCCTTCAAGGTTGCCTAAAATATTAATGCGATGCGCAGTATTGTGTGTGAGCTGTGCAAGACTCAAAGCATTATTGATAGTTAATAATGCGATGTTTCCAATTTTATCGCTGGCGCAAACGCCTGCAGTAATTTGCGGAATATAAGATGAAGATCCTCCTGCCGTACCGCCCACTCTTGCTGCACCGCCGCCATTGTAAATGAGGCGTTCAATTGTTTTATTACCCGAAAAAAGTACGTTGTTATTTATGGCATTAGAAACTATTCCGTTAGATTCTACCGCTGCAAAAGCAGTCGAATCTTGCCACCAACTTTTATTTTTGATTGCACCGGTATTTGCATCTATAGTTACCAAAACTTCACCGCCAGCAACGGTTCCTGCATCTAAAATGGCGACAATTGTTGTGGGGTCTAAAAATGCTAGGGCAGTCACACCGCCAGTTTGCGCAATGCTTTGCAAGTCGGCTTCTGCAACTCTATTTCCAAAGACATCAAAGCGCGCCAGCAAACGTAAACTTAAATTTCCAACCCAAAATCCTTTGGGAACATTGATGACGGGTGCCGTTGTGGGAATAGGTGGCAATGGTGCAATTGTCACCGCAGCGGTTGGAGTAGGGGTTGGGTTTTCTACTATTGCTGCAGGACTGCTTGCAGACTTGCTACAAGCGCATATGGCAACAACAAGGCCCAATAATGAAGTGACTGACGTGCTCAAACGCATGGTTTTTCCCCCAAATAACATTATAGGCCCCATGGCAATTTTTTATGGTGGATAAATTTTCCGCCAATGTAGTCTGATTTGACAGTCCCTGAATTCCTGTATTTTATTCAAAACTGAGTAATTACAGTACCTTAATGCTCGTTTACAGTTCTTTTACACCAAAGCACTTAACGAAACAGGGATAAAGTCCGTAAAAGTATAAGCAGATGCTGCATGCAAATTTCTGTGATGCAGCTGTGGTTGTTAATTTACTGGTAACCGCTTTTTTGAATAAGGAAACGGTATGAAGCTCAGACCTCATTCTGCGATTGTAAAATTCTCCTGGAAAAACTTTATTTGGATAGGTGGATTACACCTTTTAGCGTTGGCCTTTGTGGTGCCCTATTTTTCTTGGGCAGGGGTAATTGCTTTTTTTACAATGTATTATCTCACGGGAATGGTGGGGATAACATTTGGTTTTCATAGATTATTCACACATAAAGCCTTTGTGGTGCCAACTTGGTTAGGTAATTTTGCAGCATTTTGCGGAACCCTAGCTTGCCAAGGTGGACCTATTTCTTGGGTTGCAAGCCACCGCACTCACCATATGTTTTCAGATAAACACGAAGATCCGCACGATGCTACAAAAGGCTTTTGGCATTCTCATTTTATTTGGGTATTCAATCGCCGCCAAGATCTCGACATATTCGACGATTACAAGCACTATGCTCCAGACATGCTTAATAATAAATTCATATTATTTTTAGAAAACAACATGATTTTAATACAAATTGTTTTCGGACTTTCTTTGTTGGCAGCTGGTGGAATTTTCGGAAGTTCACCAGGTTTTGATTGGAGCAATGCCAATAGTTTAGTGGTATATGGAGTGTTTTTACGACTCGTAGTAATTTACCATGTGACTTGGTTTGTAAACTCCGCAGCGCACAAATGGGGTTCTCAACCAAATAATACCCAAGATTTATCGCGCAACAATTGGTGGGTAGCACTGGTATCTTTTGGCGAAGGATGGCACAACAATCACCATGCTCAACCCCGTTCTGCAAGGCACGGATGGACTTGGTGGCAGTTCGATTCAACTTGGATTTTAATTCAAACTTTACGTGTTTTTGGATTGATAAAAAATGTTAAATTACCTCAACAAACGGCTGAATCTTTTGAATCCACTGCACCTGAAGCGGTGAGAATTTAACAAGGCATTAATTTAATTGCGATTGCTCAAAAGTTTTTCTCTTGTTTCGTTATCTGTTACGTAAGCGTATCCCACCCCACGCACCGAAATTAAAAATTGCGGAGAACTCACGTCTAATTCAATGAGTTTTCTTAATTTACTCACAAATACATCTACGGTGCGGGTCTCCATTTTAGAATCGTAGTTCCAAACTTTTTCGAGTAAATCGGCGCGAGTTAAAATCTTATTTTCATTGTCGGCAAAAGTTTGGGCTAGTAAGCCTTCAGTGGGTGAAATTCGCGCATTGCTCGCATCAGCAGTGCGCACTGTTAATGTTTTTAAATTAAATTGAGCTTTGCCCAAAGTTAAGAAAGTATCGGACTCAATATTCTTATACCAGCGCCGCCGTTTCGAAAGCCCTTTGATGCGTAACATGAGCTCCACCAAATTGAACGGCTTAGTTACGTAGTCGTCGGCCCCTAAACCCAAGGCTTTTATTTTATCGCCTTCTTGGCTTTTTGCGCTTAAAATGACGATGGGAATTTGCTCGGCAATTTCTCTGGTGCGCCTCAAAATTTCAAAGCCGTCCATTTCTGGAAGCATGATGTCGAGCAAAATAACCGACAAATTAGCATGATTTTGTGCAATATATGTGTAAGCTTGCGAACCATTTTTCACCCAAATAACTTCGTAGCCTTCATGCTCAAAATTAAATTTTAGACCTTCACCAATGGCTTCTTCGTCTTCAACGAGGAGCAGTATTTCTTTCGAATTCGACATAAAAATCGGCTCCTTTGTCTGGTCCGTCACTCTGGGCATAGAGGCGTCCTTGGTGTGATTTAACAATAGAATGGCAGACAAACAAGCCTAATCCCGAGCCATGCACTCGCAAAATAGCATTTCTTTCGACGCGGTAGAATTTATTGAAAATCTTTTTGAGATGTTTTTTTTCAATTCCCATGCCGTCGTCCGAGATGCGAGCTCTAAACTTCATCTCTGGTGAAATTTCAACCTGTACAGTAACTTTACCACCTTGATGCGTATATTTAACGGCATTATCTATAAGATTATCAAATACAATAGCAATTTGATGAGGGTTGCAGCGAATCATAAATCCATTTTCTGCGGCTTCCAGATTTTTTATCAACTGGAATGTTCTTTTTTCTGCAAAACGTTCTTTCGACCGCATGAATGAAGCAGTGGCCAATTCAACGATGTCCGTGTATTCAAGCTCTTTGTCGGAGCGTTTGACTTCATTTCGTGCCGAAATAAGCACACTGTCGATGAGTTTTTGCAGCCTGTCTGCTTCAGACAACGACCGTTTTAAAAATTTAATGCGTTCTTCTTCGGAGAGTGTTCTTAATACCATTGTTTCTAAATAAAGTTTAATGCTTGCCAATGGAGTTTTGAGTTCGTGAGTGACACTGCTCATAATGGAATCTTGAAGTTTATTCAGGCGTACTTGTTTGCGTTGGCTAACAAAAACCATAAAAAGTGCTACTAATATAACACCCATCAAAATGCAGCCTTCGGCCAAAATGATCCATTGGCCCGTTCCGAAATTTTCTTTGATTGCAAATCGCTGAACCATAATGTCAATTTCTTGATTGCGCATAAGATACCAACGTATCCACACAATCATCAACAGTCCCCAGCTAATTTGGGCCAAAACAAAAAAAGTAATGGGATGAAACAGCCAACGGATTTTTTTCATTTCAAAAAATGACTTTCTAAATTTGCACGATTCTCGATTCGGACTCAAACTGATACCATAAAATTACCTGAGCAAATACGCAATCAAATGATGAAAGACCGGTTCATGCGAAAATGGAACACACGATGTCGTGTTATGCCTCTGTTTTTTTTAATGTACTTTTCGACAGAGCCTTTGAATTTAATTGCTCAAAGCCCGAGTCCCATGGTTTTTTCTGTAGGGCGACCATCTTTAGTGATGTCTGCGCAAAGAAATTGGCGTGAATTAAGACTAAAAGAAAGAAGTGTGCCTGATAAAAATTCAGTCGAATCAAAATTGTTTTCGGGAGACATCAAACAGTTTTTAATTGCGGCTCAAAATCTGGAAAATTCTCTCGACGATGCTGATGACGGTAAAATTAAAAAAGCTCTACGGCAATTTGAAAATTTAAAGTCATCGTATTCTGATTCAGATTTTGAAGATGAAATTTTACTGTTGAAAGCTACATTGAGAGCTAGAGCACGGAACAAATTGGGAGACTATTCTGGTGCTTTGGTGTTGCTAAAATCAACTCTCCAAGATAGTGCACCAGAAAATTCTTTTTATTTAGAGTCTCGTGTTTATGAGGCGTTCACTGCGGCGGTGAATTCTAATTTAATGCTAGATGCGGCTGAAATTTACCGCAAATTCCCACAGTTTTTTCAGCGCGATTTTATTGCCCCAAACATTCAGCTTGGTATGCTTAATTTAGCAGACTGGGCGTGGCAATTTGGCGAGCAACCGTTGGCACGTGATTTGTGGCGCAGGTCTGCCAAAAATTATCCTTACGATTCTTTCTCGCGTAGCGCGGTTTTAACGTTCCAAAAAAAATCTTGCGAAGCACAGGAGTCTGATGAATTTTGGGGAAGACTTGAATCTCGTAGGCAATTTTCTCAAGATTTACTGAGGCGCCTAGGGCCCCTTCCTGGAGTAAAAGATTTTGCATTAACATTGGCAGATATTAGCGAAAATTCAATGAAGCAAACCCTAAATGCAAATGATTTAACTTTTGTTGAACGGGCAAAGCTTTTAGAATCGGCTGAATTTTTAATGTCTGTGCGCGAATACGAATTGGCAATGAAATTTTTGCAATACCTTCAAAAATCCAATTCTTTTGATTCAAAATTTCCCCAAGATAAATTTATGTTTCTTTATGCTCGCGCATTGAATTCAACTCAACGTCCTCTTGAGGCTGCAGGAGCTTATCAAAAGATATTCAAATCTTTTCCAAAGTCTTCTTGGGCTCCCATCGCCAGGCAAAGATATTTATTGTCTCTTCATTACGCACAACAATTCAAAGAAGTGGTGCGCGAAACTGAAGAAAACATGAAGGCCACAAAAAAGGCGTCCAAAATAAGCCGCTGGAGAACTTTTTGGGCTCGTTATTTGTCGCGTGAAAATTCGAATCTCAAAAATTCAGCAGCGCAATCGATGCTTGGTGCCGAAGATAGCAATGCTAAGTCGCGCATTGAATATTGGACAGCTCGCATGCAAAAAGGTCAAGAATCGCGCAATTTATTGCAAAAAATATCAAAAAATGCGGCAGGTTCCTACTATGGAATTATGGCAAGATTGCGAGCCTCGCTCGACGAACCTCGAATTTCTGGCGACGAAGATATTCGCCTTTCAGCCAAGCCATTGCTCACAAAATTAGTTCCAAATACTCTTCCAGAGTGGTCAGGTGAGTTGATTTCCGAATCTCCCGTGAATGCGCTGTTGCAATTTGCAAGGTCTCCGTTTTTAAGTTTTTCGCGCGATTTAATTCAAATTTCGGCCCGTGAAATAAAAGGATCGCAGCGGTTGACAACTTTGTCGCGACTTTCTCTAGAAGCTCTAGATTATCGAAATTCAAGTTCTTATGCGCGCAATGCAGGTGGAAACATTTGGGGCCAAAGTTTATCTGAAGACGATTTAAAGTCTTCTATTGCAGATAATTCAATGCTTTGGCAATTGCATTATCCTCTGGCATATCAACCGCTCGTTGAGGCAGTTGCCCAAGAAGTAGGCATTGAGCCAGCTCTCATTTATTCCATAATGCGTGCCGAAAGCCACTACGATTCTCGTGCTGTGAGCAATGTAGGTGCGCGTGGACTTTTGCAAATTATGCCTCTCACTGGATTTAAAATCTCATCGATTATGGGTGACCTGGATTTTGAGCCATCTCAACTTTCAAGCCCCGATATTAATATTGCTTATGGAGCTTGGTATTTAAAGAGATTGATAACTTATTATCAAGGTAACACGGTTTTGGCCATTGCGGCTTACAATGCGGGTCCTGAAGCAGTGGACCGTTGGATGACTCAAACGCCAAAATTTGCCATCGATGAGTTTGTAGAAAATATTCCATTCGACCAGACGAGGGGCTACGTTTCCAAAGTTCTGGTGTTTATGGATCTTTACTTCAGAATTTACACGCCAGCCAAAAACGGCATCGATTTGCAGCGCGTAGGTGGTGTTTCGGCTGGTTTTTTACCAAAACCAGTGGCTGGAATGGAAATGTTTTGATCTTTGCCACACCTTGTCGTATTGGGGCAGGACACGAGTCTGGCTTTGTGGCCTCTCAGGTTCTAAACACCAAAAAAATATGGGGTTTTGCAAGGTGACAAGTGGCAATATGGTTGAGCTGCGCAATTTGGTTAAAACGTACCCAAACGGGACTCAAGCTTTGCAAGGAGTGTCTTTTGATGTTCCTCAAGGAGCTTTTGTAGCGGTCATTGGGCTTTCCGGGTCTGGTAAATCGACTTTGTTACGTTGCATCAATCGACTCCTAGAGCCCAGTGCGGGTCAGGTGATTTTTGATGGCCAAGATATCACACATATTGGCGATTCCCAGCTGCGCGACGTACGCCGTAATATTGGAATGGTGTTTCAGCATTTTAATTTGGTCAAGCGCCGCAGCGTTTTATCGAATGTTTTATCTGGGCGTTTAGGGCGTTTTAACCATCATTTATTTGGTGGCATTTTAGACAAATGGCCCGAAGAATGGATTTCCGAAGCTCATGATGCACTCAAGCAAGTAGGAATTCAAGACAAAGCATTGGTGCGAGCCGATGGGTTGTCTGGCGGTCAGCAACAACGCGTGGCCATTGCGCGCACACTTATGCAACACCCTAAACTTTTATTAGCCGATGAACCTGTAGCTTCTCTCGATCCTTCCACAAGTAATTCAGTGATGCAAAACTTACAAATGCTCAACCGCGACCACGGCATGACGGTCATATGTAATCTCCATTTTTTGAGTTTAGTTCGCGAATATTCAACGCATGTTGTGGCAATGCGCGGTGGTAAAAAAGTATTTGAAGGCAAGCCTACAGACATCACTAAAGAATGGTTTAAAGATATTTACGGTGAAGATGCGCGCGAAGTGGAGATCCATTAATAATGAAAATACCATCATTTGTTCCTTTAGTTGAATCTGAGCGACGTAAACGTTCCATTATTGGTTTGGTTTTTGAAATTCTATTTTGGTCATATAATATTGTTGTTTTAGGGCGCATTGTCTTTTTTAATTTGATTATGAAGTCAATTGAAGAACTGACATTTAATGAACCTCCCACCGCTTGGGCCTTGGCTATTATTAAGCGTTTTGAATATGACTCTCGTTATGCAGAATTAGAATGGTCTACTATTGGTATTTTAGCGCTCATTGGCGCCGTATTCGGTTTGATGATTGGACTCACGGGGCGTGGCTTAGGAACCTGGCTTGCAAGTTTGTCGCGCATTCAACCCAACAATGCCGAAGACACTTTAAAAGTTCAAAAACATTGGGCATACGCACGTATCGAAGGTGTATTTGTTCTATTACTCACATTGGTTACGGGTTGGGTTTTAGTTAAAATTAATATCGCACAGGCATTTGAAGTCGATGGACTCAAAGGTGCAGGGCGCCTTGTTTTGCAATTGGCGTGTGGAATTCCCGGTGTAGGAGCCAGCGAAATTCCCGTCGGTTTTGGGCGCGTTATTCCATTTGGCGCCTCTTTATACGATGGAATACACGGTTTATTGAATGTATTGGTGGGAGCGGCAAATTCCATAACTTCTTTTTGGGGAGCAGCTCCGCTCGAAAAATTCCATGTGAATTGCATTCCTACAGAAGCTCAGTATTTTGGACTGGCAATTAAGTTACTTATAGAGAGTATCTATCTCGCATTTATGGCAACGTTTTTCGCGGTTCCTATAGCTTTTGTATTAGCATTTTTTGCTGCACGAAATTTAACAAGGCACTCACGCTCATTGCGTTTGATTTACATGATCATTCGCATGTATATGAACATTTCTCGCTCTATTGAGCCACTTATTTGGGCAATTTTATTTGCAGTCTGGATTGGTATTGGGCCATTTGCTGGGGCCATGGCACTTATGGTTCACAGTGTATCTAGTTTAGTAAAACAATATTCCGAAGCCATTGAAGGCGTAGATGAAGGCCCTATTGAGGCATTACAAGCAACGGGAGCAAACAGAGTTGCGACGGCTTGGTTTGCTGTGGTTCCGCAAGTGGTGTTACCTTATTTGGCTTTTACCATTTACCGCTGGGACATTAATGTGCGCATGGCCACAATTATTGGCCTTGTTGGCGGCGGTGGTATTGGTGGATTGCTCATTCAGGAGCAAGGGTTGGCACACTGGACTCAAGTGGGAACCATAGCGTTTTTAATTTTTACAGTGGTTTGGTCTATGGATTTCTTTTCAGCCCGCGTGCGAGAAGCCATTCAATGAGTGTTCAAAATTCTATTGAAGTGCAAAATTGGGGTTTGTTAAATTACGCTCAATCTTTGCATCAAATGGACCTTGAACACCAAAATATATGTTCGTCTCAAACAGTTTCAGAAAAATTAATTTTGGTTCAACATCCGCCTGTTGTGACAATGGGTAACCGCTTTAATCCTCAAGATATGCTTGTCAATGAGGAGCATTTGTCGCATTTAGGAATCGATTTTTGCCACACCGATAGGGGCGGAAGCGTGACGGTTCACGAGCCTGGGCAATTGGTAGTTTATCCGCTTTTGCGCATCGATGGGCGCAAGCGCACAGTGCGTAATTTAATTTGCGCCCTCGAAGAATGCATGATTCAAACCTGTGCGCATTTTGGTGTTACTGCAAAACGCGATTCTATTAATCCTGGTGTGTGGGTGAATGAGCGCAAAATTGGCGCAGTAGGAATTAGGATTTCTCAAAGAGTTTCTAAACATGGCATTGCATTAAATATCACAAATTCACTCTCTACTTTTCAAAATATTATTCCTTGCGGAATTGCCTCGCGCGGTGTTGTGAATTTAAAGCAAACCCTTGGCGACAATGAATTTGAAAAATATTCCGAGTCGGACAATTTACTTTTTCAAGATGCTCAAGCCATTCTCACTCAAAAATTAGTCCAATTGTTGCAAATTTAAAATTTTGAAAAGAATATTTTAAATCCGATCTAAAATTTTCATTTCAATTTGGGGAGTGATTTTTAATTCTTCTAAGATACGGTATTTCTGCTGATTTATTGTCAATATTCCATTTTCTGCAACTCGTTTTGGAGGAACGAAATCCACATAGGCTATGCGAGTGGCATTTTTTACAGGTTCACCATAGTGTGGAGAATAATTAGAATATAAGGGCTCTATAATTACAGATTCATTCGCAATAAAAACCGTGGAATAAGCTAACCAGTAGTCGCCGTATCCATATTTAATTCCTCGGTCTTGCATTGCTTTTTGAATGGCAAATTCGTGAAGTGCGGGGGCCGTTACGCTTTGCTCAATTCTGAGGTCAGCTTGAATGCGATTCCAACCCTGAAAAGCAAATAAAACTATACAAACTGATGAAAACATAAGACCGAATTTAAACCGGGCAGATAACCAAACGCATGATGACGCAATCATAGTGGAGTAAATTGGTATTAAATAGACAAGGTAACGGACCGAATAGACGTCAACGACAGTGCGTGAAAGCAAAAATACAATCAGCACCACAATTGGAAAAACCCCATAAACAATCTGAAAAGGCCAAATTTGATCCAAATTTGACTCACTTTTTTTGAATAATATTTTTAGACTCTTAAAAATTCGCACATAAAATATCAAAATTCCGAGCGTGAAAAAAAATAAGACAAACCAACCCCAGACACCATTAAAATTAATGCTCAATTGCGAAGAATGAAAATGAATAAAATAAGAAAACCTATCAACAATATCTTTTCCAGTGCCTTTGAGGCCAATACTTTTTGCAGATTTTCCGCCAAGAATAAATTTATGAATTAAATTGGGGGAGTAGCCCATAGTATAAGCAATCAAAACATGATAAAACGATTTTTTGAATTCAAGAAACAATTTTTTTTGTTTTGAAATTTTTGCCAACCAAAGCAGGAAATTAATGCCAAATAAAAGTAGCAGGGGTGCGATACATAAAATGAGAGCATTCCATTGAATGAGTCGACCTCTGTATTGAAAGGACTCAGGAGTAAAATATAAAGTCGCTATTCCAACTAAAGCAAAAATCCAGGCTATAGAACTCAATGCTTTTATCGATATATGAGCGCCCTTAAAATTTTGATTGAATTCATTAAAGTTCGGAGCGCGGAGCCAGCGCAAAGGCCAAGCACAATTTTTCAAAAAAGCAACAAATCCAATTTCTATCAGCAAATTGCGTTGGAGCAATAAAAAAGCAAATATTAATGTTGAGGATATAAAATAGAAATGAATTGCAAAGGTATATTGTGCAAAACCTGCAACTAATCCTAATGCTATTAACCATCGATTTTTATTGAGCGATTGAGATTGGAATTCTCGAAAACACTTTTGAGCGATGAAGAAATAAAGTGAGCCCAATAAAAAAATGGAAGCAAAATTAGGAAGCGAGCGCGCACACAAATGAAACCATATTGGAGATGTTAATGTAGTGAGTAAAATCGAAATCACAGCGGTGGTGCGCCCAAAACTTTTTGCAATTCCCAGCATCCATATGCCTGAAGCTATTACGAGGTAAATAGAAGGTGCGATATTCAAAACCCAGGGTTTGACTCCGAATATACCAAAGAAAAAAGCCGATAAATAACCTTCTAAAAAGATTCCTTGATAACCAACACTCCACACAAAAATAGGTCGCTCGCCAAATTCCAAAATATGTTTCGCCATGAGCCCAATAAGAGCGGTGTCAGAAGAATATGCTATGGGCCAGGCTTTTATGTATTGAAATGCCAGAAATGAAACAAGACATAACAATGCAAGAGATGCAAATAGAGTTAAATAAAGTGGAATTTTAGTTTCAGAAAAAAAGGGACCCCTTTTTTTTTCATTCAAATATTGAGTTTCATTTTCAGATTTTTTGAGCATAGACACGAAAGACTTCTCCCTGATTATGACTGAATCCTTTGATGATATAAAACAGAATCACTGGAAACAAATATGCCACAGACAAAGCCGCGTTTATTGTTATCAACGGTTGGCGCTTCAAATTTGATACGGGATTTTTTAATATGTCCATAATATTGTCGAAACTATAATGGGAACCAAAAAGTTTTCCTAAAAGGGCACTCCAGAGAAATACATATGAGAATTTTAGCGAAAATCCTGTGGTTTTAACGGGTTTTAATCCGTTGTCTGCCAGGGTTTTTAAAATTTCTGAGGGAGATTGATGGTTAATGTGGTGAACATCGTCGCTACCGAGCCACGAGCTGTAGCAGATTTTAGCTCCCCAAGAATTTATATTCGGAACTTCTAATACGAGGATCCCCTTATCCGTAAGCATATTTTGCCATTTTTGTGCGTGACTATTCACATCGCTGAGGTGTTCATACACGTGCCAATACACAACAAGATCGTATTTTTGATTTGTAATTGGTTCTGCGAGTTCTGTAGTGAATTCAAGATTAAGTTTGAAATTTTTGAGCGCACCTTGTTGCGCACGCTGCGAAGCAGTGGTTCCATAAACGTTGAAACCCAGGCGTGCCAGAAAGTATAAAAAACTTCCATTGCCTGCGCCCACGTCCAGCGCATTAACTGGTTGAGTGGCTTGAAGAGAAACGGCATTGGATTTTAAACGTAAGCGTAATTCTGGAGCAAATTGTAAGAGTATTTGAGTTAAGAGTTTTGCACGCAGATTATCGAGTTGCCAAATGATGCCATTAAAAACTGAAGAAAGCCGCGAAGCAGTGTTGTCGTCTGAATAGTAATCATTCGAATCGTAAAGCGATGGCTTGTTTGTTGAATTCAAAATAAATGACCTTTAGGCAAAGTAATTAAATAATGGATAAATTTTTATTTGTTTTCGATGCGCACAAAATCAGGGTAATGTTTTAATCCAAAACGGTGTAAAAAGAAGCGGAATCCGGTCCACAAACAGAGGAGTCCATAGCGTAACGAGCGACTAAAATTTATGGAAGACGCGTCGTCGAAATATTTAGTGGGGCAAGTGATTTCAGCAATTCCAAACCCAGCAGCGTGGCACTGCACCAGCATTTGATTGTCAAAAATGAAATCATCACTGTTCATCTCTAGTTTTAAAGACGACAAAACTGCAGAACTGAATGCGCGATATCCAGTGTGATACTCACTTAATTTTTGACCAATTAAAATATTTTGCACGAATGTTAAAAATCGATTAGAGATGTATTTGTACAGTGGCATACCTCCTTTTAGGGCGCTATTACCCAAAATTCTAGAGCCTAATACAACATCGTAGGTTTCCTCTGCAATGAGGCTGACCATACTCCGAATGAGTTTAGGAGTGTATTGGTAGTCGGGGTGAAGCATAACTACAATATCGGCCTTGAGCTCTAGTGCTCTGGCATAGCAAGTTTTTTGATTGCCGCCATAGCCACGATTATGAGTGTGGCGAATGACTTCGAGCCCTAGCGATTTGGCCAAAGGCACTGTGCCGTCTTTGGAGCAATCGTCGGTTAGTATAACGATATCCACAATATCATGAGGAATTTCTTCGTAGGTTTTTTGGAGCGTTTTTTCAGCATTGTAAGCTGGCATTATAACAATAATTTTTTTATTTAAAAGCACGTTGAATCCCATTGTCAATTGAATCGTTTCAGAAGTTTATGCAACATTCTTTGCTTGCGATTCACGCTTATAGCATAGGGAATCAATTTTTCTAGGTGAGATGGACTAAAAATTTTTATCGCATTCTGCCTTGCTCAATCTTTTTTGTAAGTGCAATCGTCGTTAAATACAATTTTTTTCGAGCTCCCATCGAGCTCTCGGTAAACTACAAATCCTTGCAAAAGAACCTTCATAATACCAGTTTCTGTCATAGAAAATTGCGATGTGCTGTGCCCCGAATAAGGTAGGGCATTTGCTTTTGTTACACTGCGGCCAGAGACTCCCATACTGGTGGTAAATCCAGTTTTGTTTTCGTTCCAATCTACAGACATAAAAGACTGTAATGTGCTGCTAGAATCTGCATCTTGCGCAGATTTTGTGCCGGTAAAATTGAACAATTCATTGTTGATGTCAACGTACATGCAGCCAAGTTGATCGATCAAAAAAGAGTCGCTTTTTTCTTCGTTATTTTCAGTTTTGCATTTTCCGGTCCAATTGCCAGAAAAATTTGTGCAAGCATCTAGTTTTGTAATGGCCTTAGGGCGCGTAAAAGGAATGGATTTTGAAATGGAATATGCAAGGCAATTATTGCTTTGAAGAATCGAAAAACAAAGGATGCTAGAAAGATATAAAAATCTCATGAGAAACTCCCTATGCGACTGGTGGTCTGACAAAAGAAGTTTTACATCATAATTGTTTGAGCAACAGTTTGTTCCGTCAATATCGTATTTGAATAATCTGCAGTATAATTATGTTTCAAAGTGCTTTCGACACGTGTCTTTATTGCCCACTAAATATTCATCTGAAGTGTTTTTCGTATGAGTCTCAGGATTTTTAATCCATGTTCCAAATAAACCGACAGTTGGCGGTGCAAAAGGCAACACATGTAAATTTAAATTATTTTTTTGTGCTAATTGAACGCAACGTGCTTGAAGGACCTGAGCGCCATTTTGCATAATCTTGAGAGCGTCTTCAAAACTCAATTCTGGCAAAAGCTGAGCATTGGGGTTTATTTTAGGATCGCAATCAAAAATTCCCAAAACATCTTTATAAAACTCAACATGTGATGCATTTAATGCCACGCCTAGTGCTACGGCAGAAAGGTCGCTTCCACCACGGCCTAAAGTGGTAATTTCTCCCGCTGTGCTCATGCCCTGAAAACCAGCCACCACAGCAATAACTTCGTTTTCTAGCAAAGGTAACAAACGGTGCGGGCGCACATCGACAACTTTTGCTTCGGCATGATCGGTTGAAGTTATAATTCCCGATTGGCTACCCGTAAAGCTTTTTGCTTCGGCACCTTTTGCTTGCAAAGCCATTGCTAGCAATGCAATACTCACGCGTTCTCCTACAGATATAAGCATATCGAGTTCGCGGCGCGGCGGATTTGCATTTACTTTTTGTGCTAATAATATGAGCTCGTCGGTCATTTCGCCCATGGCGCTTACCGTAACAACTATTTTTTTGAATGTTTTTTTTCGTTCTAAAATAATATCGGCAATTGACGCAAAACGTTCAGGGGAGCTCACAGCGGCTCCCCCAAATTTCATAATTAATGTTTGTGTCACAAAAATCTTCCTAAATCGAAATAAAGTGAAACCTTTATTAGCTTGATTTAAGTAACAAGTCGCTCACTGTCTTTTGAATTTCATCAACCTCGAAAGGTTTTGTGATGTATTCATCGCAACCTGCATCAAACCCTTTGCGAATATCTTCTTCGGTTTTATTGCCAGAAATAAATGCCACTGGCAAATGCTTTAAAGTCGGATGGCTCTTGAGCAATCTGCAGAGTTCGTAGCCATCAACCCAAGGTAAATTGATGTCGAGCAAAACAAGATCAAGCCTTGTGTCTTCAATTATTTTGGAAAGTTCCATAGCATCTTTGGCTACGAGCACTCTGTAATTGTCTTTTTCAAAAACTCTTTTGATGGCATTGCGCATAACGAGTTCATCGTCGACAACCAAAATAGTTTTAGCTTCGGTACTTTTTGCAGCACTGCGGTAGTCGTCTAAACTCACTACTTTTGTTTGTGCCACAGCGCGTTTGTTGAGTGCTGCAACTTGCTTTGCGAATGATTTTTCGCCGAAGGGTCTCTTGGTCATCGCTCTACCCTGTTTCGTTGTTTTAAATGGCTCTATGTAAATTCAGTACGAATTTCAATTAAAAGTCTACCGGAGCTGCGTACTTTTGAAGCGGTCTGAAAGTGTTCAACGTGTTACAAATTTGACTGGATTTTGTCTCAGTGTCTATAATGCGGACCTTCATTGAGGTTTTTTGATCATCTCTTTGTTTGTTTGTTTATTCACGTTGTAGCAGGAGGTTCAATGATTGAGGTGAAAGGCCTTGTTAAGCTCTACGGAGAGCGAAAAGTCTTACATGGTCTCGATTTTTCGGTTGGCGTGGGCAGAGTTTGTGGCTTTTTAGGGCCCAATGGTTCAGGCAAATCAACGACCATGGATATTTTGTCCGGTTTGTTGGGGCCAAGCGATGGCGAAGTTAAAGTGTGTGGTTTTGATGTTGTGACTCAAGCGCGCGACGTTAAAGCAAATGTGGGATATTTGCCGGACAATCCGCCACTCCACAAAGAAATGATTGTGCGAGATTTTGTCGACTACGTTGGCAAATTACGCAGTATCGGTTCCGCAGAACGTAAAGCGGCAGTAGACCGAGTTATGGAAGAATGCGATGTCACAGACGTGGCAAATCGTGTTATTGGAAACCTTTCAAAAGGTTACAGGCAGCGAGTGGCTTTGTGCGGAGCTTTGGTGCACCAGCCCAAAGTTTTAATTCTCGATGAGCCCACAGAAGGCCTCGACCCCAACCAAATTGTGCACATTCGTAACCTTATCAAAAAGCTTTCTAAAGACCGTACCGTGATTATGAGTTCACATATTCTGTCTGAAGTTCAAGCAACATGCCTCGATGTTATTATTATTAATCAGGGTCGCATTGCTGCAAAAACTTCTCTCACAGAAGAAGGCTCCGAAAACCCAAGCTATGTGTTTAGTTTTGCGCAGTCTCCAGAGGCTCCAATGGCATGGTTTCGGGAACGAGCTTTTGTGTCGAATGTTCGCGCTATGACTGAAACTCGCAATGCTTTATTGGTTGATTTCCGTGCAGAGTTCTGGAAAGACCCTCAATTTGAAAACATTGCAAAGGTCAATCAGCAACTTGTGAGTCAGGGCTTTGGAGTGATTGGCATTCAAGAACATAAAACCGGCTTAGAGTCTATGTTTTTTGATGTTATTAAAACTCAGAACGCCGTTCCACAGGTTGGTTTAAACTAAACTCCATCAAGGAATGTAAACAAAATGAATGCATCTTTTGCCATTGCGCAACGCGATTTTAAAGGTTTTTTTGGCACTCCCGTAGGGTGGATTGCTTCGTGCATCATCTTTTTGGTTGCTGGATTGTTGTTTTTTATCGTAACAACAGGGTTGTTACAACGTGGTCAAGCTGTAGACCCTGTGAGCGAAATATTGGGAAGCTTAGTTGGTTTTCTCAACTACATTAACATTTTTATTGTGCCTATTTTTACCATGCGGGTAATGAGTGAAGAATTGGGCGAAGGCACTTATCGGCTGCAAGCAGCAGCACCTATAACAACTGGCCAAATTGTCATGGGCAAGTTTCTGGGAATCATGTTCTACTTCGGAGTCATTGGCTTATTAATGCTTGTGTACCCCTTGTATGTGTTCATGTTTGCGGCTCCCGATATGCGCGTAATGCTTGCAGGTTGGTTGGGGCTCATATTTAATATTGCTGCTGTGGTTTCTATTGGCTTATTTGTGGGTTCTTTAACTCGCAACGCTGTTATTAGTTACTTAGGCGCTGTATTTTTTATTATTATATTCATGTTTTCGGCCTACATTCCTGGCGCGCCAGAATGGTATCAGCGCAGTGTTAATTTGCTTGAATTAGGTAACGACCTCACTCGTGGCGTTGTAAAAACTTCGTCCTTGGCAATTTATGTTGCCATTTGTGGAATCTTCTTGTTTTTGTCGCGGCTGGTTCTTGAAAGCAAACGTTGGAGAGTGTGAATATGAAAAAATACAAGCTAGAAGTTTCGATTCTCGCAATTTTTGTTTCTTTAATTGTTGCTCTTTTATGGAGCACAATGGCTGCTAAATTTGCAATGTTACCTTATATATTGCTGGGAGTTGCTGTTGTTGCTCTTGGTGCGGCTGTGTCTCCCTGGGGTGAATCGCAAACGGCTGGAGCCGAAAAAGATTCTGAAAAATATGCACCTAAATATTTTGCGCAAGCAATTATTTCCAGTGCAGTTGGAATTGCAATCATTGTTGGCCTTGCCGCTATTGCCAATCGCGATCGGTTTTCAAAATCCTTTGACTTAACCGAACGTAAAGTGAATTCTATTTCCGACGAAAGCGTTAAGTTTTTAGCTTCACTCGAAAAACCAGTGGCAATTTTTTGCATTCCCTCCATGGATCCTCGCGAGCGTTATTGTGAAGAAAACTTGCAATTGCGTGGACTTTTTGCTGAAAAAAGCAAATTCATAACTCACGATGTTATCGACATGCGCGACATGGCAGCTTTGCAAAAAGTGAAACCAACGGGCTATAGCCGCTTGGTGATTCTCACCGAAAACAATCGGAGCGAAGTTGCTGGTAAAGTAACAGAGAGTAAATTAACAAATGCCTTGATTAATTTAATCAAGTCTAAAAAAGTAGTTTATTTTCTTGCTGGCAGCGGCGAGCCTACTGTAACTGGCGAAGTTGCAGACCGTAACTATGCTGCTGTTGCAGAAGTCTTAAAAAATCGGGCCTACGACGTTAAAGAGCACAATATTACATCGGGCGATTTACCTGCCGATGCACAACTTGTTGTTGCTGGTTCGTCTACTGTTCCATACAGCAGTGTTGTAGAAAACATGTTGCGTCGCTTTATTGCGCGCGGTGGGCGATTGGTGCTTTCACTCAATCCGCACCGCGACCCTGGTATGCCTAAATTATTTGCCGATTTAGGCATTAAGTTAGATAGTAATATTTTGATGCACAATTTGGGAGCAACTCAATTAGGTGGTCAATTAGTACAACTTAACCCTATGCGCCCGCCTGTAGTTGTAGGAGAATTCAGTAAAGATTCACCCATGACAAACGTATTTGGCGCACGCGATGTTGCACTTGTCGACGATGCCCGAAGCATGGTGGCTATGGCAAAAGGCGACGGACCCATCAAGCTCAAACAGATTCAATTGATGTCTGTTTTACATGCAGCACCTGCGCAAATCACCGAAGAAGCACGCAGTCGTTTGACTCTTGACGGAGCTCTGGGTTTAAAGCCTGATGCAGGATTTGATCCCAAGAAAACCTGGGCTGCGGCATTCTCTGTTGAAATTGATGGTGCATCAAAACTTGCCGAAGGCATTCCTGCCGCAACTTTAGCAAGTAAAGATTCAGCAAATGCTGGCGCTGGAATGGGCACAGTAAAGCCTGCAACAGACGTAGCTAAAGATGTTAAAAAAGATGATAAATCTGAGGTCGTAATTTTTGGTTTCGAAATCGCCAGCCGCTACGATCGCATTGCTCCGGCAAACACACAAATTTTGCCATTGGCAGTGTCGCATTTGTACCGCGACAAAGAATTAGTCAGTATTCCAAACAAAGATTTCGCTCCACGCCAATTTAGCGTAGAAAAAAATCCTGCAGGATTCCTGTTCTTATTTGCTGGTTTCTTGCCTGTTGCCACAGCTCTCACCGGATTTTACATCTGGATGCGGAGGAGGTCGGCGTGAATTACGCAACTAAATTAGCGCTGGGTGTGCTTGGAGTTGGCGCTCTCGTTGGCGTGTGGTATGGCGACGAATACTACACAAAAAAAGAAGAAGAAACCAAAAAACACGACTCCAAAGTTGTAAATTTTGAGAGCGAAAAAGCTCGAAAATTCACACTGGTGAATGCTGCAGGTAAATTTGTTTTTGAACGTGAAAACGCTACGGCAAACTGGAAAATGTTAGAGCCCAAAGCGGCACGACCAGACCAAGATGCTGTGAATAATTTGCTTTCTTCGTTGCAATCTATGGTGCTCGAAACTGAATTAACGGGCACTGAAAAAGTTGTTGTGCCCGGTAGCACAGAACTCGCTCAGTATGGTCTCGACAAACCACGACTCGAAATGTTGGTTGAGGGTGAAGATAAAAACACTCACAAAGTTGCCGTAGGAGCTGATTTAAATATCGGTAATGCCAACGGCAGTTCGTTCAATGCTTTGTCGGTTTATGCATTTACGCCTGACCGTAAAAAATTGCTTGTAGTTGGTAGTTCAGTCATTGGAAATTCCAAAAAAACATTTTCCGATTTCCGCACCAAATTAGCTGGCGACTTTGTTACGGGCGATGTTAAATCTATTGTTTTAACCCGCCCCGGCGGTGTAAAAGTAGAAATGGCAAAAGCCGACAAAGACTGGAAAATCATTCAGCCTAAAGCCCTTTTGGCGGATGCTAATAATGTGGGACTTTATTTAGATAAATTGTCGCGCTTGCGGGCCGATAAAATTACCGAAAAAGAAGCTCTCACGCCAGATATTTTGGCAGGATTAACATTAAATCCTCCTTTATTCTCGGTAGAATTAAAAGCAGCCGATGGTAAAGTGCTGCAAAAATTCGACATGGGTATTACCAAGCAGGCCGTGTTTATAACTATGGCCGATGGGGCCGTGGGATCGGTCGATTTAAATCAGTGGACCGACCTGGCGCCAGAGCTTAAATACTTCCGCGATCGCCGTGTGACCCGCGGCATTGCCATGTCCGAAGTGGCCCGCATGACCACGCAGCTTGGCAAATCGTTCCAAAAAGAAGCAAACAGTTGGTACGCCGCTGGTGCCACTGGTGCTGCACCTGAACCCGGTAAAACTGCAGAAAAAGTCGCAAATAAAGACGCTGGTCAGTTTTTCTCAGATTGGGAATTCATGACTGCCGACAATGTTTTGGATGCATCTGAAGCCACCAAACTGAGTGACTTTGGTCTAGACAAACCGTTGCTTTCTTTTACTTTTGAATTTGCCGACAAGGCAAAAGCTCCCGTAAAGGTCTCCGTGGGCAACCGCGTGCCTAAAAATGAGAAGTTTGTTTACATCAAGCGTTCCGATTCCCCGGAGGTTTACTCCGTCGAAACTGCTTGGTTGGAAACATTGAACCGCATGAATGGCCAAGGCGAAAGCCCGCAAGCTAAAAAATAGTGCAGTGATGCCTCGCTCTTGCTTAAAAGTGAGGCGCACTTTTCAGCTGTTATTTTTTTTGCTCCAGGCTCTTGACCGTTTCTTTGAATCTAGGTATCTCATGACGCACTGCGTTCCTCAGTAGCTCAGTGGTAGAGCAGGTGACTGTTAATCACCTGGTCGGCGGTTCAAGCCCGTCCTGGGGAGCCATTTTTTCAGTTATTGCAATTCATTTGCGAGAACAAGACTCCGTCCGAAGCTGTTTCAGCTCGGGCGGATTTTTTTTTGCCTTTTTTTTGGCCGCTGTTTTGCCTTTTTTTTGGCCGCTGGATCGGTCTATGGAAAAAATTTCAAGTCTCAATCCTTCTCGCGGGCCACATGCCCCGACGAGGTGGTGCCAAAAAAACGTAGAGCGAAAAAAGAACCGTCGAATTTCAACCCAATTAAATCAGAGATATAGTTTACATATCGCTCCTGTCACAAAAATTTTTTCTCATCTGAGGGTTAACAAAAAATGCGAATGAAATATCTTGCTGCCTTTTGTGTTTTGATTCAGTTGGAAATGGAGGATTGAAATTTTTTTCATCCTCCTATTTTTTTGACGGCAGTCAATGCATGACCTCAAATTTTGAATCGGCAGTATAATATTTATTCCTTCTTAATTCTCGAGCGTTTTCAAATCTTTCGTCTCGAATTTTATGGATTTCCTTTGCACGCCAATTCATCATATCATTTGGAGAAACGTACCCAATAGAGGTATGAAGTCTTTCATTATTGTAATGAGAAATCCATTTCGCACCTGTCAAACGAGCTTCTTCTACAGTATCGGTATTTTTAGGTCTTATGCATTTTTCTTTTATACTTCTATGCCATCGTTCAATTTTGACATTGCTTTGAGGATAATACAGCTGGGCGCCCCCGGGGTGTCATAACGTGAGTCATTCCAGATAATCGAATAAAATCTTTAAAGTTAGGTGCTACGAATTGAGGTCCTCTGTCAGATATTATGCGCGGATTTGTATCTGGATAAGACTCTCTTGCGCGCAAAATAATTATTTCTAATTCGCATTCTTTCATAGACTCACGAATTTCCCAAGAAAGTATTTTCCTAGAATAGCCGTCCAGGACACTTGCAAGATAATAAAATGTTCCCGCAATATTAATATTAGAAATATCAGTATGCCAGTGTTCATTCGCAATCAATGGCTGTTCAAAACCAGTCCCTTTTTTT
>JAYTOT010000028.1:0-82204 GCA_043747645.1 Pseudomonadota bacterium | reverse complement strand
TAAAATTAAACTGAGCTCACCAACCATTGTTCTCGAGGTGTCCTGCGTCGTTCGCGTCTACTGCCAACGCGAGGGCGGAAATTGATTCCCGTGGGCATTTTTGAAGCGAGTATTTGCTGCCAGCCGCTGCCATCGCCAATTTTAAATGCTCCAATGTAGCCGCCATCTAAAAGCTCAAATGGCTTTTTTATTTTTTTGCAAAAATCGAATTGGGTTTTGGCAGGAGAGTGTGATTGAAACCAAGCCGGATAAACAAAATCTGAAACTAAAACACCGTCAATTTTATATGCAAATTTTTCGTCTTCGCAAGCGTCGCAGACTTCGTAAGCAAAAAGAGTTCCAGCAGTGGCCGACGACTGCACGAGTACCGTAAGATTTATTCCTGGGTCTGCAAGCATTTCGAGCAACTCATGGCTTGCAGTAACACTCCAGGCATGACCCATTTTAATATCTGAACCCGCAAATATTTTTCCGATTGGCAAACCATTTGGACCCAAATCATGGTATCCCAACGCGCCAGCTTGATCCGAATCGTCGCAAATTAAAAGCCACCAGTTGTTTGCAGAAGGTTTTTTTCCTTTAGGTATATAATTTAAATTAGCGCTCACTCCCCATATGGGTGCGAAGTCTTGTTGCACTTGTCTTTCGAGCGCCGCAATAACTGGCAGAATTTGTTTGTCTGTAAGCACGCTCGAAACATTAATAACATCAATATTAAAAAGCGGTGCAGGCAGATCGGCGGACGTCACTTTAACAGATTTCTTTTCTACTGGCATTCTGACCTCGGATTGGGGGTGACTACTGAGCTTTATTTAGGAACATGCCCTCTACCAATACAATAATATTCCCAGCCATTGGCGATAGATTTTTTGGGATTGTACTGATTTCGCCCATCAAAAATAATTTTTGATTTCATGATTTTGCCCATTCGTTCGAAGTCTGGGCTCCGGAAATGATTCCATTCCGTAACTAATACAAGTGCGTGAGCGCCCTCTAGGGTGGAATACATTTCATCGCAGAATCGAATTTTTGCGAGAGTTTCGGCGCTAAAGTAATTTTTGGCATTCTCAATTGCTTCGGGGTCGTGAGCAGAACAGTTGGCGCCTAATTTTATTAATTCAGTGATAATAGATACAGCAGGAGCTTCTCTCATATCGTCTGTTTTAGGCTTAAATGAGAGACCCCAAAGTGCAATGTTCACACCTTTCATGTTTGAGCCAAAGCGTTTTACGATGGACTGAATAAAAGAATTACGACAGTCTTTATTCACAGTCTCAACTG
Source organism: Pseudomonadota bacterium (assembly GCA_043747645.1). GTDB lineage: Bacteria > Bdellovibrionota_B > Oligoflexia > Silvanigrellales > Silvanigrellaceae > JAYTOT01. Next base: position 80,923 of record JAYTOT010000028.1, on the reverse strand, counting down.
CATCTAAAATACGCGCAGGTATTTTATTTTGGCCCATTGTTTTAACCAGTGCTTGAACATCTTTAGGAAAGCAACTTCCACCATATCCAAGGCCTGCGTACAAAAAAGGCATTCCGATGCGACTGTCCGTTCCAATTCCAGTACGAACTTGTTCAATATCGGCTCCTACGGCATCGCAAAGCATAGCAATTTCGTTCATAAAACTTATACGAGTAGCGAGCATTGAATTTGCAGCGTATTTTGTGAGCTCGGCGGATTTAACGTCCATAATAAGAATGGGGTGGCCGTTGCGTACGAATGGAGCATAAAGCTCTTTCATTAATTCACCGGTGCGAGGGTTTTCTACGCCAACCACTATGCGATCGGGGCGCATAAAATCGCTAATGGCATCGCCTTCTTTCAAAAATTCTGGGTTAGACACCACGTCGAATTCTAGGTTCGATTTTCCTCTTGCTTCAAGCTCTGCTGCAACGGTTTTCGCAACCAATGCAGCCGTGCCTACGGGCACAGTAGATTTGTCGACCAATACCTTAAAGCCTTTCATGTTTTTGCCTACTTCTCGAGCAACGGCAAGCACATGTTTAAGGTCTGCGGAGCCATCTTCGTCGGGAGGAGTGCCCACAGCAATGAATATAAAAAGTGCGTTTTCGATACCGTCTGTGAGCGATGTCGTAAATTTAAGTCGCCCATCTCGTGTGTTTTTTTTGACGAGTTCTTGAAGGCCTGGTTCATATATTGGAATAATCCCATTATTTAAGCCATCAATTTTTGATTTTGAAATATCTACACAAGTCACCGTGTGTCCCATTTCGGCAAAGCACGCTCCACTCACAAGTCCAACGTAGCCCGAACCAACCATACAAATTTCCATATTTATTTCCTTAATTAAGAATACATCCCATAGTGCCCATAGAATTCATGTGCATTAGAGTGAACGGCATTTTGATTGTAGTCAATTTCAATGTATTATTTGGTCAGTAAGAAACTGAAGTTGAGTTTTAGTTGAAAAGTCAAAGATTTACACATTCAGAGGGCAAGGTGAATTCGATGCTTGTGATTTTCTCGGGCATTTATTCATCGAATTTATGATAGAGATGCATTAGAATGAAAATGTTTATATTTCTTTTAAAAATTAAATATAGTTTCCCTGTTACGCGGCATATTAGGAAAATTTATGAATTAATTTTGCAGATTATTACTCGACTTAAAACGGGAATGGAGTTTGATCCGTCTTATTTGATTTGCCAATGTCTCACTGTAAACCAGATAAAATCATTGGAAATATTTAGAAATGTACCAAAAAATCTTATTCTAGAGTTAGATAATATAAGAAATATTAAACTATCTATAGTGATATTGTTCAGAGATAAAATTGAATTAACAACAACGTGTTTAAATTCAATTTTAGGACAGTCACTTGTTGGGATTGAACTGCAAGTCATTTTAATAGATAATGGGTCATCAGATATTAATATTGGCGAAAAAATAGCGTCACGATTTTTTAAAAACGAGAGAATTCAATGGATTTTGAGACGAATAGATGAATCATTTAATTTTTCTAGGCTCAATAATTTAGCAGTGAAGGAGTCTGAGATATTTAATCCAAAATACTACCTATTTCTGAATAATGATGTGATTTGTAATGATCATAAAACTCTATTGAAAGTTGTAGAGTTTAGAGAATCAATGGGTGAGTCTGTGGGGGCTGTCGGATGTACTCTTTTGTACCCTACTTCTAAAATTCAGCATTTATTTCTGGCTCCTGGTATAAAGATTGTTGCTGGGCATCCTTTAAAGGGGTTGACCTATCGTTCAGACATGATGTGGTTCCAGAGTCCTCGTCCTGTTCCGGCAGTTACCGGAGCATTTCTTTTTCTTTCTAAAAGCCAATTTGATGAAGTCGGGGGATTTGATGAAACACTTGCCTTTGCTTATCAAGATCTAGATATATGTCTGAAAATTCAGAGAGTCAATCCGCTCTATTCTAATTGGACTTTGAGTCAATTAGTATGCATACATCATGAAAATGCAACCAGAGAACGCGCTCACAGTTGGAACGAAGTCGCTAAAATATATGCGCGATGGAAAAAAGAGTTATCTCAAAACAGGGACTTTTCTTCATGCTTTTCAAAGGAAAGCGAAATGCCTGTGTTGAAACTTTTTTCCTTTTGCAGAATGCGATTGGCTAAAAAGGATGGGAAATCGCTTAAAACTAATATTTTATCTTAAATTTTTAAGGAATTTTTGCGAACACCAACGAAGTTCTTTGCAAATTCGAGCAAACTTTTTTGAAGTCTTTGAACCGATTTTTTTCGTCTTCTCGAACAACCAAACATTTTTCAGACACAGATTTTTTTTGAATTTGTAAAATTGCGAGGTCTAGGGCATGCGAATAGTTTTCGGCCTGCTCAAAGGCCAATTTAAAGATTTCCTGAAGGGGAAAAAGAGTCCGACCTTGGTACGTCAAAAATCGGTCATTCTCTTCAGTATTTACTTGCCATGCAAAGGCATTGTAACCCACTGAGCGCGCAAGATGCTGTCCTTGGGTCATTCCAACACCCTTCTTTTGCTCGCCAGGTAACACCAAAAGCACGGAACAACCAGAATGGAGCGCAAGTCTATTTATTTCAAGTGCACACTTTTCGTCGGAAGTATCGAAACTTGTTTTAGGTTTGCGCATGGTTTCGAGGTTTACCCGCAAAAAACTAGGCGAATGCTTATTAGAAAAACCAAAATAAAACATGAAAAGTACTGTCAAGCAAAGACTATTCAAAAAATGAATTTGTTTTTTGGTGCCTATCCAATATGAAACAAGACCGCTGAAAGGAATCAAAAAAGGCGCCCAGTAGTGGTTTTTTCGAGCGTAATAAAGTGAGCTGCCAAATCCCGCTGAGAGACCGCTTAAAAGTGTTTGCAATCCGGATATAAAAAGAAACAGCCCCATTGCGGCAAAAAATAAAATTGCAAGCTTTTTTTTGGATTGGCAATTTCCATCGAAAAATGCACCTAGAGGGGTTCGCGAAAGGCAGTAAAGACCAGCTCCCAAATAACTCAAGCAACCTGCAATTTTGTAAATAGAAGTCGGCTTTTCAAAACACACAAATTGGATAAAAGTGACCAGGCAGAATGTAAAAATAAGCCAAGCAAGAACTTTCTGGGTTCTATTGGGCGCCTGTGTGGCAAGTTGGAAAAGAAGGATTACTGAAAGGAGCACCGTAAAGATTTCGTAATCGGATCCACCTCCCGGTACGCCAGCCAGGCCATATTGTTTTACGAACAAAAAAACCGAGCCTGCCAAAACGAGGAGGCAAGAAAGCAGTGTGAGTGGTTTTGGAAGCAATTTTGCGACAGAAAAAAGTGCTGGAAGTGCAAACCACATAAATCCGTCAGGATACGACGTTGTTGCAAATGCCAAACTCACAAGTCCAAGCCATATTGTCCATTGAAAAATTTGGGCCTTGGCCAAGTCTGCTTTAGAAAACAAGTAAAGCGCTATAAAATAATGACCAAAAGCAGAAAGCTGACCATAATACCCTGCATTTTCCATGCCGCCGACGACAGGTAAAACAAGCAGTAGAAGCAGCAGTAGGAACGCCGAGCAATGGAACAAAAAGAATTTTGGCGGATGCAAATAAAATGCGACCGCAGCAAAAAGAAGTACCGATAGATCGGCAACTATTCCCATGGCTTGGACTACGGAACCAAATATAAGAGCTAATAATCGCGCTAAAATATGCGCTCCCACAATGCCGTTGTAGGGTAAATATTCGAACCGAAGAATTTCTTGGCCTATCGAGAGGTGCACGCCATAGTCTGACTCATTGCCGGCAAATGGAGAGGCCTTTACAAACCATCGGTAAATTAAAAAACCTGCAAGCAAGAGCCAACCTAGCAGCTGCAAGGAGTGTTTATTTTGGGTCCAAGTCCCTTTTTCAAGCGCGGGTTCGATTTGCAAAAGAGGCTCCTTTCTCAACTGTTAAAAACGGCACCACGCTCCAAGAAAAAGATGCTCATTCTGCACTCTTATATGCCTCAAAAACCCAAATTCGCAACTCCTGAACAGGGTAGGCTGCATGCTTTAGGGTTCTGCCAGGTCTTTACTCGGGGCGCTATTGCCTAAGTGCACATACCGAAATAAACGCACCAAAGGAATTTTTGGGTAGTTGCTGACATCAAAAAACACAGCCATGAGCAGAAGCTGAAACCCAATAAAAATAGGCAAAGCTGCAAGCATGACCGTTCCACTAGAGGCGAGCACGTGCCCTAACCCCGATTCCCACCATGAATAAGCACCAAATAGAACGCCAAAAACAAAGCACGGAAGACCCAAAAAAAAGCAAAGTGTCCCGATATTAAATTCTCGAAAAATGTACTGATACACAATGCGTTTGAAAATGCGGACAAAAAACTTAGGCGGGAACTCAACAAGAACTTTTTTAATATTCAGACTGCTTTTTTCATCGCCGTAAAAGGCATCCATCGGAATATCGAGAACAACAGCTCTTAAGGTACTTAAGCGGAACAATATATCGCTTTCGAAAAAATAGCGGGGATCAATTTTTTCCAGAGGAATCATGGAAAGTACACCCCTATGAATCGCGGTGTAGCCATTCGTAGGATCGATGCAGTTCCAATACCCTGTTGTTACCTTATTAATGAGCGAAAGGCCCGAATTGCCGACGAGGCGCACCCACGGCATACGCCAAAGAGTGTCGAGGTTAAAAAAACGGTTGCCTTTGGTATAATCCGCCAGACCGTCCTGAATAGGCGCAGTAAAGCGTTGCAAAATGCCCGGATCCATTTGTCCATCGCCATCAATTTTAACTATAATTTCTGCGCCATCCTGCAGTGCAGCAGCATACCCTGTGCACATTGCGCCACCCACGCCCCGATTTAGAGAGTGAAAAAGGATTTTTACGCGTTTGTCGGAGCAATTGTCCTGAACGTATTGACCGCTTAATTGGGGGCAGCAATCATCCACAACATAAATAAGCGCCACCTCGGTACCAATTCGACTAATCACACCAAGAACATGATGCCTTACATTGTACGACGGTATGACCACAGCAATCTTCATGGTGCGCCTTCAAAAAGTACTTTCCAGTTTAACAACGATCGAAAATATTCTATCCATCTCTCTTGGGTGCTGCAAGTTCGGAAACCGCCAGTAGAAAATTGGCGGTTTCCGAACTTGCAAATAGCTATGTTTCTTTATGATTCGATCTTAAAGATGCTGATGTGGCGGGTAAATTGCGTTTAATATCATAACGTGAATGACGCATTCGGGAGGCTCCCATCGACAGGTCCGTGGTTCAAGTAGATTTTTTTTGCACAAATAATCCAACGAACTTCAGGAAAATAATTCAAGAAATTTAGGGCATAGAAAGCGCATATTGGCTCAGGACACGTGCAATGCGGCTTCCCACGACCACCCAAGGACGCGCGAGCCCATTGCTGCGCGCAACGTGCGCAACCTCTTTTAACATACGCACATAGGCCGAGAAATCGGTTCCATTAGAAGCACCTCCCAAACGCATATGAATAAGAACTTCAGGAATATAGGCCACAGCAGTGTCGTCCACATTGTTTAGACAACGCAAAATTAAATTGTAGTCAGCAGAAATTTTGAGGTTTGTGTCAAATCCGCCTATTTTTTCAAGCAGAGATTTTCGGGCGTAAAACGTAGGGTGTGGAGGCATCCATCCAAAATTGAGTTGTTTGCGCGCAAACGGACCCGATTTCCAACGCCTTGCGATGGATTCTATGCTTTCGCTTTTTACATAATTAATATCTGCATAGACAACCATGATTCTGGGGTCAGAAAATTTTTCAGCTATCATGGATATGGCATTTTCGCAGACGAAAAAATCATCAGAATTTAAAAAACCAACCACCTCTGACCCTGATCTGAGAATACCCTTATTCATTGCGTCATATAAGCCTTTGTCGGGCTCGCTTAAAATGCTGCCACCAGACCTCAGGCCCTGCTTAACGAGACTGAGCGTTTTGTCTTTTGAGTTTCCATCGATAATGACGTGCTCGAGGTGCGGGTAGTCTTGAGCACAAACAGATATTAAAGTATCAGGCACCGTTTTTTCAGAGTTGTAGCAGACAGTCACAACACTCACGCGAAGAGGCGATTTTGACATAAATTTAAAAGCTCCATGTTTTTGTGCTTAGTCTTTTGGGTATTACCTGACGATAAGACTCATAAGTAACATTATTGGCATTCGACTGCCAAACTTTACGGCCATTTAGCAACGCTGCAGAGTCTCATTTCAAAAACTTGCCTTGTGTTGGATCTTTAGCAGAAATAACTTAATCTGCCTGACTCAAAGATTTTGTATTGATACGCTTCTTGTTGAGTTTTTCGAAAGTAAAATTTTGCTTTAACGCATAATTTCCGGTTCAATGCCGCAAAAAGGATCATAGCATGGCTCAAAAGGTTGCCCTTATAACGGGAATTACGGGACAAGACGGTGCCTACCTTGCAGAGCTTTTACTTGCCAAAGGGTACGTAGTGCATGGTTTAAAGCGTCGATCCAGCATGTTTAACACACAAAGAGTTGACCACCTTTATCTCGACCCTCACACACAAAATGCACAATTTCGCCTGCACTATGGTGACCTCACCGACAGCACAAACCTCATACGTATTGTGCAAGAAGTGCAGCCCGACGAAATATATAACTTGGCAGCACAAAGCCATGTTCAAGTGAGCTTTGAAACGCCAGAGTACACCGCAAACTCCGACGCTGTGGGGGCGCTGCGTATTCTTGAGGCCATACGGATTTTGGGCCTGAGCAAAAAAACAAAGTTTTACCAGGCCTCCACCAGTGAACTTTACGGCAAGGTTCAGCAGGTGCCTCAAACAGAATCAACACCTTTTTATCCTCGCAGTCCTTATGCTGTAGCCAAGCTTTACGGGTACTGGATTACTGTGAACTACCGCGAAGCCTACGGAATGCATGCCTCAAATGGAATTCTATTTAACCACGAAAGCCCTTTGCGTGGCGAAACTTTTGTAACACGCAAAATTACGCGCGCCGCAGCACGCATAAGTTTGGGCTTGGAAGAGTGTATTTACCTTGGCAACATCGATGCCAAACGGGATTGGGGCCACGCAAAAGAATACGTCGAAGGCATGTGGCGCATGCTGCAGCAGCCCGAGGGTGACGACTATGTGTTGGCTACCAACCGCACGACTCCTGTGCGCGATTTCTTAAAAATGGCCTTTGCTGCGGCAGGCATCGACCTGGTTTTTAAAGGCAGCGGTGTCGAAGAAACAGGAACATGCACTAAAACGGGCCGCGTTATGGTGCGCATAGACCCGGCCTACTTTAGGCCAACCGAAGTAGATTTGCTGATCGGCAATCCCGCAAAAGCGCTTAAAAAATTAGGCTGGGAACCCAAGATTGGGGTTGAGGAACTCTGCAAAGAAATGGTGCTTGCAGACCTTTACCGCGCGCGCCAAGATCTTAAACAAAAAGATTCTCGCTTGGCGCCGGCCGAGGCGTTAGTTCATGGCCAGGGCGGATTTATTGCATGGTGCGAAAAGAATGTCCTCGAAGGCCGGGTTGCGCAATGAGTGCCTTCCTTTCAAAATCTGCGCGCATTTTTGTGGCAGGCGACCGCGGGCTTGTGGGGAGTGCTCTTGTAGAACGCCTGCAAAAGGCCGAGTACACTAATATTCTTACCCGCACGCGGCAAGATCTCGATCTTTCGGACGAGGCAGCCGTACGGAAGTTTTTTGCGGATGCGCGGCCCGAAGGTGTTTTTATTGCGGCTGCTAAGGTGGGTGGAATTCATGCAAATAATGTTTACCGGGCAGACTTTATTCACGAAAACTTGCTGATTCAAAACAACCTTATTTGGGCATCGCATTTAAACAAAGTGCAGCGGGTTGTTTTTTTAGGAAGCAGTTGCATTTACCCACGCGAAGCGCCTCAGCCCATGCCCGAAACATGCCTTTTAAGTGGCCCATTGGAATACACCAACAGGCCTTATGCATTGGCAAAAATCGCTGGGATCGAGCTCATTGATTCACTGCGCAAGCAATATGGCCACGATTACTTTTCCGCCATGCCCACAAATCTTTATGGGCCGCGTGATAACTTTCATCCTGAAAACTCGCACGTTTTGCCTGCGCTGCTGCGCAAATTTGTAGAAGCCACGCAGCGCGGCGACAAAACAGTATGCGTGTGGGGAAGCGGAAATCCACGGCGCGAATTCATGTACAGCGAAGACTGTGCGGACGCCATTGTTCATTTGTTTGAAACATTGAGCAAAGAACAATTAGACAAATCAGAAGTTGGCAAAGCCGGGTGGTCGCATGTGAATGTTGGAACGGGAACAGACGTTTCTATTCGAGAATTGGCGGAAGCAATTGCAGCTGCAACAGGGTTTAAAGGCGAAATTGTTTTTGACCCGAGCAAGCCCGACGGGACGATGAGAAAGCTTTTGGATGTTTCGTTTTTACGGGAATTGGGTTGGAAAAGTAAGGTGACACTGAATGAGGGTGTGCGGAAGACTTTAGATTGGTATGATAGCGTTAAAATAAATTGATTTAAAGCAGCCTCAATCAGCCGCATTATTTTGAACCCGTTGGAATTGAAAAGGGAATACAACTGCAACCAAATATCCCCACTCACACGTTAGGGTTGTCGAATATAAATATGATGACTGCCAAGTTGATACACCTTGGTAAACCCATGTAGCTGCTGAAATCCTGTATCATTTCCCAAGACCAATAAATGGCTCACTTGCGCTTTGGCGAGCTCAGGACAATCAGGATTGGCGTTCACAATAAAAAAATCATTTTGAATTAAAACCATTGGTTTTTCGCATGATAGAGCATATGAAAACGCGACGTTTGCGTATCTATTATAAACCTCGGTTTGCTGCCTTAAGGGATCAAAAGGCCTAAAAGTTTCGAGCTGGGGTGGAAAAATCGTTCCAGAAATAGAATGAACACCAGCAAGCCGCGGCAGATTGGTTTCGATAGCAGAACCGTAGACGGCCCACAAATTGGTGCCTGAACCTGCCTTGTCGAGAGTTCGGATTTTTTCAAGGATGGGATTGTTTAAAAGCGCTTGACCTCCCCCTTTAACCAATGGGTTAAACCACCCAGTTTGGACGAATGAAAAGCTCAGCAAAAGAAAAGCACCCACCCGAGGACGCCACATAAGAACACCAAAAAACAATGAGAGGACAAAAACCATGGACTGGGAGTAATTTTTGCCTTGCACAAAACCTTGGTTGTAAAGGCTGTGCCGAATGGCCAAATAAAAACAAGCTAAAACGGCAACCCCAATCAAAATTTCGGCATAATCTTTAAAAAAATTTGGAATGGAAAGTTTTTTAATAGAGAATTTCTCGGAGCAATCTCGAAGTAAGACACACGCAAGGCTAAACTCAGCAAGACCAAAAACAACAACACTTCGCCGAACGGTGACTTGCTTCATTTGAGTGAGCGAAGCGAGCAATGGCGAAAATCCAAAAAAATCAAAAAATACAACTGCGGTCATAAGAAAAATTAAGAGCAGAGCAATGGCACCCGGAAAAATGCGGATTCGTGCCCAGCGAGCAAGCGCATAGGCAATAAGTCCAGGAAAAATAAATAAAAAACCTGAAGCTTCGCAGATGTTTCCTAAGAACTGCCAATCCCCAATGCGCCTAAAAGGAATGAGTGGGCTTGCAAAGAAAGTTCCCAGCGTTGCATAGCCTCCGGTTTCAAAACGCGTGCCTGGATATGCGGAATGGTCTATAATAGGAAGTACATCTTTTATTCCCCAAAAAAGAGTACCCGCTGCAATTGCAAATACCGCAGAAGCAAATGCCAACCTTAAAAGAAGTGAGATTTTGGAATGCCGAAGTTCCTCCAGCACATGTAACTTTTGCTCTATTAAAAATCCAATTGCGACGGCTAAAAAATAATAGCCAAGGGGGACAAGGTAGGCTGGGTAAAGAGAGTTGAGTAAACAACCGCCAGCCCAACCCAGTAAAAAAGCCCCCGCCCACTTCTGAGCCTTGCTTGAACCTTTGACAGTAAAAACAAAACTCACACAGCAGAGAACAGCCGCAATTTGGCAGTTGGCGTCGTTGGCGCTCCAAAATTGCACAAATGCCGAAAAACAAAAAGCCATAGCGAGTGTAAGCGAAAGAATAAAATTTTTGCGACTGAGCACCATAAAAAGTAAAAACGAACTATAAATGAGCCCCAGCTCGCGCCACCACCAGCTCCAGGCTAATCCGGTATCTGCACCCATGAAATAGCCCCAGGTCCAGGGGCGAAAAAACACGGTTGGGTGTAAAACAGGCGCCTCGGAAAACACAAGCATGTTTTGCCCAGACCCAATGTTTTTATTAACGACGGGGAACTGCGGGGAATGAACAATCTGTGAGAGTGCAGTTTGAACATTTACGAGCCAGTCATCGCTTCGAATTGGCCTTGAATGTCCCAGAAGAATTTCAGATTCATCGGATTGGAGAATCTCTTTGTTCCAAAGAGTTACTGAATATCTGTGAATTCCGAAAATTGTAAACAGAGAAAAAAGGACTCCGAGCAATATAACAAGAATGCGATGACTGTTGCAAAAGCCAATAAGCTCGGATTGTTTATGTTGATTCATTGCAAATTACCATTGTGCAATAAGATAGAGTGCAGGCTGTAAGAATGCCACAATTACGACGCACAAAACAATTGCCTGCCTAAAATAATGAATTGAAAATGAACGTTTGCAATTTGTACTGAGCCTTTCGATTACAAACGGCAAGAAAAAAAGGAAATAGATGTTTGCAGACGAGGGAGCAATAAGCCTGAGCTTGAGAAACGATTCAGAGACAATAAGTGGCTGATAAAGATTGGGCCATTCAATCGCTGAAATTAAAGTCATGTGAATTCCAAACAGCAGCCCCGCGATTGCCAATGCTCCGCAGCTTTTAAAAAAGAGGCTAAAGTTGCCGCTTCTTCCAAAATTGGATGTGATGAATATTGCGTTTACACCAGCATAAAGCAGTAAAGCAAGGCCGCACAAATTGAACCACTTCGGGTAGTATTGGTGCCCCCAAATAAAGGAACCCCACACTGAGCGAAAGTGGTAAACGAGGACATGTGTGAAGGCTTTAAAATCTAGTTTTGCAAACTCCTCAAGCATTTCGGCATCTGGCGACACCTGATTTAGAAGTGTCCAGCCGCCCGGAAACACTTTTTTTAGGGTTGGCACAAAATGAGCAAAGGCTGGAAATAAGCACATAGAAACTGTGCCAATACCAAGAGGAAGTAAATACCAAAAGGCGCAACCCAAGAACCCTGGGAACGTTTTTTCGAAACGCGTTTGCGCCCAAGAGTAAGCCCTACGAAACTGGGGCGTTTTTAAAACCAGAATTTTGCCTAAATAAAGCACTATAGTGATGCCCAGCGCTGGGAGTGCAGTCACCCAAGAACGCTCTGCAGACTTTAAAATAAAAACAAATACAATCCCAAAAACAAGCCCCAAGCCTTGTTTAAAAGTTGGTGCATCTCGAAACGTGGAACTTAGAGCCACGAAAAGAAAAAAACCTAGACAATACATCGGAACGTCGTTTGAGAGTGAGCTAAATTGACCTAAATATGCCCCACAGAGCACTGTCGCACATAACATAAGCGGAATAAACTCACCCCCAAAAAAAAGGAGCGCAGCACCCGTGAAAAGCGCAAGCCAGAACACACTCGTGCCCCTCCCAAACCACAAAATAGTTTCCGGACTCCAACTGTCCGGCGATAAGTATGCAAAAGTTTTTGCATACTGCCTATATAGCCAAGTTGGTTTTTCGCTTTCGCCACACGAACCCGTTGCGGTTGCATGGGGGCAAGACCCATCTGTTAGCGGCTTTGCATTATTAAGCCGAAAAAAATTGAATTTAAACTTTGTCTTTTCTGCTTCTTTATTGAAAGTGGTTTGCTGCTCTGCGGGTGGAACGTCATTCGAATTTTTTTGTGCTTGAAGAGCTGCGGTGCGAAACATAGATAGATGCGCAGTTTCGTCGTGACCCGAAAAAAGCGGAGTTGTTAATAATGAAATGCCAAGAGTGGCAAAAGCCGCGCAATACACAAGCTTTCTCCAGTCGAATTCCTTTTCTAGCCAGGTAAAACCGCTCAGAAACACAACAATAAGAAGCAATACAACGCCAAATGTGAATAGTGGACGCTCCGCACTCCAGCGCCAAAGTGCTAAAAGTGTACTGAGCTGATTGGCCGATTCGACTGGCACCCAAAAAGATTTATTTTTTCCCGGAAATCCATGCACAATAAAATAGTCAGTTTCCTTAGCATTTTGGACAAGTAGCGTAGCTTTAAAAATTCCTGGAAGTACTGGAGTGCCAAATTCAAAGTACGTTGCTTTTTGATTGATGGCTTTTGCGCACGATTCAAAAATTGAAGCCTGATTCGCTATTTTAAGTTGCAGCTTGCAAGTGGGATTTGGTCCCAGCACCTCGACTGGTATTCTGATGCGCCACGCAAACAAGTTGGGGCGTATTCGCGCTACTTCTAACATCTGACTCTGTTGATGTTTTTGCTCCATCAACATGATCTTGGTAATGTCCAGTGTTTCTTGAAACACCTCTTCGCTTGCATTAATTGCAATATCAAATTCAATAGCATCGCTTGCTACAAATTTAAGCTCGTTTGGCGGTTTTAAATCCAGAACTTTTTCCCAATTGCCAGGAGTCAGGATTCGAATTGGAGCATTTTGAGGCACACACATTAGCCCTATTACTAGAACAAAGAACAGCAATTTGAAGTACGGAATTTTATTAAGCGGGGAAAGTGGCACGCAATGCTCCATTTAGAAAAATGCATAAGATTTTGGAGTTGCCAGGAGAATAGGTTACAATTCGCATTCTGACTAATGCGACCGATTGCCAGCACTTCAATTCGAACGGCATGATTTTACGACGGTGTTTAAAGTCAAGGAGTTTCACTCATGAGTTTCGCAAGGATTGTGCTAATATGTGGCAACCAGTGACCCAAATCAGCCATGGGCTTTTAAGCACAACTTTTGTAGCATCACGTGTCCATTATTTAAACGTAGTGCGACTGCTTGTAAAGAGGGACCTGAAGGTAAAATACCGGGGTTCTTTGTTTGGTTATTTGTGGAGCATGCTGAATCCGCTTTTATTTATGTTAACTATATCTTTTGTTTTTAGCCATCTGGTAAAGGATATTCCAAACTATCATCTTTTTGTTCTTGCAGGAATTGTGTGCTGGAATATGGTGACTGTTACTTTAATTAGCGGAACGCATTCGATTGTTTCAGGAAGCGTTTTGCTCCGCAAAATTAAGCTCCCCATATGGATTTTGCCTTCAGTTCCTTTGGGAACTGCTGCGGTTAACCTAATACTAGCGCTGGTTCCCTTTTTTGTTGTTTCTTTAGCAAGTGGAGTTTTTCCAACTTGGCGCCTTACAATACTGCCGTTTATTTTTGGTCTTTTTGTGGTGTTTTTGTTTGGAATTTCTCTGGTTTTATCAACTTTAAATGTTTTTTTTCGTGATATAGGGCATGTTCTGGAGCCTGTGCTGCAGCTCATGTTTTACGCGACACCAATAATTTATGACAGAAAAGCAAACAATATTCCCCATGCAATCTCAATCGCTCTTGAATTGAATCCTTTTACTCACTTTATTGAATCGATTCGCGCGTGCTTGCTAGGAAAAGGAGAAGTGACAGCTTTGGAGTTTTTTCTTTTATTTGCTATGAGCGCTTTGTCGCTTGGTATTGGCAGCTGGGTTTATAGATCCGGAAAATCAAAAATCATGTTCAGTGTATGAGAAAAGCATGAGAAAATCTAATGATGTCTGCATTCATATCCAAAATTTAAGCGTCATCTACAATTCTCCGCGCTATAAATTTCATACGTTAAAAGAATTTCTATTCAATAAATTGAAAGGAATGTCGGGCAGCGAAACTTTTGCAGCTTTAAAAGATATCAATCTAGATATTTACAAGGGAGAATCGGTTGCGCTCATTGGGCACAACGGATCGGGTAAATCGACTCTCCTGCGCTGTATTGCCGGAATTCTGCAGCCCAAAAATTCTATAGTAAATGTCGCAGGTAGAATTGCGCCTATGATTGAATTATCTGCCGGGTTTGATGGCGAATTGAGTGGTAGAGAAAATATTCGACTTTCTTCAACCCTTATGGGGTTATCAGAGCGTGAAATTGATGAACGCATGGACGACATCATTCATTTTTCGGAACTTTCAAATTTCATAGATGTTCCGTTTAAAAACTACAGCAGCGGCATGCAGGCAAGGCTTGGTTTTGCATGCGTCACTTCGGTAGATCCTGACGTTTTGCTCATTGATGAAGTTTTGTCGGTAGGTGACTCTAATTTTTCGCGCAAATGCTTAGCTCGCATTGGTGAATTGCGAAGAAAAGGTGCAACAATTGTTCTTGTTTCCCATGACCCCGCAACAGTGACTACTTTTTGCGACAAAGGGTTTGTTTTTGAACATGGCGAACTGAAATATGCCGGGGAAATTAAAGCAGCGCTTAAAAAACACGATGAAATTATGGAAATGCGATTTTTTGAACAGATGTCTGAAGACGAAAAGCACCAGAGGCTTCGACTTCAAAAACTTGCGCAGAACGAGCAGGCTGTTCGGAATGGAATAAACGACCCCTTGCCCTCCGTTCGAACGCAAGTCTCATTGTGGCAAGGAAAATCGGAAGTAAACTCCCTTGATTTTGGCAAAGAATTTTCTATTCATTTGAATTTGGATATTCAAAACGCTGCAAGTTTTAACTCCGATGTTTCTGTGGGGCTTGGGTTCAATCATGCTGCAAGCGGTGTACGTATTGGAGGAGTCAATAACCTTCATAAGTCTATTAATATCCCATTAGAAGAGCTGAGAGCTGCAAAGTTTTTGCAACTTATTTATGATTTTGGGAAAGGGATTCCCGAGCTTGCAGAGGGTGCTTTTGACCTCATAGTAGGTGTTCATGACGAAAACATTAGTCGCACTGTTTTTGTCGAAAAAATTCTTACTTTTAAGGCGCACAACAGCTTACTAGGATTTAATTCTGACATGGATCTAATAAGTATCCAAAAATATGTTTCGGACTTTACCTGCCATTTCAGAAGTTAGGATGATTCATGAGAACGCAGGGTATACAGCCGCTTTTTGAAAGCTCTTCGCCAAAATATTTGGAGTTTTTTTATGAGCTGTGGAGCGTTTACGTGCGTTTGTCATCCCATAAAAACCTCGGGTCGCTACGTAAAATTCCTTTTTGGAAAAAGGGAAAACTTTTTCGGGGATTGCGTTCACGCAACGTAGTCTCTGTAGTGAGCCTCGGTGTTTGTGCTAGTCCTACAGTAATTTCGTTTCGATTTAGGCTTACAGGATTTGAAAATTTTAAAGCATTTTTTGCGTATGGAAACGATTTTTCTCAGGTAGCACGAAGCCACGCGGCAGACATTTATGAATTTGAAATCCCAGTTTGCAAATGGCAACCCTGCCTTTTATTTGTACTTCAAACTAGTTTTGACCATACTTTTGTATTTAGCCCTCTTCAGCTGGATGTTTTTTTTCAGCTTCATTTAAAGTTTTTAACACTCGGCCCTACGTTTGTGCGAGAAATGGGCTCAACGTTAAAAATGCATTCAAAAGGGTCCGATTTTTCGGTTTATTATAGCCACCAAGAATCATTTCTAATTGTTTCTGCGGCTACAGCAATGCCCAATCTGCTCTTGCTGAACATGATGAGCGACACGTTTAAGGAAAACCCTCAGCTGGCTGCATTCACTACCGATGGGGTGTTACTGGACTCGTGCGGAAGCCCATTTTTTTTAGAGATTTTTCCTCCTTCGGGCATTGAAACACACTTGTTCGGGCCTCCACCTCCAGCATGTTTTTGCATACGGCAAAACCACTTTGAGCAAGCACTCCAAGCCTTTTCAAACAATCCAATTGACAACACATACGCACAGCTTTTTTATAAATTCTTTGCGAGCGCAGAATTTGTGACTCAACATGTTTCTCTCGTTTGTTACGTTGTCCCCTGTTCTAACACTCGGCAAAACATAGAAGCCTGGAAGGCATTTGTTGCTAACAGCAACGCCGCTCAGTATCGTGAACTCACCCAACGAGGATATTTTCCAATCCCAATTGAAAATTGGGCTCCAAGTTTAGTTACCGGCCGAAATTTTGCAAGAATTGAAAGTCGGGCTGCATTCTTGGAGCCTGAAAAGTTTTCTGGAAATGAAAATTCGGTTCCTATTATTAGCATTGTTATTCCGAATAGAAATTCAATTGAATTTCTTAAAACCTGTGTTGAGTCTGTTCTTGCAAAGTCCTCGTTCCAAAATTTTGAACTTATTATTGTTGAAAACAACAGCACTGACGGCACTCTCTTTTCATATTATAAAATTCTGGAAGCGTCTGATGCCCGTGTAAAGATACTAACTTGGAATTTTCCGTTCAATTATTCTGCAATCAATAATTTTGCAGTGGCTCAGGCAAAAGGCGAATTTGTTGTTTTTTTAAACAACGACATGGAATTGAGAACTTCAAACTGGCTCGAACATTTGCTGGTTTTTGCTTCGCGCCGCGAAGTTGGAGCGGTCGGTGCAAGGTTACTTTATGCGGACCATTCGTTTCAGCATGTGGGAGTGGTTTTAGGACAAGGAGGTGTGGCAGGGCATGTGCATCATCAAGAAGATGCACATTTTTTGGGTTGGAATGAGCGTATTCAATTTGTTCAAAATCAGGCCGCTGTAACAGCAGCATGCCTCATGATGCGCAAATCGCTTTTTGATGAAATTGGAGGGTTTGACCCCAAGTATGCTGTGGCTTTTAACGATGTCGATCTGTGTTTACGAATTCTAGCAACGGGTGTGAGAATCGTTTGGACACCTCAAGTTGAGCTTTTTCATTATGAATCCAAATCACGTGGAGAAGAAGACACTCCCGAAAAACTGGCCCGTTTTTCGTCTGAAGTGAATCGTTTCAAAGAGACTCATTCAGAATTATTGGCTCGCGGAGATCCCTATCACAGCCCAGTTTTTTCGCTTAAAACACCATTTACAGATTTTGCATTGTAAAAACCTGGGTCGATTCTATACACCGAGAATTTGCTTCATGAATTTTTCGCACAATTTGCTTTGTGAAGTCTCTTGGCTGCAATAATTTTTCAGATTGTACAGTTTTTTCAATCTCTAATGAGGAACCTGTTTTTAAAAATCTAGGAAGAAACGAATTTCTGCAAAGAAAAGTATCGCTTGCAGGCTTTGTAACAGTGTGATCGGCGAAATTCATGTAGTCGGATAAATAACCACTCAGGTGGAGTTGCTCTTCCAATTGCTCGGGTTCTGTTGCAGGGAGGGGGCCCTTGAGTGTTTTACCTTCCTGAGCTTTACTTTTGCATGGAGTTGAGACCATTCCAACGTCACTTTCCCATGCCGCTTCTAACAATGTACGAAGCCAGCGCCCCCCGCAAGGAAGCGAGTTAGGTTGAAACACCAAGGCCCATTCTGTTTCAGGCGTGACATGATATTCGTGATTATGAGTATTGAGGTTTTTATTCACCAGCTCTGGCCAATACCCAAGGGGACTTCTCACATGTTTTTGCAATGCAACATGTTCTTCGGCGGAGTAACCAAAAGAGGTCCATTTCACGTTTAAGTAGTCGTTGATTGCCAAAAATGTTTGAATTGCATTCAACTGCTCGCGCAGTGGAATGTTTTTGTCGTTGATAAAAATAACACGCACCCATTCTTCGGCTGCAAGAACGCGTCGAATACGGAAGCGAAATAGATTCTGTTGACTTTCAACCCATACCTTATTTTGCAAACTTAAAGAGTTGACATGCTCTTGGAGGGCGGCCAGTGCAGACATTTGCGCATAAGGCTTGGAAGAAACGTCACCGGCAACTGAGCCGGAGTGCTGACGCCAACCATAAAGGATAGAAGGGATGTGCTTAAACACCGCCCCCCCTCGAAAGGCGCGTAAAGCAAGCTCAAAATCTTGGCTTCCTTCAAACCCCGGTCGGATTTCGAATCCAATTTCCTTAAATTTTGAAGACCGAATTGCTACAAGGTGCCCGATAGTGTTGAAGGAAAGCAATGCGGTTGAGCAAAATTGCACTTTATAATGCGGTGCTATGGGCTCTCCGTGGGCCGAAATTATTTCTTCGTCGGAATAAAGCAAACTTGGAGCAGGTTCAAAACCTGTAGCTTGCGACTGTTTGATTTCAGAATAAAAACATTTTAATGCATGTGAATAAAGAATATCATCGTGGTCCATAAAAACAATCCACTCGCCCGTGGCTACTGAAAGCGCTGTATTTGTTGCCGCACAGATGTGGCCGTTTGTAGTGCGCCGAATGACTTTGATACGAGGCGAAAGCTTTTGCATACGTGCAAGCAGTTCAACAACTTGCAGATGACTGGAACAATCGTCGGCAATGCAAAGCTCCCAAGATTCAAAATTCTGAT
The DNA here is from genome assembly GCA_043747645.1 of Pseudomonadota bacterium. Taxonomy (GTDB): domain Bacteria; phylum Bdellovibrionota_B; class Oligoflexia; order Silvanigrellales; family Silvanigrellaceae; genus JAYTOT01. The sequence continues at coordinate 62,445 of JAYTOT010000028.1, read as the reverse complement.
TTAAAACGGAGGTAATGGCCTCTTCTAGCAGTTGAAGAGGTGTATTGTAAACTGGCATGACAATCGAAAAAAACGGTGGATCGATGTCCGGCAATTCGAGGTTCGGAGGTTGTTTGTTTTCTGTATCTTCAGAATGAGACGTTAGCGCGAGTTCGGCAGATCTTTTGTGCAAATACTCGTGCCCTCGAGAGATAAACACTTTGTGAGGTGGACTCATAATAAAATGCAACAGCGGGTTTCGCGCAGCGAGCAAACTGAGGTCGTGGGGCAAATTTCGGAGGTAAATTTTTGGTTCAAATTGAGCACAAGGAGCGCGAAGCTCTGCTCCTCCAATTTCTAGGTAGTGGTGTAGCCGTGTTTTTTGAAGCCCAAAAAGATCGGGGTTTGAATGAAAGTAATATGCCGAATTAAAAAATAGATGAGGCGATAAAAAGGCTCGATCTCCGCATATTATGTAGTGAAACAATGGATTTTTCTTCGCTTCACTTGAATCAGGGCACTGCAAAAGATAATATTCAGGATCAAATAAGGGATGTGGCGAAAGCCTTTGAGCAGCGCCAAACATGCAATAATGAGTTATTGCGTCGGGGCATAATTTTGTTCCCAGTAGTTCTTCGTTGCTGGAAAGTTGCTTTAAATAGTGAATACTATCGAACAAAAATGAAATTTCGGTTTGCAGATTTTGAATTAAAGTCTTGCACGTGTCTCTTTGGTCACAAAGCTCAAAGTAACGGCGCCACCCGAGTCGCAAAAGCAGCATTCCAGCATCCTTGGTTTAGAATCATAAATCCCCATGCTACCTTACATTCGGTGGCGGTTCGAATGTCAATGCATTGAGCGGTTTGAAATTTAGTTTGGTTGTTACAGAGGTTGAAATGCATCACCGGTGTTTGTCGATTGGAATCTTGACCTATCGCCTTTCGAAGGGATTCGGCGTAGATGTTGTTGTCCACGCGCAAGCGCGCCTACTTGCTCAGCGTGGGCACTTTGTAACAGTGTATGTCTTCGACCACGAGCCTCTTCACCTGAGCCCCGAAGGGTATGCTGTTAAGCTTCTTCCAAAACAAAATTTCGACATCGTTCGTTTTTTGCGCCTCCAGAAACATGACTGTTACGTTGCACACACTTCGCCTTTTTTTGAATTGCTGCCAGAACTCCAACAATGGGCTTCGGTTTTTGCATACGAACACGGCGATCCTGCTCCAGAGCTTTTTCCTCTTGCTGAAATGAAATCTAGGCGTCAAATTAAACGTGCAAAACAAAAGCACGTTTACAATCGAATCGATGGCGTAATTGCAATTAGCGATTTTATTCGACGCGATATTGAATTCCCAGGTGCAACAGTGCTTTACAATGGCGCCGACCATCTACTTCCTCAAGAGTCAGAAGTTGGTCTGCCCACAGACTCAAAATCGCAAATGCGTGCGGCATTGGGCCTCGATCCCCATCAAAAAATGTTTTTAACCGTGGCTCGCCTTGGTGAAGGAGAAAGCCATTACAAAGGCCTAGATCTTTTTGCTGAGCTCAGACAAAAAATGACATCTAGTAATGTTCAAATGGTTTTGGTGGGCCGCGGAACCCCTGAAGACCGCGCAAAGTTTGAAGCATTGGGAATTCGCGTTTTGCTCAATGCTAGCACAGACGAACTTAGGAAAGCTTATTCGGCCTGTGACGCCTTTGTTTCTTTATCCAAATGGGAGGGATTCAACCTGCCCTTGGTTGAGGCTCAGTCTCTAAAAATTGCCGCTTATTCGCTAAACAATGCTTGTCATACCGAAGTTTGCCCCAACACTTTTTCTACGCTTAATGAACTTGCAGAATTTTTGTCGGGTGCTTCAAATGAAGACTTTGCTAGAGATGCACAAAAAGGCTGGAATTTTGTGCAAAAGTTTACTTGGCAACAGAACGCCAATCAATTAGAAAAATATCTTTTAGACAATGTTCAATTGCGTCCTAAATACAGCGAATCGCTTGCGCTTAAAATGCGTTATGCGGAAAACAGCCTAAAAGCATTTTTCAACCAAAGTTTAAAAAGAATTATAGACCGATCTTTTTTCTTAAGAAAATTAGAACGAAAGGCTAAAAGCCAATGGCGACGCTTATCTGGAAAAGATGAAGCAGAGGGTATTTTACTGATTCAAGGAAAAATTAATCCAAAACAACTCCGGGCGCGGTGCGATAAGCCCTATAAAAAAGATTTATTATCAATCTGTATTTTAACAAAAAATAAGTTGAATTTTATAGAACCATGCATCCAATCTTTGCTCGAAACAACTTCTTCAGATCAGGTTGAAATTTTGGTAGGAGACACGGGCTCAACCGATCCTGAAGTGCTTGCATACTACAAAACACTCGACTCCAGAGTGCAAATCCGTTTTTTAGGTTTTTATCATTTTTCGGAATGCAATAACGTTTTGGCAGACGCAGCTCTGGGGGAATTTTTACTGTTTTTAAATAACGATACCAAGGCTTTTCCCGGATGGCTTACCAATCTATTTGCTCCATTTGTTTACAATCGGGTTGGAATTGTTGGTGGCAAATTGTTGTTTGCCGATGGAAGTTTGCAACATGCTGGCTCTGAAGTTTTTACACGTGCACCTTACCGCTACGTAGGTTGGCACCCGTATGCAAAATTTACTTCCGAATTTTTAGATGCCACCAAATACAGGTCAGTTCCCACTGTTACTGGAGCATGCTTAGCAATACGTCATTCCATTTTTAATGCAGTGGGTGGGTTCGACAAAAATTACCGTGAAGAATGCCAAGACGCCGACCTCTGCCTGAGAGTTCACCAGTTGTTTTATCGTGTCCTTTACGTTCCGACCGTTGTTTTTTATCACTTCGAAAACGGTACGAGAACACTTAAAGAAAGCGGCGCAGACAGGAAATATTACATTTCGCAGTGGAAGGGTTTTTTAGAAGCTTATTTTTTAGCAAAGTGGAAGCAAAGTGAAGATTGGGTGCCACATATTGTGATTGATGCAGATATGAATGCAAATGAACTTTCATTGTTTTTGAACAATATAAAGCAGAATTCTATGCCAAAGCCCGATATTACAGTTAAAACGGGCGACATTCATTTAAAAATTCCCGAAGATCTTGCGATGGTAATTGCTGAATTTACGAAGCGGCCGTCTCGCATTTTGCCGGGTGACTACGAAGATAATGTTCGCTATGAAATGGTTTTGCAATGAGGCGTCGCCAGCACTTTGCCTTTAAAAAGATCGTTAAAAAGGCCTTAAAAACAATTTTAGCAATTCCGGGCATTGGACACCTAGCAACGGTGTTGCATTTTGCAATGGTGAGGCTTTTGCTTGGTGTGGGTAACCGCATGAAAGATTTTTCCGAAGTGCTGCCTCTTGGACATGAAATTAATGCCCGCCGCAATGCCCCCGAAAATCTTTTTGCCGTTGCACGTTATTATTTGCAGCTGGAATCGCAGGTCGGCACTCTGCCCTACCAGCCCCTTGTGAGCATCTTGGTGCCAGTCTACAAGGTGCAGCTTTCCTTTTTTGTTGAAATGCTAGAAAGCGTTGCGCAGCAAATTTATGAAAATTGGGAAATTTGCCTTGTAGACGACTGCTCAAATGACCCAGCTCTGGCAACGCAGATTGATATTTTTAAAAAGCGTTTTCCTGGCCGTGTTCAATTTTCAACCAACCCTGCAAATGTGCATATTTCTGTTACTTCTAACAATTGTCTTGCGCTTGCGCGCGGCAATTATATTGCACTTCTCGATCACGACGATCGCCTTTATCCAAATGCACTTGCCGAAATGGTGCGTTACATTAACCTCAACAACAAACCCAACTTTTTATATTCCGACGAACGCCTGATTGATGCACAGGGCCAGCTCATTCATAGGCCTTATTTTAAACCTGGGTACAGCCCTTTGTTGCATCTGTGCTCAAATTACACCACCCATTTGTCGGTTTATAAAACAGAAGTCGTTAAAAAAATCGGGGGATTTCGGGTAGGATTTGAAGGATCTCAAGATCATGATCTTGCACTTCGTGTCTACGAAGTCTCGGTAATGAATGTCGTACACGTTCCGTTTTGCCTTTATCAATGGCGGGCGCACGCAGAAAGCACTGCTTCTGGAATTTCGAAAAAGCCCTATGCGGCGGTCTCGGGAGAAAAAGCTGTGGCAGAAGCCCTTGTGCGCCGCGGACTCAATGGCAAACCCGAATGGAGCCCCAAAACGTTTCACTACCGACTGAACCTACAGCCACCAGAATGTATGCCTACAGTTTCAATCGTTATTCCCAGTAAAAATGCATTTGAAAAAATTTTATTGTGCCTTAAGTCGGTTTTTGAAAAAAGCACTTACAGCAATTTTAATGTGATAGTTGTCGACAACGGATCACATGATTTCCGATGTTTTAAATTATATGAACAGTTGCAGGCGACATACGGAATAAGGTTTTCTTTTATATCTTCCCCAGGAGCTTTTAATTTTGCAAAGCTCAATAATCTGGGCGTAAAACATGCTTCTGGTGAATATGTTGTGCTTTTAAACAACGACACCGAGGTGTTGAGCCCGAGGTGGCTCGAAGAATTGCTGGCTTTGGGAGCGCTGGCAAAAGCAGGTGCCGTTGGCTGCAAACTTTTGTTTCCAAATGAGCGTATTCAACATGGCGGAGTTTTACTCATCGATAGGCAAATTGCATGCCATGCTGGGGTTTTTCAGGCTTCACATGCCGAAATATACAATCAGGTGCTGCAGAGCGTGCACGAAGTTTCGGCCGTGACTGCTGCATGCCTACTGGTAGAAAAAGCCAAATATAATGAAGTCGGCGGCCTCGACGAGGTGCACGTGCCCAACGGGTTTGGCGATGTTGACTTTTGCCTTAAGCTTTCGGCGGCGGGATATACAAATTATTACACGCCCGAAGCGACTTTAAGACACTATGAGTCGGCTACGCGAAAGGTGACGTTGGAGCATTTTGAAAAATTTTACCTCTTGCAAAAGTGGCCTAGCCAACTTTTAAATGACCCCTTTTTAAACCCCAACCTACTGCGCCGCTCGGACTACAAAGCAAACGACGAATACTTGGGTTTTGACTTGAACAAAAAACAGTTTGCAAATGTTTTAAAAAAAGGATGGCGCGAGTTTCACAAACTAATGTAATCTTCGAGGAATTTACATTTTCCCCACCCCCATCACCAATAGCGTCATGTCATCTTCAATATCTTTATCAGCTTCAAATGCGAGTTTGTTGGCGCGAATTTGTTTTGCTAGGGTAAGAGCAACGCTTTGGGGTGCTTTTTTTTGTGCTCTTTTTATGGCCATAGACCATTGCGAAACAGTAATATTCGGCGGTAATATTCCGTCGGAGTAAGCACAAATGAGTTCGCCTGCATTGAGTTTGTCAGACTTTGCTTTCCAGCGCTCCGTCTCGGAGCTTTCAATGCCAAGGCGATCTCCTGAAGTAAACAAATAGCGAATGCTATTACTACCTCCTACAACGAGCCCAGGGTGTGCGGCGCTGCAGAGTGTGAAAGTTCCGTCGGAGGCATCGAGCAGCAGAAAAATTGCCGTGCAATTTTCGTTTTTGCGCAGTGCGAGGAGGCCAGAATTAATGCGTTCTGGTGCTTGTGGAATGAGAGCTTCTCGAGTGGTATTGTCGCCAGGAAAAACGCCTTTTTCGATTTCGCGGCACCAGAGTCCCCAGTGCGACGATATAACACTTGTGGCCAACGACGACCCCACGCCATGTCCTGTGACATCGGCAATGCAAGCGGCGAGAAGTTCTTTTCCGTCGCTGAATTTTAAAATTCGAACGTCGAACCAATCTCCTGCCAGAGCAGTTGCAGGATGATAAAATGCACGCCAAGAATATTCACTGCCAGAATATCGCATGGCAGGTAACATACGGTGTTGCACTTCTTGTCCTACTGCGAGGTCTTTTTCTATGATTGCTTTTGCAGCCATTTCGCGGCCAAAGTTGAGCATTTTACGGGCAGTGGAACCAATTTCCATGAGTGCTGCGGCAATGAGTGCCGGAAAAAGCAAAGAGTGTTTCCAGTCGAGCATGTTTTTAAATTGAACTTCGGAAACTTTTAAAAGATCTGAAGCATTGGCCCAAGCATGAATGAGCAGTGCAAAAAAAACAACTGTATTGCGCACAATGACGAGGGCAAAACTGAGTTGAGTGTGCGTTTCTTCTTTAGAGAGGTCTTCGGATTTAGGGGTGTTTTTGTTTTGTTTAAAAAGTTTTACAAAGCTAAAGATCATAATAGGAATACCAACAACGCATCCTACAACGTCGCTCCAGGCATCTGCCGTGAGCCAAAAAATATTGTCGGCAGCGCCTTCAGTGCTTGTTACCTTACCTATTCCTGCAAAAAGAAGCGTGCAAAATATTACAAATAACGTTGAATATTTCCAGTTTTTGCGCGGGACAGATGAGATTTCACAAATGAATAAAATTAAGAATGCTAAAGTAGCGCCATTGACGCAATACAAACCGTATTGCAAATAGACGCTCAATTCGCCGCCGTTTTCGGCATGAAAGGGAATAAAAGTGCGCAACGCACGCGACCCTGCATAGAGCGATAAAAAACCAAAAAGTATGCTGTGGTCGAGTACAATTGCTATGGCAGCAAGCAATAATGGAAACCCGATATCCATTTGACGCGACAAATTTGCGGCACTAATCTGCCTCAGAGTAAGTGCTTCGTATTCTGCCACGGAATCGGGCTGTGCAAATGCCACTGGTAAATCTGAAGGACCAAACCAGCTAAAGCCATCGAAATCGAATTCTAATTCAATAAATCCCTTGTCCAGGAGCGGACGCGAGTAAAGTGAAAAAGAAAGATTCGCTCCTAGGCCATGTTGTTCGGGTTTAGAATCGACAGAAATGACCTTAACTGAATTTTGCACCGACCGCGGCAGTGCGAGATTGACCACACTAAATTGCGATATCCATTTTCGTTCGGCCTCTGAAATTTTGTATTTTGCAATGGCAACATTTGATTTTTCGGGCAGTGCCTTAACTATTTTTTCGAGTTCTACGCGTGCCGGAAATTGAATTTTACTCTGAGTTTCTTGCAATTCTGCGCACGATCTCACGTTGTCTGCAGATTGGTCACAATGCAAAAATCTGACATCCCACTGCCCGGTCTCAAAAATGAGACCTTCTTTTTGTAAATTGCCGCGAATAAAATTCGGATTTGTGGTTTTACTTTGTTGATCGAGCAGAGAGAGAAAAAGAAATAAAACCAGGCCTAGGCAAATGATTAAATTGACCCGAAATGCCCGCGAGGCAAATTTTGAATCTGAAATTGCAGCAGTGCGAAATTTAATTTTATTCTTCATGCCTTGCTTTCACTTTAAAGCGCTTGAGGCAATGGTATCATTCCCATTTTGCTTTGCGCCCGGAACGGATTTCCGGGGGTGGCGCATTTCGGGGGTCTTCTGGCCAGGAATGACGAGGATATCGGCGGCACAATTCGCGCCGCACAGCGGGATAATGATTGTCCCAAAAGCTATCGAGGTCTTGTGTCACTTGCATGGCTTGTCCGTTGGGTGCCAAAAGGTGCACAACCAATGCAATTTTTTCTTGTGCAATGCGCGGCGTGTGTTTTGTGCCAAAGAAATCTTGCAAGCGCGAAGCAATCCAAGGTGGTTTTTGAGCATCATAATGTACGACAACTTTTCGCCCGGCACCTATTGTAATTTTTTCTGGCAAATGACGCTGCAATGCTTGATTGAGTTCGTGCGATAAAAATTCTGTTATGTAGTCGCCTAATTCTTGCTGAGCGATGTCTGCAAAACTTTTTTTATTTTCACAAATTTGCATTAAAAAAAGTTCGAAATCTTCGCCGGCAATATCGGGAAAGTTTAAAGTAACACCCGATTTTTGCAGGAGCGAGCAACGCTCCTTGTAAAAGTCTAAAGCTTGCCCGTCTTCAAAGGGTTTGGGCCAGTAATTTTTAAGCGCTTCGCATAAAGTAGATTCGATTTGTTCTTGTTTGGCAGCTATTGGTGCTTCTTCAATTGTGAGTGTTCCATAACATTGCTTGCGCACGCTGCGCACACGAAGTGCTGTTTGGTCGAAATAGACGCTTTCGATTTCTTTTAAAAAATCGTTTTGAAATGAATAGAGAATGTCATCTTTTTCTAAGCCTGAAGCCACTCTAATTTGAGTGGTGGTGCCAGTCGACTGGCCCAACCGTGTTTCTTCGGCCTCCAGCGCTAAAAAGAATTCTGAATCACGCACCACGCTTCCAGGCGATAATTGTGCATTTCCGCCTTGGCAAAATTGAACTTCGATGTCGTTTTTTTGTGAAACCCCTTTGGGCAATTGACGCACTTGAGCAACGCGGTCCGGAAAACCCACAAAAAGGAGCTGAGAGATTCTATTTTCATCGATTTCAAAATTGAGTTTTTTGATTGATGATGTGTTGGAAGAAAGCAGATTTTGACTCAATAATTCGACTCGAGACAACTGCCCAGAATCTAGAGCTTGCACCATTGCCTGCGCAATGGGTTCGCGCTTCCAAATGCGTTGCATGATTTTTATTTGATAAGCAACATCGCTGTGTGCGTAGTCGGGAGCAATAAAATTCCGCTTGAAAATCATGCCTTCGTTGAGCAGTGCTACGGCAAGTGCCGCCTGAGGTTCTAAGAGTTGTTTGCGTCCTTCTTCCAGAACGCGGGCCAGACGAGGGTGCAAAGGGTATTTAGAAATTGCTTTTCCCAAGGGAGTGATTTTTAAATTCTCATCAAAAGCACCCAAATATTGCAGCACTTTTGAGCTGGAATCGACTATACTTTGAGCGGGAGCTTCGAGCCATGGCAGGCTCATAAAATTAAATTGCATTTGTTGTGGCAAAGCTGCACTCACACAAGATAATTCGAGCAATATTTGTGTGAGATCGAGGCGCTGAATTTCTGGTTTTTCAAACGCAGTGCGGGTGCCGTAGTCGTACAAGCTGAACAATCGCCTTGCCACTCCTGCAGAAGTGCGCCCTGCTCTTCCCGCACGTTGAATTAAATTGGCTTGGCTAATATTTTTAAGCGAGAGTGTTGGCAAGCCGCTCCAAGCTGCATGCCCAGCGACTTTTGCTGTGCCAGTATCGATAACTCCTGTGACACCGTCGATGGTCACCGATGTTTCTGCCACATTTGTAGAAAGTATTATTTTTCTAATGCCGTCGTTTTTGAACACAAGTTCTTGCTCTGCCACAGACAAATCTGCACGGAGTTCAAAAACTTTTACTCCTATTTTTGCAGCGTGATCGTGCAAAAAACCAGCTGCTTTTTTAATTTCAAATTGTCCTGCTAAAAACACGAGTATGTGACCAGGGCAGCGGGGGTCTTTTAAAAGTTCTGTTACGTTTTGCAATATGAGTTGGTCGGCAGATCTTTTTTCGTCCCGGTTTAAATATTCAATGTCTACATTAAATGCACGTCCAAGCGACTCAAATACACTGGCTTCTGGCAATGCTGCCGAGAGTAATCCGGTTTCGAGTGTGGCCGACATAATAACGAGTTTCAAATCGGGCCGCGATGTTTTTTGCAAATGGCGCACTAGTGCAAATGTAACATCGGAGTGAATGTGGCGTTCGTGAAATTCGTCGAGCACCACGCAATCTACATTTGAAAGCGTTGGATTTGAAAGCAACAAACGCAGAAAAAGGCCTTCAGTGATAAATTTAATGCGCGTTTTTTCGCCAGACACATTCGCATACCGTATTTGATAACCAACAGTTTGTCCGCAGGGTTCGTTCATTTCGAAGGCGACTCTTTCGGCAGAGAGTCGAGCTGCCAAGCGGCGTGGTTCAAGCACTAATATTTGTTGGTTGCATACTTTTAACAACGCCGGAGGGACACGAGTTGTTTTACCGGCACCTGGTGTAGCTTTCAATATGAGAGTGGAATTTATTTTCAGACTTTCGATGATTTCTGGAATGATTTCATCGATGGGTAAAGGTTTGAGTGCGTTCAATTTTTAAGTCTCGGAAAGAGTATTTCGGCATTCTGGGTTGTCAGTGCAGCGCAATCAGGTAAACTCATATTTCGCAATTCTGCTATAAATGCGCATGTGTGACGCACGTAAGAGGGTTGATTTGTTTTTCCGCGCATGGGAATGGGTGCCAAATAAGGGCTGTCTGTTTCGATGAGCAATTTGTCTGATGGCACATATTTTGCGACTTCTGCCAAAGCAGCAGCCGATTTAAATGTGACAATTCCTGAAAAAGAAATGTAGAATCCTAGGTCTAAAAATTCACGAGCCTCTGGCAGTGAGCCTGTGAAGCAATGTATCACGCCCGTGCCGCCTTTTTGCGAAAATGTTTTGAGGCGGCTGTGAACGTCGGCGTGGGTTTCGCGCACATGAACTATCACTGGTAAATGGGTTTCAATTGCCAAGTCGAGAAAGTGTTCAAAGCAAGCAAATTGATTTTCCATGGGGCTGAGTTTGTAATAAGCATCGAGGCCAATTTCACCAATAGCAACAATTTTTTTGTGATTTAATGCGACTTCTTTAATGCGTTGGGCTGTAGTTTCGTTAAAACTCAAAGCGTCGTGAGGTTGAATTCCTACTGCACCATAGAGTATTTCATGTTGGTCTATTTGAGCTTGAACCAATTCGACGGTTTCGGGGTCGTAGGCAACATTTATTATTTTATGGATGCCATGAATTTTAGCTTCGGCAACATAAGATTTTAGATCGTCGCGTAGTTTTTCGGATACCAAATGACAATGGGTGTCTATATATGTCATGAAAATGCCTGATGCCCCGTGAGTTGTTGGCCAACAATGAGTGTGTGAATGTCATTGGTGCCTTCGTAAGTGTAAACAGATTCTAAATTGCACGCATGCCGCATGCAATGGTACTCAAGGCTGATGCCATTGGCTCCCAATATATCGCGTGCAGTTCGAGCGCATTCTAAAGCCATATGAACATTGTTTTGTTTTGCCATGCTGATTTGAGTAGGGTGAATTTTTTCTGCTTCTTTGAGCGCGGCCAATTGAAAAGCAATGAGTTGCGCGCTTGAAATTTGAGTCGCCATGCGTGCTAATTTTGCTTGAATCAACTGAAAAGAGGCCAAAGGTCTGTCGAACATCATTCGGTGTTGGGTGTACGAAAGTGCTTCGTTCAGGCAGTCTTCTGCAGCACCAATGACACCAAATGCTATGCCATAACGGGCCTGATTGAGGCACATAAGTGCATATTTTAAACCGTTTGCCGCAGGTAATTTGTTCGACTCAGGTATGCGGCAGTTGTCAAAATAGAGGCTTCCGGTAATGGACGCTCGCAAGCTTAATTTATTTTTGATTTCGGGTGCCGAAAATCCTGGTGTGCCTTTTTCAACTAAAAATCCTGCAATTCCTTCGGTGGTACGTGCCCAAACAACAGCAATATCTGCAATGGGAGAATTGGTAATCCAGGTTTTAGATCCGTTGAGAATATAATCGGTACCGCTTTTTTGTGCCGTTGTGCGCATGCCAGCGGGGTTAGAGCCAAAATCTGGTTCTGTGAGCCCAAAGCATCCGATGGCCTGGCCTGATGCTAACAATGGCAGCCAATTTCGCTTCTGCGACTCAGAACCGAAAGTATGGATGGGGTACATGACTAAAGCCCCTTGCACACTGGCAAAACTGCGCAAGCCGCTGTCGCAACGTTCAATTTCTTGCATTATAAGACCATAAGAAAGACTGTCCACTCCTGCGCAACCATAGCCTTTAAGTTGCGACCCTAGCAGACCTAAGGCACCCATTTTCGGCGCCAATGCCATTGGAAATTTTCCGGTTTCAAAGGCTTCGGCAATGAGAGGTGCGCATTCGCTTTTTACGAAATCGCGCGCACTTTGTTGTATGAGTTTTTGAGATTCATCAAGAGTGTCGGTGATGCGAAAAAAATCAGTATTGAGGGGCTCCATGTCGCATTCCTTGTTGAATAGGAAAACCTAAGATGACTTAAAATCAGAATTTTTGCAAAAGAGTCAATTTATGTTGCTGCTTTTTGTGCAATGCTGTTAACAGTAACTTCATCTATCAGTTTTAGACCTGTGCGGCCTAAATTAGTATTAAAAATTGCGACTGCCTGGGCGAAGTCTGAATTTATCAAATTTGCATTGTTACCTTTGATAAGAATGGACCAAAGGGCAGAAACAAAATTTGATTGGTACGGTATATTGTCGGGTGAAGTAGCACATAATTCATTTATAAAAAGTGTATTTTTTGAAATTAAATGAGAAAGAGAAATGCTCATTTCAGATTCAATTTCAGACAGCATCAAATTTTTAGACGTGAGATTTAAATTATAAATTTTTTGAAGCGCGGCATTTAAATCTTGCGAATTCAAATCAGATGGCTCAGCAATAAAGCGATTTTGGGAAGCAAATTGAATCATGTCAAGAATGCGACCCGAAACTTGCGAAGTGCCCAGCATAAAAGACTGTGACAAAAAAGATGTTCCCACATATTTTACTGCAGATTGGCCAATGACCGACCTGACATATGTTGAAGAACAATGAAGCAAATGTGGTGGACACATGATAGCCCATGTTTGAATTTCTGCATTTAAGGCATGATTGGAAAAATACAAATTGAATTCTGCTTCGAAATCAGAAGTTGAGCGTAGGCCTCGAATGAGGTGTGTGATATTTTTTTCGAGTGCGTAATCGGCAACGAGGCCAGTGGTTGAGTGGACAATAATTTTTTTATTTAAAAAATTTAATTCAAAAGGCTGATTTTTTTCAAGCCAGTCTTGGAATGGATTAATAGAATTGGCAATAATTTGTGTTCGCGTGAGCGGGTCCAGCGTTTCTTTCTTTGCAGGATTGATTGCCACCAGCACATGAACAGTATCAAAAATTTGCAAGGCAGATTCTAAAACAAATTGGTGGCCAAAAGACCAGGGGTCGAATGAGCCGGCATAAATTGCAGTCTTGGTATTCATAGGTGCCCAAAGAGTAAATATTTCTGGCTTACAGATAATTTATTTAATTATCGTACCACTGCGGCAAGTCTTTCCTTGTGGCTTAAATTGCCTGTCAGGTCAATGACCAGACTTCTGGTCTTCAGCTTTGTTTCAGATTTACGATGAGTGTGAGTAAGAGCGGCACCTGAACAACAAAAGCAAGGTAAAAGACTGATGATCCGCATCCTTCTCATAGACGACAGTCAGACCATTCAAAAAGTAGTTAAGTTGACCTTTGCAAGTCAGCCTGGTTACGACGTAAAAGTCGCGCGCACTCCAAAAGAAGTGGGCGAAATATTATCGAGCTATCGCCCAGAAGCCATTATTGCCTATGTTCGATTTGCAGGAGAACCTCATCCGCAAGCATTTTTAGAATTGAAAAATGCCTGTAAGGCACTTGTGATACTGGCTGAAAGCAATGAAAATTTAGATGCTTTTCAGCAAGCGGGATTTAGGCATTTTTTACGCAAGCCATTTTTGAGTGAAGATCTTAAAAATATTGTGCTTAAACTTGTGCCCCCAGTCTCACTTTATCAGACAGGAAATGCTTCAGACGGCCAAGCTGATGCCAGCGACGATTTTGCGCCTACATTTGGCGGAGAAGCTACAGTCTCTGCAGCTCCAAAATCTGCATCTCCAAGCAAACCGCCGCCACCGCCTCCTCCGCAGGCGTTTCGCGCCACTACGAGATCAGAAAATCCTCCTACGAACAATCCATTTCAAATGGATGGGCTTCCACTCAATTTGAACGATAATAATAATCCATTCTCTCAAAAAACTGCGGCCCCGCCTCCTCCACCGCAAACAAGCATGCCGCAAATAACCATGGATGTGGAAGCTTTGGAGCGCAGTTATCGTGCTTCTATGTCGCAAAAATCAAATTCTCAAAATGCCGAAAACGCGAGTTCAAATTTTGGAATTGCTGCTACGAGGAGTCGCGCGCCCGAAACTTCTGCTCCAAGATCTCGCGCAACCGAGTCTGCACCGCCGCGATCTCAGCAAACTTTGTCTGTTAATCCTCAGCAAAGCGAATTTGGTCTTGATGGTGAACTAGAACTTTCATTGCCACTTCACACTAAATCGAGCGCTGTGCCGGAGCCAGATTTACAAGATAGAGAATTAAATAATTTATTGAGTTTCTCTGAATCTCCGCACCACCGGCCCCCGCCCTTGCCAAGGCACCAGCCTATAGATATCGATCATGTTTCTGCAGAACCAGTGCCTGTAGAAGATATGATTGTTGCGCAAGCCAGCGGATTTCACAGTGGCGGATCGTTGTCCGATTTTCCGCGTCCCCCAAAAATTTCGCCTCCCGATGTTAAGTTAGCTCGTGAGCCGTTGGCGCCTCCGCGTGAATTGCCTCGTCAAACTGTGGCAATGGGAGCAGACAGTCGGTTAGAAATTCAGGCAGCAGTGGATGAGGCATTATTGCGAGCCCTCGAAAGAGCAGTGCCTGCTAAAATAGATGCTAAATTAAATTTAGAATGGCATAAATTAGTTCAAGATATTAGTGAAAAACTTAAGCTTGAATTGAGTCAGCTGGCACAGCAATGGGTTAAGGCAGAAGTTGCAGGAATGAAAACACAGGTATTAGAGCAGCTTCGTGCTGTGGTTCAGCCGGAGTTCCGCAAAGAATTGGCAGATTGGCTCAATAAAGAATCGCCAAAAGTAACCTCTGAAGTAGTGCGCGACGAAATCAGGCGCCTTCTAGACGCGAGCTGAGTTCTTAGAATTTTTTTTTCAAACAGGTTTATTTCGCGCTTATTTTTTGGAATACATTTCCAAAATTAGTTTTTACAATTAAATTGAATTCTTTTGGATTTTTAATACCGACGCAAAATTCTTTGTCGAAATTAATCTCAAGTTTGCGATTGCGCATGCCCTGTTCAGAAAATAAAACGAATTCTCCCTCTGAATTTGAAGCTCTGAGTTCCCATTGCTCTATGCATTCAATTTCATTTTTTACACCGCAATTGTTTGCATCGTTGTTGACCTCCGCGTTTTTTAGAAATGCATGCGTTTCAAATAAAATTCTATTTTCGTCGTGATAAAGAGTTTTGAATTTGAAATAAAGTTCATTTGCAGCCGATTTAATAGCGGAGTCTTTAACACCATTCCAGTTGCCAGTTTTTATATTTTTAATGTTTTCTGGAGAAGGAACATTTTTGTTACAATGCAATTGCAAAGGAATTAATTCTGATTCTGAAGAAGTTAAATTGAGTGCTAAATTCGTTTTTGCAGCCGAGAGTTTAGATTGATCTGAAATTGATTTCATTTCGGCAGCCGTTGCAGCTGCTTTTTTATTTTTCAACGGCGTCCAAGGGTCAAAATGGCAATTGCGGTGCCCTTGATTGCGGGTTTGGCAGGTAAAGCCCTTCAGATTTCCACCGTGGGAGCCTGCTTCAAATCTCTCTAAATGCAGGTGAGGACCAGTTACGCAATCAGCGTTTCCTCCGTACCAAACCCCAATTAAATCACCTTTGTAGAGTCGTTGACCCTTTTGGAAATTTGGCTTTCTGCGGTGTAAATATCCCCATAATCCACCTACGCTGTCTTTAAAATCAACTCTCCACCCGCATTCGCCCACATCGACAATGTCTTCAATAATTCCATTGCTCATGGCAAAAGATTTTGTTTCGTCATCGTCGCCCGCCAAATCGACACCGATGTGTGGGCAAGTGCCAACGCCTCGTTCTTCGCACCAAACGCTGGTAACGACGGTTTCAGCGGTCATAGGCCTAATAAAATCCGCCAAAGGTGTTTTAAAATTGTCTGTGTCTGTTTTACCTGGCGGAACACCTTCGAGACCAAAATGAACACCGTAAATAAATACCGATTTTGTAAAAAAATCTGCGGGGCAATTTGGCAAAGGAGGCGTTGCAAAAGGAACTCCAGCTGGAATTAAAACTTGAAAATGTCCTTTTTCTGCAGGTTGAGGACGTTCTGAAAATTGAATTGCAGTCGATTTGGGTATTGCGCATTTCTGATTGGCGTTGAGGCTTGCGGTGTCGGAAGGAGATGATTTTAAAAATGAATCTTGCGTTGCAATAAGCTTTTGAAGTGGAATATCGATTCCAGATTTGGAAGTTCCTTTTGCCGCAGGCGTTTTATCTGAGCCAGTAACCGAGTTTTTGCAACTTGAGAAAAAAGTATTGCAAAATATTAGAATTAAAATAGAAGTATTTTTTTTCCACATATTTTTACTTTCCGCAAAGGCAATTGAATTGTTTTTTTTCATTAGTATACAAACAATTTGTTTTTTTATTGCTATACTCAAGAACAATAGAGTTTAACATCTCAAAATTATGAAATGTACCTTGGTTATCTTGAACCCTGAGAGACATGGTGCGCGCGCCTCCCGCAGCGCCCTCATTTTTTGCATCTTTATAAATTTTAGAGATAGCACTTAAACTTGATTTAGAGCTTAAATTTCCCGCAGAAAAATCTTGAGGTAAAGTTAAGAATTGGACATTTTGAGCGAATAAAGGATTGGTTGCTGAAAGGTAAGTCAACTCATAAGTTGCTGGTGAAGTTTGCTGGTCGTTCATGCTAATTTGAAAATATTTTCCAGATGAATCGGTCCAATTTTGAGTTAAAGTTACTATATGAGGGCCTTCTGGCATGAGTAGTTCTGGCTCAATTCCCATAGAAGACCCTAAAAAATCTTGAAAAGAAATTCCTTCGTGCGGAGTGCCTAAGTTGCAACCCTCAAATCCGTGGACTTCAAATTCATTTTTTTTAAAGCGACCTTCGGAGGCAAAAACTGGAGGAACAAACCACTGCGTTGCTTGCCAGGAAATTGCAGTTAATGGCGGATTTGGTGGAGTATTTTTAGACCCGGAAAGTTCTGGAATTTCAGAATTCTTTTTTGTTGCACGGGCACTGAGAGACTGATTAGATTGACTATTTAAGGGCTCAGTATTTTTTTCGACAGAAAAAAAAGAAGGATTTATAAATTTAAATTTGATTAAAAAAAACAGACCTGTTGCACAAAAAAATATTGCACCAAGGGCAAGGTTTCGATTTTTCATGGGCACGCTCTATAGGTATGGGGCAAATCAATTGATATTGACCCAATTTCCCATTTCTATGAGCTGTTTGTCAAAATTAGGGCTCAGGCGAACTGACATGTATTCTTTAAAAAGTGAATCTAGAACATCGGTGAGGGTCTGGAGATGTTGCAGGCGGGCATGCATATGCGCTTGAGCGTCGGCCTCAGACACGCTTGGCAGGCGAATTCCTTTGAGCGACAAATCTTCGGCACGCATGGTCCACATCCATTGGCGTTCTGCATCTTGCATAATAAAATTAGCTTCGTTGAGCATTTTTCCGCCCTTTAAAGCTTGCCTGGCTTCGGCTGCATAAGCGGGAGTTCCTCCTTTTAAAGCGTGCTCGTGAACACTTCCGCCCGAAGACGTGAGTACCATGCGGTCGTTTAAAAAGAGTTTCATGGTGCCATGTGCTTGTGTTTCAATAACATGATTGTGGCTTTCGCAATAAAACCAGAGCCATGTTAAAAATTCACGGCCTAAAAAACCTTTGTTAGTTTGCAAAAATCGCAAGCCTTCAACCATTTTTTCTTGAATTTCGGAATTGGCAGTGCTCATGAAGGGCTCCTCGCTATTTTGGGCCGTGCATTTCTGATGATAGATTTGCAACCTGTTCATTTGAATTGGGTCTTCTCAACGGAGGAAATTTGTATGTTGTCCGCACTTGAAGTCGATGAACTGTATGACACGGCCCGGGAGTGTTCACAAATTGCTGCAAATATGTGCAGAGAGTTTCGTCGCGATTCCATGAACGCTCAACTGAAGGCCGACAAGACATGGGTAACAGCTGCTGATCTCTCCATAGAGAGAAAACTGCGTGAATTTTTGAAAATGAGGCGCCCAGACGATTCGATTTTAGGTGAGGAAGAAGGCGGAGAATGGGGAAAAGAAAATCAAATTACATGGATTTTAGACCCTATTGATGGAACTTTTAGCTTTGTCCATGGCATTCCTTTTTACTCGTCTTTAATTGCAGTGGCCTACGGAAAAACGCCTATTATCGGATTTGCATCTCTGCCCGGCTTAAATATAACTATGAGCGCTGTTAAAGGCAGAGGTGCAAAAATAAATAATATTCCTTATGTAGCTCCTTCAAGCAATACTATTGAAAATATTGAGATTGTGGCCACTGCAGATGTTCATCGGTTTAGAATGGAGGGTCACAATGGCGTGTTGCAAAAATTGTACGGGCCCGATTTTAAGGCACGCACTTATCCCGATGCTTTAGGGTATTATTTGTTGTTAAATGGTTCTGTTCGCGGATTTGTTGACCCAAAAATTGAGGTCTGGGATGTGGCGCCATTTCACGTTATTTTGCCAGAGGCGGGATGTGTCATCCGACCGTGGCATGCTTCAGAGGGGCTTGCCCGTGGAACAAGTGTGGCCTACAGAGTAACAGGTAGTGGTGAGCCAATGGTTTGCGACGACGTCTTGGAGGCCTTGCGTTGAAATCAAATCAAGGCCAGCATTGAACTTTGAAGTCAATGAATTGACGTCTGACAAAAATTGCCGTGGTACTTTAGCCACAATGTAAATTTAAAAGGACCTGGTTGTTATGTATTTACATGGGCCAACAAAAATGAAAAAGATTTTTAACGCGCTTGCAATTGCATTATTAACTCAGTTTTGGGCGTGTGCCAGTATTTTAGGTCCGACTTCGGAAGTGATTGAGCGTAGTTCCGAAGTTAAGCCTCAATGGTTGAGCGG
This sequence comes from Pseudomonadota bacterium, assembly GCA_043747645.1. Taxonomy (GTDB): domain Bacteria; phylum Bdellovibrionota_B; class Oligoflexia; order Silvanigrellales; family Silvanigrellaceae; genus JAYTOT01. Next base: position 43,754 of record JAYTOT010000028.1, on the reverse strand, counting down.
CTCCGATCCTGGACAGTCAAGTGTCGAAATTTATGTTGTTCAGAAACGAGACGGATTGACAAAACTTGAACTGGGAATCAAACAAGTTCAAAGCGCGGCTATTCAAAATACGACAGGACTCATGATTGAACGCATGCGAAAAAGCATTCAATCTCATGCAAAACTTTTAGAATCTGGTGGGTCTGAGGCGGAAGAATTGGGTTTGAAGGCAATTCAAAAAGTTTCGGCAAAATTTAGCCCTGCAGATGCTGTGCCTCGTGCATTGTATTGGGAAAATATCAGACGCGAGACAGATGATGGCCCAATTACATCTTTTAACATAAGTGTGTTGTTGGGAATATATCGTTCTGATTATATTGATTCACTTGAGATGGTAGTTAAAGAATTACGCTTAAACGGAAGTACCGTTGCCAATAAATTAGCAGATGAACTTGTTCAAGAGAACAAATAAAGACCAAGGAATAGGACAATGGAAAAAGGCGGAAAGTGGCTTATTGTAACAGAAAAGCCAAGTGTAGCGGGCGATATAGCTAAAGCTTTGGGTGGATTTGAAAAAAAATCGGACCATTATGACTCAGAGAAATTTGCAATCACTTGGGCTGTGGGCCATTTATTAGAACTTTTGCCACCCGAAGAAATTGATCCTAAATACAAGCGCTGGCTCTTGCAAGATTTGCCAATTATTCCTGTAAAATTTGAATACAAACCCAAAGATGGTCAAAAAGAGCGACTTGAAGGCATTAAATCCCTTGCTAAAAAGTCGAATATTCTCGGTTTTGTGAATGCTTGCGATGCGGGCCGTGAAGGCGAACTTATTTTTCGTGAACTCTACGATTTTTGCGGACAACCCAAGGCAATAAAACGCTTGTGGTTGCAAAGTATGACCCCTGCAGCCATTCGCAATGAATTCAATTCGCTTAAAGATGGCAAAGATTTTGATCATTTGGGTGATGCTGCCCGTTGCCGTGCCGAAAGCGATTGGCTCATTGGTATGAATGCCACTCGTGCGATTACAAGGCGATTGCGCCCTAAAAATCAAAAAGGCGCATCTTGGTCTGTGGGACGTGTTCAGACTCCTACATTGGCACTTATTGTGAAGCGAGAAAACGACGTTTTACGCCACCGTCCAGAGCCTTATTGGGCTGTCGAAGGTCGTTTTTCTACAGACACGCATGAATATTCTGGCCAGTGGTTCGACCCCTTGTTTAAAAAACCAGCAAGCTCTGAAGACGACGAAGAAACCGCTTCGGTGCGCGAAAAAGAAGATCGTATTTTTTCTGCAGATAGACTTAAAATTGTACTCGCCGATTTGGAAGCTCATAAAGGGCAATCGAAGGCGAGTGAAATTAGAAAAGAATCTAAAGAAATTGCTCCCCAATTGTTCGACTTGACAATGCTTCAGCGCGAAGCAAATAGGCGATTCGGCATGCCCGCAAGTCGTACCTTGCAGGCGGCACAACGACTTTATGAAAAACACAAGTTGTTAACTTATCCGCGTACTGATTCTAAATGCCTGCCTGAAGACTATGTAGAACCAGTTCAAGAAATACTTAAAAAGTTTTCCAATGGCGAATTGCCGGGCAATTTAATGTCTGCAAGTAAAAAAATATTAAAAGCCGGACTCTTAAATAAAGAGCGAATTTTTAATAACAAAGGTATTTCAGATCACTTTGCCATTATTCCCACTGGTGAAATTCCTACAAAATTGGAAGGCGACGATGAGCGCATTTTCGATTTAGTTGTAAAACGCTTTTTAGCTGCATTTATGCAACATGCAATTTGGGCGAAAGTAGAGCGTATTTCGCAAGTAGGGTCGCAGAATTTCCGCACCCGAGTGCAAGATTTGCAAGTTCCGGGCTGGCGTGAAGTTTATGGACTCGACTCTGAAGAAGAAAGTCGCTTGCCAAAACTCAATGAAAAAGACCCCTCTGGGACAGTTAAAGTGGGAGCGCTTGAATTTTTGTCGAGCGAAAATGCGACAAAGCCTGCACCACGTCTTACGGAAGCAAAATTGCTTGGGTTAATGGAACATGCCGGTAGGTCTGTTAATGATGAAGATATTGCTGGTGCTCTCAAAGAAAAAGGCATCGGAACCCCTGCAACTCGTGCAGAAATCATCGAAAATTTAGTGATTAAAGAATACATTGCGCGCACGGGTAAAGCCTTACGTGCAACTGCAAAAGGCATTCGATTGGTCGATATCTTAAGCAGAATTCCTGTTTCTGGATTGGCCAGTGTCGAGCTCACGGGTGAAATGGAATTCGACCTCAAAAAGATGGAAAAAGGCCAAAAAAGCCGCGCAGAATTCATGAAAGAAATGATTGCTTTCACTACGGAAATTGTAGAAAAAACGCGCGGATTTGAATACGAAGGACTTTTTGCAACTGAGCAGCCATTGGGTACCTGCCCTTCATGCCAAAAAGGTCAAATTTTAGAAACTTTTTGGGCGTACAAATGCAACAAGGCGCCTGATTGTGAATTTATTATTTGGAAAGAAAAAAATCAGCGTTATGTCGACCGCGCATTGGTTTCAGATGTGTTGAGCATGCCAAAAGTAGGGCCCATAGAATTTCAGACCAGCGCCGGAACGGTTTATCACAGCTTTATTTCTGTGAATCCTAAGGGACTCGTTTTAGTCGATGAAACGGGAACTCCCACGGAATCTCAGGGCGGCGCCGACATGACGGTGTTGCACGAAGAATTTCTAGACCAGACGTTCTTGAGCAAGCCTGGCCGCGTGTTTATGACTGAAGCGGCGTATCATTGTGAATTTGGAGTCACTGCCTTAGGAGCAACTGGAGATGCAGCACCTGCGGTGGAAGCCAAAAAGCCCAGAGCTCGCAAGAAAGTCGAACCAGAAGGCAAAGAAGTAAAACCTAAAAAGATTCCGAAACCCGTGAAACGTTTGATGGCACGCATGCCTCGCACTCTTTGCCATCACCCTGTTTCGCTAGAAGAATTTAAGACATATATTATCTCCGGCGCGACGCCTGCTATAACGGATTTTAAATCTAAAAAAGGACGTCCTTTTGCTGCACGCTTGCATATGAAGCAAAATGGAAGTTTTGAATTTAAATTTGAATCCCGCAAAAAGCTTGTTGCAGAAGGCGAAACTCCAGTTCCAAAAGCACCGCGTAAAAACGCTGGCGGAAAAGCAAAAGTTGTTAAAAAATCGGGGAGCAAAAGCGATGAAAAATCTGCTGCAAGCGCAACTTAATGGCAGTCATGTTGCAAAGACTATTGCATTATTTTCAATAGTTTTTGCATTTGCGGGCTGCACGTTCGAATCGCGCAATAAAATTACACGTTCTCTGCAGAATTGGACTGGTACCAATGGCGTAGTAGATGTGTATTCAAACGGAAAAGTAATGTACCGGTTTTTGGGAGTGGAAAAACTCACAACTGCCGAAGCAACTGGCGACAACACTACAGTTCGAGCTTACCGGTATGGGTATGGCGTGATGGATTTGAATTTGAATTACAAAGCCGATGCAGACGAGAAAAAAGTTTACTTTGAGATTAGCGACTATTCAACGTCGTATGTTCTCTATGAAAGTCCTTTTTAATTCATTTCGGCGTTAAAGTTTCTTGACTGAATTGCTGCAAGATGTTAATCGCACCCCTTACAGTGGCAGGGTAGCTCAGTTGGTTAGAGCGGTGGTCTCATAATCCACAGGTCGGCGGTTCAAATCCGCCCCCCGTCACCAATTTCAATAGGTTTTATACCCACCATTTGACTCCCCCGGCTTTATTAAGAGCGCAAACACTTTCCAAAGCATCGCCCATGATTTTTGCGCCCCACGTGTTGCTCAAGGCGCCCAAGAATTATAGACACAACAGCTGACTCCGCATCTAAGCCGTTTGTTTGGGAAGAGAGGAGTGGGAATCATGTCAAAAACGTTGCGCCATGACGTCGAACAAGAAGTTCGGCGAGTTGTTTCTGAAATCAAATCGATATGCCCAAATTCTAGAATTTATTTGTTTGGTTCTGCGGTAGACAGCAATGCTGTAAACATCAGAGACATTGATTTTTTAATTGAAATCCCCGATGAGTTGGATTTTAAAACCACGAGAAAGCGCATTTTATGCGAAGTCATGCGCACCATTTGGGCACTTGATATCATCGTTGTTCCCAATTCTTTTTTAAAGTCTAAACTGGAGCAAGGCGGCAATTTCTATGCATTTGCTGTTCAAGAAGGAATTCTAATCAATGAAGCTGCGTAAATATCGCCCAGAATATAGGCAGGAGCTCTTCAGGCTTGCGGACGCTGATTTTTTTTCTGCAGATTTGCTTCTGAGTGGTGGCGCGAGAATCGAAAATGCATGCTTTTACTTTCAGCAAACAGTTGAGAAGGCACTTAAAGCTGCACTTGTTCACTTGGAAATTGAGTTTCCATCCGTGCACGACCATGCCGTACTTCTTGCGCTACTGCCTAACACAGAACCGAGTTGCCCCTTTCAGCATGAACTTTCCGAACTTAATATTTATGCAGCTCAACGCCGGTATGAGGAAGGCCCCGCGCCTGCTACTGTTGAGGATGCTAAAAGTGCAAGGAATATGGCCGAAGCAGTGCTTCGCTGGTCGAAAGACCTGTGAAGCCTGATTTCCCCCTTTTTTTAACAGGATTTAAAAAAGCACGAGGGCACATGATTGATGAATAAGTCCTGAGTATTTTCGGGGCGAATAAAGCTTCGGGAGCGGTTCAAATCTGCCCCCCGTCACCATATCTTTATGCAGCGCAATGAAGTTACCGTACTTATATTAATTTAAATTATAAGCCCTCTATTAGGTTAATGTAAAGCAAGTCGTCCATTATACCCCCTATCTTTAAGTCGTCTCCTAGCGGATCATTTTTGGTCGGATCAAGTGTGAGAAACATTTTTCTCTCTATTTGATGGTCGGCAGAATTGTAAATTGCCTTTTGATCTTCGATATTAAATCCGGGAACTAAGGCCGGCGAGTTGGCAAATACTTCCTGACCAACAGGAAGAAACAGGCCAATGGCGTCTTTGATTTGTCCAACTGAATTCTCGAAGCGCGCAGTACCAATAAGCGTTTTTTGACTGTCATTGATGTTTTTCATGCCGTAAATTTTAATTTCTTTATTCCCTAATTTAACCCCAAAACACGCTGGCCAAGAAGGGTCGATTCCGAAAAATTTTCTTTTGACTTCGAATCGAGAGTCTTTTGCGCCGCACGCCATGCCGTATGAGCTGTAGAAACTAGGCCTGACAGTAAAAAATGGACCGGGCCAAAGTTCGTCATTCGATAAATCAGGCGAATTTTGACTATTGCTCACGGTTTTTTCAACAAAAGAGTCACTCATTACGCTTGCTTTACCAGATTTTACAGAATGTGATAGTCCAAAAACGTGCCCCAATTCGTGGATTAATACTTGATAAAATTTTATCCCATTTTCTTGATTCCAGGTATTTTCTGCCATTTCTTTCGTCTTGGAATGCCCAGTTTCTGGCGCAAAATAAATAAACCCTTTTCCACTCAGGTTCTTGATGTCGTACTCTGTTCGGACAGAAAATGCCGCAAATGAGTTGTAATTTTGTATCTTTTTAAGTTGGTCCGACGTGAGGAAACCAAGTTGAAATACGATTTCTGGATTTTCGGAGCAATCAGTTTTAATAAAATCTTGAGTTGCGACTTTTAATCGAGCCAAAGGCATCGTTGCGCCAGATTTAATGGATTGAGAATCATTTTGTTCAAACCAGTGTGCATATTTGAATTCGGACTTCCAATACTTAAATGCGTTTTCAATGTGCGCTTCTGCCTCTGTTTTTTCTAGATGAAAAAATTGCGGGTCAATTTGCACGCAATACCGAACTTTTAGCGTGTTTTGAATAAACCATGGGTTTCCCGAGTCTCCAAAAAGTTCTCCACCTCCGCTTGTCCAGCCAGAATAGGCGTTTAATGAACTCATAATTGAAAGCAGAAACACTAAAAATTGCAACATCGATGCGGTCCTCTCATGTGGGGTTTGCAGATTCCATTAACAAAGTATCGTTTTGTCGAAGTAAAATTCAATTGATTGATAATTAACTAAAAGAACTTTAATATATAAAAAGTTAACCAAAGAGCAAAAAGTGGCACAAACAAAGATTTATATTGGAGTCAAAATGCCGACTATTTTTGAATTCACTTCATACAAGGTTGCATTAAATGATTTGCATTTGGAAAAAAAAGTTAGCTTTAGCAAACAATATAACTTTCAAAATATGGCAAAATTTTGCGGAATTCAAAAAACCTACCTTTCAAAAGTACTTGCTCACGACGGCCATTTGACCTCAGATCAACTTTTCTCTGCATGTGAATTTCTCGGTTTGAATCAGAAAGAAAGAGATTATATATTCTGTTTATATGAGTGTGAACGTTCCCAAAATGCAAAAAGACGAGAGGAGCTCAACCAAAAGCTGCAATTGCTGCGTGCGGAAATAAAAAAAACTGAAAAAAATATTCCAGTTAAAAGTTTGAACTCAGCGAGCCCTGATTTGGTAGAGTACTACATTAATCCAGACTTTCAGCTGGTTCACATGTTTTTAACAATACCAAAATACGCTTCGAATATTCGCCTCATTCAATTGAGATTGGGCTTGGCGGACGATGTTTTTTCAAATATATTGAGAAAGCTTCAAAATAATAATATTATAACGGTCAAGAATGGAAAATTTCAGTCCATTGTCGATAACATTCATTTGCCTTCCGATTCATATTTGTTTCCTGCATATAAAAAATTAATCCGTTTAAAATCTATGAGTAAGTTCGACAATGGGTTAAATAAAAATAACTTCAATTTTTCAGTGTCTTTTAGTTGTTCTGTTCAAACTAAGGAAAGCATTCATCAAGAAATTTTAAAAACAATACAGAGAATTCAAAATAAAGTTACAGCTTCGCCTCAGGAGGAAGTCTATCAACTCAATTTAGATTTGTTTTCTTGGAGTGAAGAGTAATTCAATTTATAATTTTTGAAGATTTTGAGTAATCTTCATTGAGAACTATTTGTTCAATTGAACTGCATTGAGCCGGATTTTCCTCAATCAGGGACTGTTTTTTTTGTGCGAATTTTTTGTTTTGCCTTACAATGGCTTCTAGCAAAATATTACGATTTACCGGCTTCGCAACGTGATCGTTGCAGCCGATTTCAAAGCATTTTTCTTTTTCTTCTTGTGAAGAGTGAGCGGTGAGTGCAATAATAGGTGTTTTGAATCCATGTTTTCGCAGCCGAGACGTGGCTTCGTAGCCGTCCATTACAGGCATTTGAATGTCCATGAGCACCATATCGTATGTGCCTCCGATAGCTTTTTCGAAACCCTCTTTCCCGTTTTCGGCGAATTCAACGCTAGCGCCGTCGAGGGTGAGCAATGTTTTAACTAAAAAACGATTGTCAGCCGCATCTTCTACAACAAGTATTTTGAGTCCATTTAAGCTTTTAATGGTGTCTCCTTTTTCTGGAGTGATTGATTTGATCTCTCCATTATACAGCGTTTTTCGGGGCGTTGCAGTTGGCATTTTACTATCAATATTTGTGGCTTTTTGAGTTTGAGCCACTTGATAAGATAATTCAACTTCACCTGAGAACGTTGGTCCATAATCTTTGACGGTCAATCGAAACACAGAACCTGAAGAAGGGTGACTTTTCACAAGGCACAATTCCCCTCCTAAAAGCTTTGCGAGGCGTTGACATAGGGCTAAGCCGAGGCCTGTGCCCCCAAAGCGCCTTGTTGACGACGTATCAGCCTGAGAGAAAGGCTGGAATAAAAATGATTGTTGGTCGGGCAAAATGCCATTGCCAGTGTCTTCAACTTCTACATATGTGATGAGCGATTGCGCAGTACTTGAAAGACATGAGTAAGCTCTAATTTTTACAATTCCAGATTCAGTAAATTTAATTGCATTGCCAATAAGTGTGTTAATAATTTGCTTGACTCGAGACTTGTCGCTTCTAATAAAAATTGGCACAGAGTCGTCGAGGTCTAGTATGAGTTGAAGATTTTTTTCGTGTGCTTTTTCGGTGTGATGCAAAAACATTTCACGAATGGCGTCGCGAAAGTTAAAATCACTCTGATTAATCTGCATTCTACCTGCTTCAATTTTAGATAAATCGAGAATTTCATCGATGATTCTGACTAATTGGAGGCCATTTCGTTTTATAACGGTTGCAAATCGGTTTTGATCTGCAATTGTTGAGCTTTCGCGTAGCATTAGGTCTGCAAATCCTAATATTGCTCCTAGAGGAGTGCGAATTTCGTGGCTCATATTTGATAGAAATTCACTTTTTGCTTTGTAGGCAATATCTGCGGCAATAAGGGCTTCTTTCAGTAGTTTTTCAGACTCTTGTCTGTTTTTGATTTCGTTGATTAAACTTACATTTTTAATATTGAGATCTTTTGTACGCGCTAAAACAAGATGGCGCAGCCTGAAAGTTGCCATTAACGCAATAAATGTAACCGTGACCAATGCCAATGCAATTCCTGTTAGCCATTTGAGCCAGTGCGGCGTGAATCCAATGTTGGGCCCTGTATACATAAAGCCGTTCAGCCTATTGATGGAATCGGGTTCGATCATGCCTAATTCTACAAAGGCAGTAGCCATTTTTTGCCAGCGGCTCGGATTCATTTGTCCGATGGTGACAAGGGAAGGCAGAACTAAATCATGCATGGTTTCTGCTTGAAATTTGAGTTGAGGTGCGGTTAATTTTTGGCTAGGGTCGGCATATTTTTCAAGTATTTCTGAAATGATTTCATCTTCATGCTCGAATGCATAATTCCAGCCTTTAAAGCTGGCATCACGAAATGCTTCTACAGTGTCGGCATTGTCGGCCGCGTATTTTTCAGAGGTAAATAGTGTGTCTCCGTAGAAGTCTACGCCATAATTAAATGGTCTGAGTAAATTCACTTCGATGCCTTTTTCGCGCATTAAAAAAGGTTCGTTTGTCATGTAAACCGCTACGGCATCAGTTTTTCCAGAAATTAAATCGTTCAAATTCCAACTGAGAGTTTTTTGATTGATGCGATCGAGACCAATGTCTTCATGCTTAAACATTGCAAAAAATTCTGCACTGCGATTGTTCAATAAAAGTTGAACATTGTGTCCAATGAAGTCGAGTGGTGAATGTAAACTAGAATTTTTGAGACTCATTAATGCATATGGAGAGTGCTGAAATACAACACCCAATGCTACTAATGGCGCACCTTGGAGTCGACGATAGAGGAGTTCTGAGCCCTCTACTCCAAATTGAGAACTTCCTTCGAGCACGCTATTTGAAGGTTCATTTTGATTTCCGCCTTCAATAATGCGAACTTTGAAGCCCTTTTTTTCGTAGAAACCTTTTCTGACAGCGGCATAATAGCCGGCAAATTGAAATTGATGATTCCAGGGAAGTTGCAAAACAATCGTCTTTAATTCGCTACCTGGGCGAGTGTCTGCTTGACCGCTTGAGTGTGAGAACAGAAATAATGCTATTAGATATAAAATGAGAAAAAACTTGCTGCGTGCAATGCAAATGATTTGAATCTTTTTTATTGATTTGTTTTGCTTCACGTTTTTCTCCCCAGTATCTATTGATCACTCGATTTGGCTAAAATGTCAACTAGGATGTTGAATTTGCGGCTTCTCTGAGTCCACAATATTGAGAAATTTTTTCAATTCTGTCTGAAAATTATGGAATGGGAAATGCTGCTGGGGCTTTGAGTGAATCAGCAATCTGCTGAGCCTGCGTGTAAATCGAATTATACACATTAACTTTTGCTGTGTATTCAGCAATTTGCACGTTCCAATCATTTCGCGCTTGAATTTGTGCCGGTGTGCCCAGTGTCCCTGTATTCTTGAGATCCCTCAATAGGACAAGTTTTGGGTAGGATGCGTTGAGCGCGGTTTGAATATCTTCTGCTTTTTTCTTGAGCTCACTTAAAGTGCTAACAGAGGCCCTATTTGTCTCGGTATTTTTATTTAATTCAAAAATCCATGCCGAAAGTCGGGCTAGTAAGTCGAAATTTGGCTGCGCATTTAATTTAACTTTCAAATAGTCAATTAAATACTTTCCGTCGCTTTTAATGCGCCAGTTTGCCGAATCGTTCGCCGGCATGGGATTAGACGGTCGAGTTATGGCGCCATAAATTCTCGGCCAATCTTCCCTTATTTTAGAAACAGTTTGATATTGATTTGCATGGCAAATGCCACAATTTCGGTCGAATATTAGTAATGCCTCTGTTTCTTGTATATCAGCTATGGCTTTTATTTCCGACCCCAAAACATACTGAATTGCTTTATTCCCCTGAATAATTTCGGGAAATCTGCCAGGTTCCACTCCAGGAATGGAATCAGAACTTTGAGTGGTTTTTGCCAAGCCGGATTTAATTTTTGCAGGAAATTGAATTTTCATCCACACTAAAAACCGCTTCAAACGTTCGTAATCGCTGTCGGCGATATTAGATTTTGGCATGGGAAAAGGCGTGCCATTTTCTTTTTTCTCATATTTTTTCAGCACAGCAAAATAGACATTTGGAATTTTTATGTCCGAAGATATGACTGATCCATCAGCAGAAAGAGCCTCTGCGTGAAAAGTCCATGCCTGATGCGCCGCTGTGGCCAAACTGGGGTCGTTTGCGGCAATTCCACTTGCTTTACCATGGCAAGACGCGCAAAGTTCCTTAAAAAAGAGACCGGCTTCTGCATTGCTCAGTGGCAAAACTGGTTTGCTCACCATTTCTACAATATTAATTTTTTTGTCCGCGTTTGTTTGCAAATCTTGTTTGCTATTTGCTGGCGCCTGAGATTGAGATTCAGGCAGACCGCCCTCTGGAGAGTTGCCGTCTTGAGGCGCAATGTCCGGAATAAGTTGAGCATTATTCTTGGGGAGCCCGCAACTCAAAGTTGTAAAAAAAACGGCACACCAATAAAACACACGCATGATAATATCTTTCATAGCAGAAAGGTAAGCACTAAGGTCTTTTCGGCTCTTGGCGCGCAAATATTTAGAAAATAACGATAATTTTAGGTAACAATATGTTTTTATTCAAAATATTTCCGCTTTTTTTAGGGGCCTGCGCAGTACTTCAGGGTTCACTCAATCGGAATTCTGGCCAAATAATGGGAATGGGCAAAGCGATATTGATAAACGCACTGGTATTGCTGTTTTTAACAAGTTCAATATTTTTCTTGGGAAAATGGAAGCCTGAGGCATTGCCTGCGTTATTTCGAACAGATAATTTAACAAATAATTCCTTGCCTTGGTGGTTTTTTTTACCTGGGATATTTGGATTTATATTAGTCGCTGGAGCGCCATTCAGTATTTCCAAAATCGGAGCAGTAGCAACTTTTGTGACAATGGTTGCGGGGCAGATGGTCACAAGCTTACTTTGGGATCAATTTGTAACTGGAAAAAGTGCAGATTTGTACCGAATATGTGGAGTAATCTTAACTCTATTTGGCGCATTTTTGACCACATTAAGCAATGGGGAAAAGTGAACTTGAGAAATTTTAATTGCCCGAGTATGTCTCAAGATATCTTTCCCAATCTTCGGGAGAATTTATATTGAGAATAATTTTTTTGTCATTAACTTTGCAAATTAATTTGTTTTCCTCGGGAATATCTCTTAAAATATAATCCAATCTGGCATTTTCTGCATAAACATCAAATTTTTCAATTTTTCTTGCTATGTTATTTGAAACGCACACAGGATGCCCTTTTTTATTCGAGTAACTTGGTATGGATGCTAATATTCCAGGAATTATTTTGGACTCAAGTTGCTGCCAAACTTCGGTATCAGAAACAGGAATGTCTACGGGTTTAATAAAAACAGAAGTGGACGGGAATTTTTTAAGAATTGATTGAATGCCCAATTGAATGCTAAAAAAAGGTCCTAAAGAATCTTGTTCATTTAAAATTATGATTTGGTTGGGACACAATTTTTGCAGAGTAATATAAAGATCTTTATTGGTAACAATAAATATATTTGAAAAATTTAGACTGCTCAGTGCAGTAGCCTGCTGCTGAATCCAGGGAATTCCATTTATCTGCAGCATGGCTTTGGGCTGCTGCATGCGAGTTGACTTGCCTGAAGCAAATATTAAGACTGGGAATCGCTCTGCCATTGCGAATTCGCTCCTGAATTCAAAAGAAGTTCAATGGGGGTTGTATCGTTATAAGGTTTTTCATTTGCAATATTTAGGCTTTTTTCTGCAGTTCTATTTTGATTCAACTGAACAAATTGTGCACAAATACTGATGGCCACTTCAGCGGGCTCCTTGCCTCCCAGGGGAATTCCAATGGGGCAAACGAGTTTTTCAATATTTAAATGTGAGACGCCAGCTGCAGCTAATCTTTGTCGAAAACGTTTTGACTTTGTGTCACTCCCAATGAGTCCAAAATAATGTAGCGGAATAGGCGCTAATTTTGATACTATTTCAAAATCTAAATCGTGACTGTGAGTCATTACCAACACCCAATCTTGCGGTGAAAATGCGACGTGTTTATTTAGTGTCGAGTCATCTGCAATCTTATGAATCCAATTTGATGGTGAATCTAAAATGACTTCAATGTTATTATTTTTTTCCTTGATGCTTTCAATCCAATTTTCTCGCTCATCTACAACTCTAATTTCATATCCGAGTGCAGCTAAAAATGGGATTAGCGCATGTGCAACATGCCCCGCGCCGAATATTGTGACTCTTTTTTGCACTGCAATGTATTCCATCATCAGCTCTACTGAGCCTCCACAACATTGAAAAGTTCGCATGCATAGGGGATACCGAAAAAATCCGTATGATTCGCCTACAAGGCAAGCTTCCGCTTCTTCTTGGGCTAATTTTTCAAGCCTTCCGCCACCAATCGTGCCATAATATTTGCCATTTTTGGCTACAATCATTTTAGCGCCTTGTTCTCTTGGCGTAGAGCCAATGGCTTTGGCAATGGTAACAATTATGAAGGGCTCACGATTGTGATTTAATTGAGAGACAATATTCAGCCAATCAAACATTCAAAATGCCCAATTCGGTAAAAAATTGTGCCGATATGTTCAAAATAACATCGCGGCGGTAATTTGCATTGGAACGAATATCATCGATGGGAGCAATTGCACTGCTTATGGATGACAGCAAATCGGACATTTTTATTTGATCAATCGAAGTAGTTTCAAGTATTTTTTCAGTGTTTTTTAATCTCGAAATTGTGGGGGTGAGTGCAGAAATAGCAAACCGGACATTTTCGAGTTTTTGACCATTGTTATGTGCTGTGAGTGCACATCCTAATTTTGCAATGGATTGTGCCCGTCGGGTGCCAACTTTGCGGTATAAATGAGTGTTGCGTTTTTGATTGAGGGGCAAAATAATATTTTTTAAAAGTTCACCTGGTTTTAAGTCGAATTTTTTATATGATTTGTAGAATTCATTGAGCGGCAGAATGCGGATTCCTTGCGTTGAAATGAGTTCTAATTGTGCATCGTAACAAAGTAGCGCAGTGGGAGAATCGGCTGCGGGCGAAGCGTTGACAATATTTCCGCCTAAAGTGCCTCTATTTTGAATGGCAGGAGCCCCGGTTTCAATTGCTGCGGCGCAGATATTGGGGAAAAACTGTTGAATTGTTTTATTTTTCAATACCTGCGAATAGGTACATCCGGCGCCAATTTTAATTTCAGATTTTTCGGTGCTGATTTCTATTTCTTTAAGCTCAGAGAGTCCAAAAATATTTATGAGTGACTTATGTTGAAGTTTTCCGGCGGCATACACAACCATAATGTCTGTGCCGCCAGCGATTGGCATCCATTTTTCTGGCGATTCAGACAGTAAAGCCAAGGCTTCAGAAAGTGTTTTCGGGTTTGCAATTTCGAAATCTGACATGCATCCTCTCATTTTGGCTCTCCTTGAGGCGCATTTCTTAAATCTGAAGCTGCTTTTTGCACTGCTTCTACAATTTTTACGTATCCTGTACAACGGCAGAGATTTCCAGCCAAAGCTGTGCGAATTTCAGTTTCAGTTGGTTCAGAGTTATTTGTGAGCAGAGCGTGAGCAGATAAAAGCATTCCTGGGGTGCATATTCCGCACTGAGCTCCTCCCATGTCCCAAAAGGCCTGCTGTAAAAGAGTGAGTTGACTGTTTGTTGCAAGACCCTCCACTGTTAATATGTCGCATCCTTCTGCTTGAATGGCGGGAATAAGACAGGAATTAACAAGGGATCCATCAATGATAACGTTACAGGCGCCACATTCACCTTCTCCGCAGCCTTCTTTTGTGCCAGTAGATGCACATTCTTCGCGTATGACGTCGAGAAGCCGGGCCATGGGGTGTACATTGAGACTTTTTATTTTACCGTTTAATGTGAAACTTAGCACAGATTTTTCAGACATTTTATGACCTCTTTTGAGGGTGCATTGCGCGGTGAATGACTTCGGGTGTCGCCGGAATTTGATTGATTGGAATTCCTAAGGCGTTCTGAAGTGCATTTAAAATTGCCGGGGCGGGGCCATCCATTGGAAGTTCTCCAATGCCTTTTGCGCCTCCAGGTCCGAAAGTATAAGGCTTTTCTTCAAAAAAAACCCGAATGGGTGGAGTATCTAAAGAAGTTTGCATAATATAATTTGTCATTTGATTGTTCGCCATTTTTCCATCACGCCAAACAACTTCTTCTGTTAGTGCGAATCCGATGGCCTGTGCTACTCCGCCTTCTATTTGTCCTGCTGCTAAACATGGGTTAACGACGCGTCCGACTTCTTGAACGGCCACAAAGTCTTCGACGCGTGCTTCGTAAGTGAGTGTGTCCACGCTCACCTCAGCAACGTAACAAGCCCAGGCGTAAGTTCCGTAGGCGTCGCCAAAATATTTTTTATCGTCCCAGTCAATATGCGGCGACTGTTTGTACTGGCTGAAGGTACGAAGTGGACCAAAATGCTCAATGTAATCGCGACATGCTTTTTTAAATTCATCTGGCGTAAATATGTCTTTTAAAAGTCTAGATTGCACAAGCATTTGTTTTAAACTAATGCCACAGTTTTCAATTAATTGCCCCACTACCATGCATGTACGAGAAGCAACAGTTGGTCCGCTATTTGGTACAAATTGGGTGTCTGGTTGTGCAATTTCAATTAAATCGATTGGTATTCCTATCGCATCTGCTACTATTTGGGCAAAAATAGTATTTGTTCCCTGTCCGATTTCTGTGCTCGCGGCAAGTACCCTCACAATTCCTTCTGGCGTGGCTTCAATTCCCGCCACAGAGGCGAGCATTTTTTCACCCGAGCCGGTGAATCCGCAGCCGTGCATAAATGTTGCTATTCCCATGCCACGCTTAATTGTAGAGCCAGTATTTTCTATTTTAAACTTTTCGCGTTTTTTGTAAAAGTCGCTTTCTGCGAGTGCTTTTGTCATAAGGCTCGCCATGTCGACGTTTTCGCGAATGACTTGAGAAGTTCCAGTGGTGTCGCCAATTTTTATGAGGTTTAATTTGCGAATTTCAACAGGGTCAGAGCCAATATCGTGTGCTATAATATCTAGATGACGCTCTAATGCGAAAACACTTTGGGGGGCCCCGAATCCTCTGAATGCGCCTTGCGGTGGAGTGTTTGTTGCTACTGCACGGCCGCGGACTCTAATATTCTCGCATTTGTAGGGCCCGGTTGCATGTATTGAACCGCGCGATAAAACAACGGCAGAAAGCGTTGAATATGCGCCTCCATCTAACAAAAAATCGATGTCGAGGGCCAGAAGTCGACCTTCGCTATCTACAGCCGATCGAATGTGTGTGCGAGAAGGATGGCGTTTTGTAGTAGCAGCCATGTCTTCTTCACGGTCGTAAATCATTTTCACGGGCAAGCCAGATTTCCAAGCCAGTAGTGAAGCGTGGCCAGCTAAAAGTGAAGGATATTCTTCTTTGCCGCCAAAGCCGCCACCCGTTTCGCATTGCACAACCCTGACTTTGTCGTCGGGAAAATCGAAGAGTGACTTTAATGCTTTGTGCACAAAATAAGGACATTGCAAAGAGCCCCAAACCGTAACACCAGCCTCAGGTGAGGCAAGTGCAATCACCCCATTGGTTTCAATGTAGAGTTGTTCTTGTGCGCCTGTTGAATAGGTGCCGGAACTAATTTTAGGATTTTGCTTAAAAATGGCGTCGACGTCGCCTTTTTCAATTAAAATGTCTTTGAAGATATTATCGCTACCCCATATCACTTTTTTACCCATTGAACTCTCTTCTGGGTCGAAAATGGGCTCTAATAATTCAAGATCAAAAATGATGTGGTCGCGTGCTTTTTCGAGGAGTTGTCTGTCGGCGTGCGCGATAAGCAAAAGCGGCTCTTGGGAATGATTGATGATTTCTTCTGCTAAATAAGGTTGATCGTCAAAGATTAAAGCAACGATGTTTTTGCCTGGAATGTCTTGCGGCTTGACAATAACAAATGTATCCCAGGGAATATCGCCCGTGAAGCGAATTCCTTTAATTTTGGCGCGAGGCACATTGCTTCGGATAGTTATGCCGTAAATCATGCCAGAAAATTTGAGGTCATCAACGTAACGCGCAGACCCGGTTAGTTTGCGGCGACCTTCTTTACGGACAATTGAGCGGCCTAAATAGGGGCGATCCATTATGATGATCCTTAAGGAAATAAGCAGAATGTGTGTCATAGTCAGAGGAGCGAGCTTATCATTAAGAACCCGTCCTAGCCAATGCTGTTAGGAGTCTGCTTCTTGTGACGTTTTAATCTTGGCTGTGAATCTTATTTTGAGGTGACTGATTGAAGCAATTATTCAAAGATAAAAATTGGCTCATTATAGATAAACCTAGCGGAATATCGACACACGGTGCTTGGGAAGGCGATTTGGCCGTTCAGGAATGGTTGCATTTGCACAGGGCTGAAGAAACATTCGTTTGCTCTCGCCTTGATAAGGGAACAAGCGGAGTTTTATTATTTGCACGCAATGCTGAATCTTCTGCTTTAGCTCAGCAAATTCATGAAAAAAACGAAGCTCAGAAAGTATATTTTTTTCTCTCTGATAAAGACTCGCAAAAATTTTTTGGAAAATCAGAATGGAAATGCGATTTGCCTCTCGACGGCAAAGAATGTCAAACTCTTTTTTTAAGGGTCGGAAAAAAAGATCATTTGTATCTTTATCAAGCGACCATTTTTCGAGGAAGAACTCATCAAATAAGGAGGCATGCTCAGTCTTTTGGTTTGACTATTGCAGGTGATTCTGAATACGGCGGAGTTGCTTTTCCTCGGCTTGCGCTTCATTGCCACAGTGTGAAATGGCCCGACCAAAAAGACCCTTGGTTGAGCGAACTTCCGCAATCATTTGAAAATCCAGCCGGCGTTTGCGGCGAAGCTGGCATTTATATTTCAAGCGAAAGTCGCGGCAATTTTTACGAAAACATATGCACGGCATTTCGGTGTCTGCATCGAGGAGAGCTGCAAAAATTCGACATTGCAGTCGATAAATACGCCGAGTGGTTATGTGTTTGGAGTTATGATGAAACAATGCCAGATAATGAGCTGGTAAATCAAATAACCCCTCTTATAAATGTACTTATGAATCGCTACAAATGTGATGGCTGGGTTTTAAAGCGAGCCCGAAAAAATCCGCATGGCCGAGGGCTTATTGCGGTTCAATTGCTGTTTGGAAATCCTCCACCGCCTTGGTTTGAAGTTGTTGAGCACGGAATAAAATACCGAGTTACCTTAACAGAGAGTCAACATGTTGGACTTTTTTTAGATCAACGCGACAATCGGCGTCGTGTCGCATTAAAATCGGCGCAAAAGAGAGTGGCAAATTTATTTTCTTACACGTGTTCCTTTTCGCTTGCAGCTGCAGTGGGCGGAGCTGAAGTGGTATTTTCTGTTGATATTGCTAAGCCCTGTCTAGATATCGGCAAGTTAAATTTTGCAGGCGCTGGGCTCGCTCTGTCAGGCCAAGGAAAATTTATTCAGGAAGATGCGAGAGATTGGCTAAAGCGACAAGTGAGAAAACTGAGTGCCGACAGCAACGCTCCAAAACTTGATATAATAGTTTGTGATCCACCCACATTTGCTAGCACTTCGGGAAAAGAATTTTCTGTAGAAGAGTCTTGGAGTGAATTGGCAGCGCAATGTGCATTTTTGCTTTCTGCAAATGGTGTGGCGTATTTTTCAACAAATCATAGAGGAGGAACAGCAGAAAAATATCAGAAAATACTTGAAAATCATTTTTCTAAAGTGTCAAAATTGTCAAATCCGATAGATTTTCCAGAGTCTTCAAATGCTCCAGTGCACGTAAAACTTTTTAGGTGCGCGTTGAAATAATTTGAATGTGTGCTTTGTTTTTGAGCTCAGATCTAAATTTTTATGATATTAAAATACACCGCGGCTAAGGCGAGTCCACCAACGGCTATCCAAAGTAACAAGCCAAGAGCGAATGGTTTAAGTCCTACTCGTTTTAATGTTTCTTTATTTAAGCCGCTGCCTACTAAAAATAAAGTTGCCACTAACGCTCTCCGCGAACCGAATGCGACGTAATGCCCAGGGCCTTGCAACGCTGGAAACAACGTAACAAGTCCCGCGAGTGCAACAAAGGCAGGAATAAACCAAGGAATTTTAGTCTTTACTTTCTTGCTTTCATCATTTTTTTTGCGAATGGCAAGGCTAATGACAAAGGCCATGGGAATGATCCACAATGCTCTTGTTAACTTAACGGTAGTTCCTACTTCCAAAGCTTTTGCGCCATACTGGAGGGTTGCTCCAACAACAGAGCTTGTATCGTGAATGGCAAGGGCACTCCAAAGGCCAAATTGAGTCTCAGAAAGTTGCAGTAAGTGGCCAAAATAAGGAAAAATGACCAAAGCTAGAGCGTTTAGCAAAAAAACAGTCGCTAAAGACACTGACATTTCCTCTGGTTGTGCTGCTATAACTGGCGAAACTGCAGCTATGGCGCTTCCTCCACAAATAGACGTTCCTGATGAAATGAGAATATAAATATTACGTGGAATTTTCAATGCTTTTGCAAGACAATAACCAACAAAAAATGTAAATAGAATTCCCGCGGCCGTGTAAAAAATGCTCGTGCCAGCAGTGTGCGCAACTGCTGTAAAATTCATTTCCGCGCCCAGGCCCATGATACAAATTCCCATAGCTGTCGGAACTATTTTACGTGTCTGATTTATAAAGGGATTTCCGATTAATACCGCAAAAGCCATGCCTCCAATGAGTCCCATTGCGCTGGAAATAAAAGGTGCAAAACAGAGTAATGCTGCCAGTGTGTACAGAATTTTCAAAAACATATTAGACGATTACCTCGGGCATGACCTGATTACTACAGACTTAAAGTATTAAGGTGAAACTCTGACAGATGATTCTGATTTAAACAAATGATTGGCAGAGTTTTTTACTTTGAATGCGGATTTTTCTTGACCTAAGGCTGCATTTAAAGAGATAGAAAAATATGTGATTTAAAATTCGGAGGAGATATTGTGTTCCATAAAAAAAATCTGATAATTTCTGTTACTTTAGCGATTTTCGGTTTGGCTGGATTGACCGTGGCGTGCACAAAAAGCGCTTCTTTGAGCAAAGTTTTTGAAGCTTGGAACCTTAAGAATGCTCCAAGTAGAGTGCAATTCGATTTTATTCATGATTTTAGTCGCCTGCCTTTGGCGGGAAAAATTACTAAAATGCCATGGAGCGACACTTATTGGCCATCCAATGAAGGTGGAGTCGCTGCCCGTTGGGCAGACCCCCAAACTCCAGACGCGTTTACTTATGTGTCTCCGACGTTAGAAGAGTATAAAAGTATGAGTGTTAACGATCGAAAAATGCTCTCTCCTGCCGAAAAATATGATATATTTATGGGCCGATTTGATTATCCAACAGTTCAATTTGAGCGCAAGAGAACTAAGCCCACCAACGAATCGTGGGAGGGTATATGTCACGGTTGGGCAAATGCAGCAATTAATTTTGAAGAACCCAAACCTTTGATTGTTAAAGGCGAAAATGGAATAAATGTTGAATTTGGCTCTTCAGACATAAAGGCATTGCTGAGTTATTATCAAGGGCAAGTTGCTCCTCGTCCAGCATTAAGTCGCTCATTAGGCGCTACTTGTGTGGTTGATTTAGAGTTAAATCCAGAAGCAGCTAAAACACCTGCCTGCAAAGATACAAATCCCGGTGCTTTTCACATAGCAATGACAAATTTTATCGCCTTGCGGAATCGCGGTTTTGTTGTGGATGTCACACGTGATGCGCAGGTTTGGAATCAGCCTGTTTACGGATATTCGAGCACAGTTGAATCTGTTCGTGCGCCTTCTGAGACAGCTTCTCCAGGCACATTTAAGGAGTTAGTCATTGAAACAAAGATGAACTATACCGTAGAAATTAATCCTAATTGGGATGCTGTTTTAAACACAGGTCATCAGGCTACTAAATCAAAATTATATCAATACACCTTGGAACTAAATGCCGCAGGCGACATAATTGGCGGCGAATGGATTTCAGATGACCGCCCCGATTTTTTATGGTTTGCCGAAAAACCTCTGTTTTCGGACTACTATGCAAACTTAGAAAATATATACAACCAAGCAATTCAATAAAAGAGTGTGAAATAGAAATGAAATTTACATATCTGAATTTAAAGCGCATAAAATTATCAAGCATCGCTGCAATTGCTGGGTTAAGTGTTTTTGCACTCAACGCCTGTTCTGTTGAGTCTAAAAAAAGTGAGACACCTGTTCCTCAGGCGGGCGAAAATCGGCCAGAACCTAATGTAACAGTGTTGCCTACGGCTATCCCTGAAGTCACAGCAACACCGGTGGTAGTTCCCGGAGTAACAGCCGCACCAACGGCTATTCCTGAAGTCACAGCCGCACCAACGGCTATTCCTGAAGTCACAGTGGCGCCTTCGCCACTTCCAGTGGCAACTCCTACCGTAAATCCCCCACCTGCGCCTCTTCCGTTGCCAACGCGCGTTCCAATGCCAGAATTCAATTTTGTTAAAGAATGCGAAACTGTAACCCTCAGTGCAGATATTAAAGTAACAATCGATGCGTTAAAATTAGCAGTTAAGGAATTGAATTGCCAAAAGGCTTCTGAAAAATTAGAAAAGGCTACATTTTTAGATTTAAGTTCTAAAAATATTTCTAATTTGCAGCCACTTTTAGTGCTAAAAAATATTCAAATTCTGGATTTGAGCTTAAATAGTGAACTTGAAGATTTTCGTGTCGTAGGAGAATTTAGAACTTTAAAAGGATTGTCGTTGAATAAAACGAAAATTACTTCGTTAGAATTTTTAGATACTCTCGAAAACTTGGAGGCGTTAAGCGCAGAAAATTCTAGTTTGAATAATATTGATTCCATCTCTCGAATGAAATCTTTAAAATATTTGTACCTTTCGAGTTCAAAAATATCTAATATTGATGCGATTTCTGCCTCGAATAAGCTGACTGTTTTGAAAATTGAAAACCAGAAGCTCACAAATGTGAATGCATTGTCGAGTCAAAAAATGCTTCAAAGAGTTTCGGTGAAAAACAATGAATTGACTGATTTAGAGCCACTTACAAATTCTCCATTTTTAGTTGAGCTCGATGCTTCATTCAATAACTTGGTGACTTTGCCAGTGTTTAAAATTGGTTTGACTATGCAAACCTTGGTGCTTTCTCACAATCAGATAGTCGATGTTTCGCCTTTGATTGGAGCGGCTCAGGGCAGCGCGGGCACTTCATTGCGTAAACTTCAGACCCTCGGACTTTCGTTTAATAAATTGGCCGATGTTTCTGTTTTAAAAAGACTCGAAAACGTAAATTATCTCGATTTAAAAGGGAATGAATTGCTTTTATCGCAGAAAAAATGCCCAGTATTATTTGAAACATATTGCGAATTTTAAGGCACTATTTAGAATCAACAATAGAATTTTTTAAAATTAAATTTGAATTTACGGTATCAATAAATGTGACAGGCTTATTAAGATCTGTCTCATTAATTCTTCCGGTAACTTTTGCTTTTGATGTTCTTTTTAAAACACTTTCTATTTCAATTTCTGCAAAATCATTAGGGCCTCTGACTATGACACCTTTGGTTCCCAATTGAATTCCATCGTCAGTTCCTAAATCTACAGTGATAGATTCGGGTGTAGTTCTGAGAATAATACCGCCCATGGGAGATTCTGGCATAGGCATAAAAGAGACTTGGACTCTGTAATCCAAAAAACTCGATATTTCTACTGCCGAAAATCCGACGTAAAGTTTGCTAGGTTTTTCGTAAGTCAAAAGTGTTTTTAAAAGGCATTTTTTGCTAGTGCCTGTTTCGTCAATATATTTCATTTCTGTCTGGCTTTGTTGATTAATGGTTTCGCAGGATAAAGTAACAATTCCTTTACGAGGTACTTCCCATTGGTACCAGTCGGTTCTGTTTGCATTACGGTAATTTACTGTTCCGGTAACCGGCGCTGAAGCGTTAAGTACAGTGGCGCCGGTTATGTCTCGGTTGATACCCGAATTTTCTTCAGGATCCGCAGGAGTAAATTTTAGCATCACATTTGTAACTGTGGTGAGTGACGATTCAATGGCAATAACATAGTGACCAGGTTGCAATGAAAGCGATTCTATTTCGGCTTGAGCCCAATTTGAAATGATTTTATCTTTTTTCGAATCTGAGGCAGAAATGGACGTTCTTTCAAGAAGTTTAAGTCTTATTTTTCCAGAATCTACGCGCTCTCCATTTTGTTTTACCAATTCAATTTGGCCAGCAGACTTAACATGAAGTGATTTTTGAACCGGCACTTTATTGCCGATCAGAGGAAATTGAACCCACATTTCTGCACGAGTAGTGGCTGTTGTAGGGCTATCGTGAGGAAGCGTAGATGCGCATGCCACCAATGTCGCAATAAAAATTGAGCTGCCAAGATTGCGCTTGAAACAATCAGTCTTAACCGACATGGAGCGCACCTCTGTGTACTGAAATCTAATTCATCGGAAAGTGCTAAAGCACCCCCGATGCACCCCAGTTCGGTAGCCCATTTTAAAACTTTATTGAAAGTGGAATGTCTGAAGCATATCGCGCTGGTACTTTAGTGTTACTCGAGCGGCCCCAGGCAAAATGTAAGCGTACTTACTATTTAGACCAATACAGTGCTGGTTCGAATCGCTTGCCATGTTTTTCGGCCAAAACTTGAAGATGTTGTTTGATATCAGGTTTTCCACGATTTAATGCCCAGTGAAATGGTCCCCCCAGGAACGGAGGAAAGCCTAAACCAAAAATTGCACCCAAGTCGCCATCGTCGGCAGAATTCAAAATTCCTTCGTCGAGGCAGCGTGCTGCTTCATTTAAAAATACCATTGCGCAACGGTCCGAAATTTCTTTAGCCTCGAATCGTCTCGATGAATTTCGAGATTTAAAATGGTGATAAATAGTTTCATCTGGCTCATCTTTTTTGCCGTCTAAATAAGTGTAAAACCCTTTAGAATTTTTTCGACCCTTGCGATCTTCTGCTTGAATCGCTGCTATTTCTGGCGGCAAAATAATACGATCGGAAAATGCTTTGTAAAGAACCTGAATAATGTGTTCTGCTACATCAATACCAACTTCGTCGATAAGCGTAATTGGCCCCACAGGGAAGCCAAATTTTTCCATAGCAAAATCTATTTCACCAATATCTGCACCTTCGGAAAGAATTAAAAGGGCTTCAACAAGCATAAATGCCAATATGCGAGTGGTATAAAATCCGGGGCCATCTTTAACAACGACAATGTTTTTTCCCATTTTGGATGCTAAATCGAATACTGCTGATGCTGCGTATGGGCTGCTTTGTTCTGTGACAATTATTTCTACCAAAGGCATTTTAGGAACGGGAGAGAAAAAGTGCATACCAACCACGTTTTCTGGTTTTTTTGCAATTTTTGCAATTTCCGATACTGGAATGCTTGAAGTATTCGTAGCAAAAACAAAATTTTCATCTTTAAATTGCGCTTCGCATTTTTTAAGAATGTCGTGTTTGATGGTGAGGTCTTCGAAAACCGCTTCTACAACAATTGGAATGGCAGTCATGGAATTCATATTTAACGCGGGTTGTACTCTAGAAATAGCACAATCGCGTTCGAATTTTTTTATGCGACGTTTTTTAAAGCGCTCATCGAAATATTGTGAAACGTTTTTTAGTCCCCGCTGCACTCCGGCAGAATCGCGATCAAGCATTATGGAGCGAATATTTTTATCTGCAAGAACAGTAGCAATGCCGCTTCCCATAAGTCCAGCGCCTAAAATTCCAACAGCTTTGCTGCCAGACAAAAGAGGCAAGATTACGTTTTCACGTGAAGATTTTTGTGCGTCTTTTTGATACGGATTTTTTTTAGCATTTGTCATAATTCGAAAAATATGAACAAGAGATCTGCTTTCAGGAGTGACCACAAGTTCGCCAAAAAGTTTCGCTTCAAGCGCCAATCCTTTTTCGAGGCTTGTGCTTATGCCCTTCATTATTGCTTCTACGGCCTTGTAGGGAGCTGGATAATGACCCTTGGTATTTTTTTCAATTTGCTCAAGGCTTTTCTTTTTGATTACCGACCTACCAATGAGATTGGTTTCAAGTGCGAGCTTTTGCAGGTCCATTTCTTTGAGCTGTTTTTCTATTTCTAAAACTCGAAGTCGGCCTAATAATCCTAGTGGACCACTTGAAACAGCACGGCTCGATTTTAAAGAAATATTTTCGCGACACATTTTGATGGCTTCGCTGCGCAATAAATTTTCGGGTACAATCGCATTTACAAGTCCAAGTTTTAAAGCTTTTTTTGCATCAACTTTTTTACCTGTGAGAATGAGGTCGAGGGCAGGAGTGATTCCGATAAGGCGTGGCAATCGTTGTGTGCCGCCTCCGCCGGGAATGAGTCCTAGTTGGATTTCAGGTAATCCTAATTGAGTACTAGAATGCTGTGTTGCTATACGAAATTGGCATGCTAATGAAAATTCCAAGCCTCCGCCTAAGCAAGTTCCGTGTATGGCCGATACTGTTGGTACCTTAGAATTTTGAAATAGAGCAAATAACGTATGAAGTTGTTGGCATGCTGTTTCGCCATCTTCTTTTGTTTTTAAGGTATCAAAAATGCTAATATCTATGCCTGCTGCAAAGCAGCCGGGTTTAGTAGAAATAAAAACTATTCCCCCGAGGTTTTCTTGGGAAAGAATTTTTTCTGTTCCATTGCGCAAATCTTCGAGTATTTCTTTGGAAAAACTATTGATTGGTTTTTTTTCGTCGTTCATTTCTATGATAGAAATATTATCATCCCATGTAAATCTAAATACTCCAGTAGAGGAAGTTGGAGCTTCGTGTGCTTCAATTAAATTTGACTTTTTAAACATTTCCGCTCCTTAATGTGTTTCTAAAAGCATAGCTTGGCCTATGCCACCCGCTGCGCAAATTCCAATGACTGCGTATTTGCTTCCGTTACGTTGCGCAATGCGTAATGCTCGTCCTACAAGTCGGGCGCCTGTGGCTCCAAAGGGATGGCCATATGCAAGTGACCCGCCATCGATATTTAATTTATCGAATGGAATTGCGCCAAAAGCTGAATTGAGACCTAATTTTTCTCTGCAGAATTCTTCGCTGGCGAGGCTATCTTGGCACGACAAGACTTGCGCGGCGAATGCTTCATGTAGTTCATAAACACCCACATCATCGCGTGTCAGGCCATGTTTAGCGAGCAATTTCGGAATGGCATACGCAGGTCCAATGAGAAGTTGATCTTTAGGATCAATTGCCACTGCTACTGAATCAATTACGTATCCCATTATCGGTAGGTCATTTTTCTTTGCATATTCTTCAGAGGCCAATATAACTGCTGAAGCACCATCGGTAAGTGCGCTTGAATTTCCAGCGGTAAGCGTGCCATTTTTACGATCAAATACAGGCTTTAGCTTAGATAAATTTTCAATTGTGGTGTCGGTGCGCAAAATATTATCGGTATCAATAAATACATTTTTGTCTGTTCCGGCCCATACTGGAATGACTTCGTCTTTAAGCAAGCCGTCTTGCACTGCTTTATTTGCGCGACCCTGGCTGAGCACCGCCCATTCGTCTTGGCGTTGGCGGGAAATATTATTTTTGACAGCCATCATTTCGCCGTGTTCACCCATGGTGAATCCGGTAAACGGTTCGGCTAACGCAGGAGGCTTGGGTAAAAATGCCTTTGGATTGATGCGTGTTAAAAGACTGAGTTTTTCGCCCAGGGTTTTAGTTCGCGACATACGTGTTAAAAATCGACGTGCTTCATCGGAATAAGTGATAGGAACATCGGACAAAACCTCAACTCCACCTGCCAATACAACATCGGAGCGACCAAGGCGAATGGCATCGGCACCATTTTGCACAGCTTGAAGTGAACTGGCGCAAGCTCTATTGAGTGTGAATCCCGGAATAGTGCGAGGCAGTCCTGCGAACAAAACTAAGTCTCGCGCCACGTTAGGGTTTTTAGTTTGGGGAATAACAGCTCCCCAAATAACATCGCCAATGTGTTCAGGATTAACGCCAGTGCGAGCAATAACTTCGGTGGCCACACGCAGCGAAAGGCTTAATGCAGTTTCTGTTTCGAAAACGCCAAAGGATTTTACGAATGGCGTTCGCAGTGCTCCCACAACAGCCACTCTTTTAAGCGAAGTGGATGCTGATTGCGTTGATTCTATTTTTTCTACAGATTTCTCAACGGATTTCGTGCGGCGTGCGCCCATGAGCAGTACCTTTCGCTAAGTGAGATCAGATTGATAAGTTCGCATAATAACAAATTGATTTGAAAAAGGTAGTGTGCGCTCCATTTGCTTTGCAAGAACCTGTTGCATTGTGATAGATGTTTGTCTCTGCGTAGTTTTGAAGTCGAATTCTAAATATTATTTGACAAGGTTTTTGAAGAAACTTTTATTTATTCTGGGAGTTTTGTTATGGGTCGTCATGCCACCGTTGCAGGCCGAATGGCTTCAAGTGCAGCTGCAAAAGGAAAAATATTCACTAAACTAACACGCGAAATTATGGTTGCTTCGCGCAGTGGTGGCGACCCGGCATTTAATGCGCGCCTCCGCTTGGCGGTGGAGCGGGCTCGCGAGCAGAATATGCCCAAAGAAAATATCGACCGTGCCGTTAAAAAGGGCACTGGTGAGTTGGAAGGTATGATTTTTGAGGACATTACCTACGAGGGTTACGGCCCTGGCGGATCGGCAATTATGGTTGAAACCATGACGGACAATCGCAATCGCACCAATCCTGAATTGCGCCGCATTTTTCAAAAAGGTGGCGGAAATATCGGCGAAATGGGCAGTGTGGGTTGGATGTTCAAAAAGAAGGGCGTCATTGAAATTAACAGCGGCGCGATGACCGAAGATAAAATTATGGAAATCGCGCTAGATGCGGGCGCAGATGATGTTGTAAACGATGAAGAATTTTTCACAGTCTACACAGAAGCCACACAGTTTGCGGCAGTGCGCGAAGCCATTTCTAAAAGTGGACTGGCGATTCGAAAATCTGGTTTAGAGTTAATTCCAGACACTACTGTTAAATTAACTGGTGAAACCGCGAAGCAGGCGCTCGAATTGCTTGCTAAATTAGAAGACTACGATGATTCACAAAATGTTTTTCACAATTTCGATATCGATAGTTCAGAGCTCGATATTCTTTTGGGCTAAGAATTACAAGTTTGTGTTACTTTGATGAAATTGCATCGAGTCCTTCGTATGATTGCTCTTTGATTCTCAGTCTAAATTGCTTTCTGAGTTCAATGATGCCCCTGCCTGCACCTCCTTTTCGACTCATAATCAAAAATCCTTCAGGCGCTCGGGCTTTCCCGTCGATGCTTGTTTCATCAAAAGAAATGACTGTTGTTTTACGACCCTTGGCGTCGATGATGACTTTTGGTTTTGAATATCCACTGGGCTCATCTTTCGGTGTTTGCGCAAAAAGCATATTTGAGCATAGGGTTGCGCAAATTATATTGGCAAAGATAGAATTCATTAATATTAAATTTGTTTTATGCGAAAATATCATTTAATTGCCTTTTCTAGGTCCTCAGAATTTTCCGGTGCGTCTGCTGGTTTAGGACTTTCCGTAGGTACTGTTTTTGCAGGAGCTGAATTTGCAGGAGCTGAATTTTGCGGCGGAGTTTTTGTTTTTGCTTCAGTTGAATTTTCTTTCACGGGAGTTGGATTAGGTTGCGCTGGGACAGGCGATTCGCTTGTTGCAGGGCGCTGAGTTGCAGCCATTTTTCGTAGTTCTTCGTCTGACATTTTTATGCCTTTTTTGGCTACTTTTGCCCTCAGTTCTTCTCTGAGAATTGTCAGTTTTTCAAAATTTTTGCGGTCGGGTTTGTTGAGGGCCAGATATTTTTCTGTATTTTCAAGTGCTCCTTCGGCATTATCGAATCTTTCATTTTCGATTAAAGCCAAGTTATAATATGCCAATGCTGCCTTAGAGTATTTTGAAATCACAGTTTTTAAAGTTGTCCGCGCAGGTTCGAATTGGCCCTGTGCATCTAAAATTACAGCTTTTCCGATGAGTGCTTCAATGTTGTCTGGTTGAGCAACCAGTGCTTTTTCAAAGGAGGCGCCGGCTCGCTGAATATTTCGATTGTGATAATACAGTGCGCCTAAATTGAGATGAGCAATAATGTTATTTGGGTTTGTTTCGGCAGCTTTTTTCCAGGTGTCGCGCGCAGAAAGTACGTCGCCAGATTTATAAAATGCAAGTCCTTTGAGGCATAAAATATCGGAATCTCGTGGTTGAATTGCAAGGGCGCTGTCTGCCAGAATAATTGCGGCATCGGGCTTGTTTGCTGCAAGGGCTGCCTTAATAAGTACTTTAAGCGCAGAAATGTTTTTGAGATCCTTTTTTAAAACAGCTCTAGCTTGTTGTTCCGATTTGGCTATATCTCCCGATAATAGAGACAACTCCGCCACAGATGTCAGCAAGAGTGGACTCAAGTCTTTTTTTTGCGCCAGTTCGTCTCTGGCTGTTTTTGAAGGCGTTGCGTAGTCTTTAAAAAATGAACTGCGCGCATCGGTCGAAATTTGCAGAGTTTCAGACCGAATGGTGCCGTTGTTATTTGCATTTTCCTTTTGGTCTTTTACTGCAACTGGCGTGCTCTGGCATGCGATAAAAGTCGCCGCAAGAGCTAAATGAGTGAGCTTAAAAAAATGATTCATTGTTCAATCCTTAAAAAGTGCTTTTGTTTCGTTTGTAAGGGCAATATCACCGTTAAAGTACGAGGGTGTCGGAAAATCGCTTGAAATTTTTGGATACTCTCCCGCTCTTAAAACAGATAATTTATCTCTCAATTTTGCAGTAAAATGGGTGACAGCTTCTGTTTCGTTAGCCTTTTGCCACGCAGTTAAATAAAGTGCCGTCGCCTTTTCTTGAACCGGTAGTGCGATGCCCTCAAGGGTGGCTCTATACTGTTCTATTTCTTCAGGTTTTGCATTGTCAGGAACAGGTGCTTTTAATAGAGTTTCTGCCATAAAATCTTGCATCTCGGCAACTCTATACAACGCTCCAATGCCCGATTCTGCGTTACCTAATTGCACTATGGCCAAGTATTTTTGCGCTAATGATTGAATGTCGTCGCGCATTTTTCCAAATTCAACTGTGAGTTTAGTTGCGTTAGAAATTTTTCTTTTATAGATTTCTAGGAGCTGAGTGTCTAGATGAGCAACTTGAGTTTCACCTATAAATCGAATTCCTTCTAATGCTGTGGGGTCTGCTGCTTTAGTGCCTAGTGTTTTTATGACAGAATATCCGCTCGCAATATAACTGTTCATCGCTTTTATATCTTGCGATTTAAATGCATAATCTGCTGCCATGCCGTACATTAGTACAGAATATGGAGCGCGATCGCGCGGCAAAGATTGTGCACCTTGCGCTAATATTTTATAGGCGGCACTGCTTTTATTCAATCGCAAATAACTTTTGGCTGCGGCGATATAAATAGCGGGGAGGTCTTTGCTGTTTTTGCGCTGAGCCACAAAAATGTTTGCATTTTCAATTGCCTTTTCTGAGTGACCAATAGCGTTTCTTTCAATCGTTGCTCGGTAAAGAGATTCCTCTGCCCCTTCTAATTTAGGGTATTCTCGGGAAAATTGTTCAAAATATTTTGCACTGTCTTCATATTGCCCAATTGCATCATAGGAATTTGCAATGAGGTATAACACATTGGGGGCAAGTTCATTTTTCGGATATTTGGTTATTAAAATTGTCAAATGCGAGATTGCTTCGTCCATTTTTCCGATTCTAAATTTATTATTTGCTGCGTTAAATAGTGCTTTAGGAGCATCAGTGTCTGCAGGAAATTCTTTTTGATAGTCGATAAATATGTTGGCAGCTTCTTCGCGCTTGTCAGATTTTTCTAGGAATATACCCTGTTGAAACAATGAGCCTTTGAGAACTTTTACTAAACTATCTGCAAGTTTTGTTTCTTTAACGCCGCCAATTCCTAAAAATTTCCGCGACGATTTAATTGCGTTTGACCAGTCTTTTTTGTCGACTGGCACTTTTACTATTAATAAAGCACCGTCGTGAGCTTCTTTTGATTTTGGATATTTTGTGACGACGTTGGTCCAGCGTTTGTCTGCATTTTCGTAGTCTCCAAATGCATAGTGCAGGCCAGCGCCGCGATGGCTGTAATTTAACGCTTTAGGGTCGTTGGGATATAATAATAAATAGGTGTCTAATGCTCTTAAAAGTTTCGCATGAAGTTCTGGAAATGGAATGGCTTGTGTCGCTTTTCCGGGTTCGGGCAATTTCAGTGGCGGTGCGGTTTCTAAGGCGTTGTCGAGTGCAATAATAGAATTTTCTACGGCGTCACGTGTGAATTTTCCATTGATTTTATATTTTTGGTCAATTGCTGCAGTTGCCATGTATCCATCTGCAGCATCAATAAGTTTTTCTTTGTGCGCGTAAATTTCTGCCCTGTAAAAATGTGCAACGTAAGATTCAGCAGTTTGGCCATATTTGGTTAAATATATAGAATAGCAGAGCAGAGCCTGATCATATGCAGCCTCTTTTTTAAGTTTTTGCGCTTCTTTGTGAAATTTTTGTGCCCAAAGTCTTGTTTCATTTTCGAGTAGATTATCTCTATCTTTCTTTGCGGATTCAATGCCTTGATTTGTTTTCATCCATTGGGAATCATCTGCTAAAATAAGTGCAGCTTGTTGTAGGGTTTTAACCAATTCCCCCCGTTGCGCCAGTTTTTCAAAAGTTTCAGCCGATTTCGTTAAGTAAACAGGGAGTCGCGGGGACAAAGGCGCTTCGCGCACGAGTCTCAAATAAAGGTCCGACGACTCCTTGTATTTCCCTTTCTCTGCAAATTGAAATGCCAGGCGTTCTACAAATGTAAAATAGTATTTTGTCTCGCCAATAGACTCATAATACCTTTGTGCTGCTGCGACATCTCCAAGTTCAGCAAATACAAGCACCATGTCTTTGAGCGCTTCTTCTTTAAGGCCTTTGGTGTTTTTGTCTGCTTTAGGATCGTCTGCAAGTTTAACAATTAATTTGAACGCCGAGAGACTTTTGGTTAAATTTTCGTTTGGATTTGTTGAACGAGAGGGAATATTAAAATATGTCCAACCTAGTTTGTACACTGCGTACGGATAGGCTCGAGAAGTTTTGTAATTTAATACTTTTTTGTAGTTTTCTTGTGCTTTAGCCCAACTTTGTTTGTTGAAATAAAATTCACCAAGTGCTAAATACGAGTCAGAAACATAGTCTGATTTTGGATAACTTTCGACTAATTTTTTGAAATACAACGCAGCACTGTCACTGTTCATTTGAACCAAAAAGAACCCAAGATTAAACATGGCCTCGGGCGCTCTTGCGTGATTTGGCATTTGCGTGACTAATGTGCGGAGAGTTTCAATGCCCAACATGAGTTGAGTTCGTGATTTAGAGGTATCGAAAACGGGCTCCGAACCTTTTTTATTTGCAATCCAGGCATCGTGACTTGCATTAAACTTTTGAATTTCGAATTCTAAAAAATAGCCATGGCGTTCGATTTGAATTTCAGCGAGTCGCATTTGCAAATTGACACGCTGATCGGACGAAGTCGTAGTCAGCAGAATTTTTCTGATGCTCTCCGATGTTTGCGCGCGCAATGCTTCGGCTTGTGCTTCGCGACTCATTTGATCGTTTGTGCTCGTTCCTAGCTTGCCCCGCGCATCGGGATTATTTTTGGAGTCCATGGACCTAAAATAAGCAGCAAAGTCGGCAATTCCGGGTGCGTTCACTTGGCCGTCAGATAAATGCTCACTTCTGAAATTTCCAAGTGAAAGTGTCGGTGCTTTCCTTTTAATGTCTTCTAGTGTTTTAGAGGCCCCTTCAAGTTCATTTCTCGTTTTTACTTTCCTATTTGCTTGCGAATTTTTAATAAAATTCTCAGACTGGGATTGCCCAAGGCCAGCTCCCACGTTTGAATTTCCTTCAATGCTGTTTCCTTGTCCGGGTTTTGAAATTGGAGTCGCTCTGTTTTGTTGAGCAGAACCCGTTTCACTTTTAGATTTTGGTGCAGAATTGTTTGATTTTGAGTAGCCTAATAAAGGAACTGATGCAGCAAAAAGAGAAGCAATTGCTATGTTTTTGCGGCCAAAATATTCAGTTAATTTGAGACAGTTCCTAATTTTCAAATTAGGCTCAGAATTAAAAGCGCTTTTTTTTCTCATACCATTCTCCCTATTTTCCATTTGATTCGCATTTTGTTGGATATTGAAATACATAGTGACCTAGCTCGTCGAACCAATATTCGGCTTTATTTTGTTTCCAACTCATTGCTTGATTGGCTTTAAAGTCGTCAAACGGCACTTCTGTTCCTTTGAATTGATCCGGTTCTCCGGCTCTGCTTTTACCTAAAAGAGTATCCTTTTTTGCAGTAAGGACTTCCAAATAAAGCATTTGAGTTTGTTCCAGTGCTTTTTTGTAATCGCTTCCTAGCGAAACAAGTACCGATTTCACTCGTCTGCCAAGTGCCAATTGTTGGGTGAGTTCAAAATTTTCGTAAGCTTTCGCCAGAGTTTCAATAAATACTGTTCCTTTTAGTCCGGCAAAGGTAACAGGTAATTGAAGTCGTAATTGTTGGGTTTCTACGAGAATATCATAGACTTTTTTATTAGAATCTCGTCGTAAAAGTTCTGTTAGAGTTTTAGGCCCGAGTCCAATATTCCGAGCAGAAATGCGTTTAGCAGTTTCATCGTATATTTTTGCATAATTTAACAGTGTTTGTTTTTCTGGTTGAGAATTCCATGAGTTTAAACTCGCCATGAGTTGGTCACCCTCAAGCCTTGCATGCTGAATAAATCCTTTGACTTCGTTAATTGAACGGTCGTAGTCGCAGAGCCAGTAAAATAGAATTGATCTCAAAAAATAGGCTTCGGGATTGAATCTATTCTTATAAAAAGGACTTGCTACTGCATATTGGGCGCCTAAAGCTCTGTTTGGAAGGCCTGCCAAAAAGAAAGCCCAAATTTGCTCGTTGAGAGAATCGAAAAAATAGGGACTGTCTGATTCAATGCTGCGGTAATACCCAATAGATTCCAGAAACTCTCCGGCTTCGTAGCTCAAGCGGGCTAAGTTTAATACTGCAGATTCTCGGAGTCTAGCCATACGCGAGCTTAACTCAGAGGACGCAGATTCATCTTTAAATTCATCACTCTGAACTACGAGTCGAAATGCTTCCCGAGCTTTTTCTAGGGAATTGAGTTGCAAATAACAAAGGCCTTCGAGGTATTTTGCGCGACGGTAGAGCGCCTGATTTGGTGCAATTTTTTGAGCAAGTTTTAGAGCATCTGCATATTGTCCGCGCTCATGCATTTTTTTAGCGGTTAAATAAACAAACAGGTCATCAGAATTATTTAAAATCGAATTGCTAAAGAGGGTCTCAGCGAGGGCGGTGAGTATGCTTTCATTCTTTTCCGATTGATCGGGTAAGAAAGTACGCAGTGATTTCCAGATTTTTGGTGCTTCTGCGGATTCTGGAAAGTTGGGCCACTCTGCAAGGGCTTGAGTGAATAGTCCAGGGATTGCATTAATGCAAAATTTCGATTTTGCGCAATACATTGCTATAGAAATAAGAGCTACGCCTCGATGGATTTTTTGCTTTGAATTTTCTTCCAAGCTTTGAAAAACTTTTTGATTGTATTCGCTTTCTAGCTGCTTTGGAATTGTACCCAGACCCTGATTTAAAAATTCAATGTCTTTAGTTTGAGGCTGATTTTGAAAATTTATTGATGACAAAGTTCGATTTTGGTTAGGCGCGGCGTTTTGCTTTTTAGATTTTACAGCAGCAACGCCTACCGAAGAACAAGTGAATAGAATACCTACCAATGATATTAAGTAGATATTGCATGCTCTTCTCATAGGGTAAAAGTTTGATATACGCAGCATTTCTATTACCTCAGTTTAGCAAAAATAGAGATGCGCCTGCAGTGATGAGCCAGGTGTTTCGTGTGACTTCATCTTCAATTCCTTCGTATTGTCGTTTTTCTTTGTAGTTCATATCTGTGGCAGCGATTTTAATTCCAAATCTCTTAAAAAAGAAAAATCGCTGGCCAACGCCAAAAATGAGTGCAGTTTTATCTCCCTGAGAAGTTTCAAGTTGAGAGGCGCCTGCAGTGAAATAAATGTCGGAATATAAAATTGCGAGGTCCATTAAGTCGACTTTTCCATAAAAAGGTGCCCAAGCAATTGCAGCCCATTGAACATTATGCAAATCAATTCTTGCGGGTTCGGGCCGCTTGCAAATCGTTCCAGCATCGTTGCAAAAGCGTAATTTTTGAATGTTTGTGAGATCTGTTGATACTGATGAATAAAATTTGGAATACACATATTCCAGACCTAAAAATTCTGTGAAGTAGAGGCTGATTCCTACGCCGTAAGACTTTGTGTCACTAAAAGTATCATTGGGGATTTTGCCGCCAAGAACAGTTATTTCTGGCCGCAGTTTTTTGGTAAAGTAACGATTTTGTAAAACCTGAGGAATTTCGTCGTACCCGACTGTCTCGTCTGAAATGCTATTGGGACTTGATTGTGGTTTTTCTGGTGATGTTATGTTTTGCGCATATGCTAAATTTATAGTCATAAATGTGAGTGCGCACAGACTCACAAATCGCACTAGAGTGCGGTTTGATGCATTCAACATTGAATCCTGCTCCAAAAATTTGTGTTACCTTATGAGGTTAACCAAATTTGAAAATGATGCAGGGCATTTTTAGCACTTCATTGTTCACGGATTGGCGATGACATACTCTAGTGAGCCGTCGATGGTAATTCCAGAATGGCGGCAGTCGATATCAGGGTCGTTGTCCCCGGTGACCCAAAGATCAAACGTCAGTTTTTTTTCTTGAATCGCTTTTAAGCTGAGTTCAGCGATGTCTTTTGTATTTAGTGTTAAAGAAACATCGCCTTCTTTTTGGGTAATAGGAATGCGGCAATCTGTGCTTCCTCCGTAGCAATATTGTGTGTCCAGTTTTCCTTGGTTGTTGAAAAGGCCAAGGGCTGCTAATTTTTCCCAATCAAATAAAAAACCTTTGTCGTAAAATTGAGTCATAATAGGATTGGTTTTTGAAACAGCGTTTTTCCAAAGATATTCACGCTGGCTTGCAAGTAGAACGACTTGATTGAGTGTCAGAATGACTTCGTCATCGTAGCTCCAACGGCTCGAAGGCAACGTTGTTAGCTTTTGTTTGCAGACCACTGCATTTTGGGGGAGCTCTACCGACGCCGTTTGTTTATAGTAGCCCCGTATAATGTCGTCGGTGCCATTGTTATACATTTTACAAACTTTGCCAGTCAGTGAATCTGTTGCGGCAAATTTAAGTTGAAATGATTTTGTTACCTTTTGTCCAGATTCGCACACATCGGTTACTTTTTGTGCTGTAGTAATATTTGAAAATGGCACTGATGCTGTTGGTTTTGAGTCTGATATTACTGTTGGATCGTTTGCTTTGCCGGCTGTAGGCATTGAATTTGAACTGTTTGAGTTTTGTGGTGTCTGATTGCCGCTGGAGGTGTTATTCGTTTTTGGATGGTCCAATTCTGGAGGATTTGCTTGAGGTCCTCCTGGCGTTCCTTGAGGTGCTCCTGGCGCTGGTTTTGCCTTTTCTGAGCCTGCAGCGGCCTGTCTGAATTCTGTGTGATTGCATCCGGTAAATATCAATCCAATTGCAGCAATGAGCGAAATATTTGTCTTCATTTGTACTCCTAGTCGTATAAGCTCTCCACTTCTGACTTTATCGGAAGATTTTGACGAAAACTTGAATGAAAAGTATAAATGTTAAAATATTTCAAGCTTTAGATTGAAAATTTCGGCAGTTATTTATTGCCGTTTGTGAGTCATTTGATTCAAAGTTATATTTTTTCCGCCAAAAACAGGCGTTCGATGCCAAAACTTTCTTCACGCTGAATTGCCGGTCGCACTTTAAAGGGTGGTGGGTTTTGCATTAATTTAATGACCAGTTCCTGATTGCTTTGTGAGTTTGCCTGAAAAAAAGTGCGGCAAAAGCGAGGCTTTCCTAAAGAAACAGAATTCTTTTTTTTGAATTTTTGATCTGCAGAATCATTTATATCTTTCAAAAACCCTTCTAAATCAAGACTTTCCTTAGAATTGTCGGTTTGCATAGGTGATAACGCAACCGAAGTATTCGAATCAATTGCTTTTTGAACGCGACTGCGGAGAGACTTAAGCTTCATTTGCGTTGTTTCTGGTGCTTGAATGGTTGCAGCACCATTGAGGGCATTTAATGCTGCAGGCAAAGAACCCTGACGTGCATGCGCCAACCCTAAATTGTACATCACTCTAGACCGCAATTCGTGTTTTCCTTCGGGCATAGCTTCAATCGTTTTTTGATAAAGAGATATTCCTTGTTCAAATTCTCCGCAACGGATGTGTGCAACAGCAGAATTATTTAAATCTGCGACAATTGTGGGGAGAATTTTTGTTGATTTAAATAATTCTTTTGCCTCAGACAGTTTTCCTTCCTGAATGGCTCGTTTTACCATTTGTTGTTCTACTGCTGGACTGTGTGAATCTAATAATTTTGCGGCGCTGATAGCTACGTCGGCATTGTGAATTTCACCAATTTCATAGTGCACTCCAGCCAATTCGCACAAACGTTCCACATTTTTGGGAGAAAGGTCTTGTGCTTTTCTGAAGCATTTTACTGCTCCTTGAAAATCTCGAATTTTGACCAGGCATTTGCCTAATAAATAAATAAATCTTATTTCATCGGCTTTAGTTCTTATAGCTTCCATTGCCAGCATTTTAGCGTTTTCAAAATTATCTGCATAGAAAGCAAAGAGCCCATTGACAAACTGAACACTGGCAGGGGAAGTGTGCGGCATTGCGTCGAGCCGAATCTGGAAAAATCTTGCTTTTTCAGTTTCACCTTTTAATAATAAATGATGAATTTTGCGTTCTAGGGAGCTCACTGAACTCGGGTATTTTTCGAGTTGAATGACTTGAAGAATTGATTTTATAAAACGATCTTCTTCTAGTGGCTTTTGGATAACGCCAGAAACTCCCATTTCATTTAAAAGGACTATGTCACTTTTAGTAGTGAGTGAGCTGACAATGACAATAGGTGCCACTATGTGGCACTGGCGAAATCGTTGTAAAAGTGCGGGGCCAGAAAGTAATGGAATGCGCCATTCCATGAGAATTAAGTCGGGCGGCTGATTTGCAAGGCACCATTCGAAGGCTGTCATTCCATCACTAAAACACTGCAAATCTAAGTCGGGAAATTTTGAAAAACACTGCCGGACAGCGATGTGAACTGCTTCGTCTGGATCAATTAAAATACATCTTTGAATGCCTAAATTGGGTTGGCAAAGTGCAGAGTCGCCGAGCCACTCAGTGGCTTTTTTTTCCCAACCGGCCATGCCTAATGCGCGCATTTGGCCCAGAGTAGCGACTGCATCGTTTGATTGTCCGTTTAAATGGCGAGCATCGGCAAGTGAAAGCATCAGAAATTCATTTTCGGAATTGTGCTCAACCAGGCGTTCAAAAAGCATGACCAAATCACTGGTATCTTTGATCGTTTTTAAATGTTTTGCCAAATATTCAGCGCTCGTAAGTATCTGATTCCAATAGTGAGATTCAAAAGTGTGTAATAAATTTTTAAGCGAAGATGTTATCACTTCCTTTTTATTGCTGCGTTCATGAAATGTGAAAAGGCCTAATTCAAAGGCCTTCGATAAATAAATGTTTTCTGTGGGTTCAATAAAAAGGCTGACTCTCAAATGCTGCAAATTTGAATTTTTATCGATTGTATTTAGGACATGAAAGGCATTAACGGTGTCATTTGCCAATAGTGGTGTGATTAACCAATCAACTTCTTCCACTTCCATGTAGCCAAGTGCGGTTTTTAAATTATCTTGACCAAAGGTGTTTTTAAAGCCTAAGGAACGAATAATATCGACTATTGTACTGCGAAGTGCTGGAAGTGGTTCTACGACAAGAACTTTTGCAGTTCGAACCAGAAACTTTTTGTCCATAATGGTAAAAGCCTCCCAGAAAATTTTTGTGGCATATGTTCTCTTGAGAAAATATACCAGATTTTTGGGAGGCACAGAAAAAGAGTCAAAACCACACCGGGGTGTGTGGTCGGTTAGATATTATTTATTGAGCAGAGCCTTTGCTCAGGTCTAAGCGATACTTAATAGTGTTTTTGGCGGCATCTTTAGATTCTATGGTAGCCCATTTTGGAGCATATTTCTCCGATTTAACATCGGTTTCAAATACGATTTTAGCCTTGGGTGCATTAATAGCTGCTATAGACCAGTTGTTGTGAGCTTTTGCCGAAACACTCTTTTTTGACTTAATGTATTCAATGAGTATTTCGCGATTTTCAGAAGCAGAATCTAAAATAACATTCGTGCCATCAAGGCCAGGAAAGCCTCCGCCACCAAATGCTCTAAAATTATTTGTAGCAACTACAAATTTTTCTTCGAGAGAAATCTCCTTGCCTTTGTATTTTAGTTGCGTAATACGCCCGCCAAGTGGTTTTGAAACATCTATTACAAATGAAACGGGGTCGAGAACATCAAAATTGTAGCTCTTGTATTTATCATCAACAAGGTTTATTTCACCCTCGGTAGTTGCATCAATGTGAGAGAAATTTCCTGCAGATTTTTCGAGCCAACCTTTGACTTGTGCTCCAGTGAGCAAAACCGCCTTAATTGTATTGGGATAAACGTAGAGGTCAGCAATGTGTTTTACAGCTACTTCTCCTGCTGGAATGTCTGTATATTCGCCGCCAAACCCCGCCTTAAATGGGGCAGATGCTGAAAGAACGGGGTACTTTTCGTTTGGAGTGCCTTTTAATTCACGTGTTACAAACCATTCTTGCGCTTCGTTTACTAATTGGATTGCTGCGGAATCTTGGATGCGAGAAAAATAGGTGTGCACCGGTGTTTCGAATTTGCCCACAGGGCGGCGCACATATTCGAGAGTTGCTTGGTGTTCTGCTTTAACTGTTTCAATCACTGCAGTGTCTTCTTTAGCTGTTTTGGCGTCAAGTAATTTAGATTCTCCGCCAACACTAACCCAATGTCCGTTTTTCTTTTCCAATTTAAGTGTCAATACACCTAAGTGACTGCCCCAAAAACCAGGCATTGCAACTGGTTTTCCTGCAATTGTTCCAGCTTTGCTGTCAATTCCAAGATTTTCTTGACCTTCAAATTTTTTACCAGGAAATTCCATATGGGAGTGGCCAGTTAATACTGCGTCTATGCCGCCTAATTTTGCAAGATGGTAGGAAGCATTTTCCATCATGTTTTGGTAAGGAAGTGGATTAATTCCAGAATGCGCTACCGCAACAATAACATCTGCGCCTTCGGACTTCATTTTCGGAACGTATTTTTTGGCGCTTTCTAAAATGTCGAGAGTGATTATTTTTCCGCCAAGTTTGTCTTTGTCCCACATTGTGATTTGTGGAGGAGCAAAACCAATAACGCCAACTTTTATTTTTTCGCCACCGATAACACGATCGAGAATAATATATGGCGCAACGAATGGCTTAGATGCAGCCGCAACTTGATTAGTGTTTGCCAATAAAATATTAGCACTCACATAAGGAAATTTTGCTCCTTTTAGTGTGTTTTGTAAAAACTCTACACCGAAGTTAAATTCATGATTTCCGATTGTTGCTGCGTCATATTTGAGGGTGTTCATTACTTTATAAACAGGATGGGTTTGTCCAGCTTTGAGTGGGTTAATTCTTGCTGAAACATCGCCTAAAGGTGAGCCTTGAATGAGGTCGCCTGCGTCAAACAGAAGTGCATCGGGATTTTCTTTTCGAACTTGCGAAATGAGAGTTGCAATTTTTGACATGCCGTACGATTCTGTTGGCATATCTTTGTAATAATCATAAGCTCTAATGCTTGTGTGTAAATCAGAAGTTTCCATAATAGTAAGGGTTAACTTAGATTTCTCATCGGCATGAGCTTGCAAGTAAGGTGTTGCAGGTGCTGCAAATGCCATTAAAAAAATGGCACATGTGCTGCGTTTAACTCTAGGTGTAAACTTCATTGTAAAGCGCTCCTTTAAAATTTCAAAAGTCATTGAGGGTCTTCGGTTGAAAACCCTGGTAACCGACTCTTAGTGCGAAAGGCATTTACCATGCAACCCTCTACCGGACCTGATTTGAACCACTTCTTCCAGCCACCTGCATTTGTTGAACAATATTATGTTGCACAGGCACTTACGGGGCCCAGTTTTTTGGGTGAGGAATATAAAAATGACAAATCACCCGAAGGTCCCGCATCTTCTGCCTCCGAATTTGAGTTGGGAAAAAACAAAGAGATCACATTAACGAGCAAGGCGCTTCGTAAAAATAAAATCGGCAGTTTTACAGTAGAGGCAATCGGTTTGAGTCCTATTCCCAGTGCTGGCGTATTTTTGGGTTTTTTTGCGACCTCGCAATTTGAAATTGAGGGTGGGGTTTTGAGTGGAAAATGGGTGCAAAAAGGCGCAGATAAAAACCAAACTGATGCTCAAATTGAAAGTCTGGTTCAAGGAAGAGTTTATGTGGGAAATAGTTTCAATTTAACTTTAGGTGGCGCGTATAGAATTTATCAGAGAAATATTTTCTTGGATTCAAGCAATAACATTGCGGAAAAAAGCTATCAAAAAAACTACTATTCTACGGGACTCAATATTGCAATTGGAAATAGATGGCATGGCGCCTGGTGGCACGCGGGGTGCGATTGGGCTGGTTTGTACTTACCTTTGGTGTCATTGGCTAAAACCTACAGCTCAACGGGATTGACGCCTACTGAAGACAACGTTCAGCTTGACTCTTTGAAGGCTGCAAAGCCCGATGTCGGCGTTCAGTTTTTGCGAATACATTTGGGTATTTCAATTTAAAGTCACGCCAAAAAATTCGGAAATAAAGCTTCCCATTATTGCTGTTGTTGATATAGTTTGATGAGAATGGAATTTGTGTTGTACTCATAAACTGTAATTTTGAAATCTGAGGAGACAGTTGTCATGTCCTTTAGGACCAGTATTTTTGGATTGTTGCCCGTATTTATATCTGCGCAGGCTTTTGCCACAGTTGACGCATTATTTACACAAAATGTAATTACTCAAGGGCTTCAGTCGCGTCAGCTTTGTTTCGTAAAAGTTCCAATGATTGGTGAGTTTGGAATACCTGAAGCAACTATGGCACGCATGGTATTTGAGCTTATTTATATTGCTAAAATTTCCTCATCCAGACCTACTCAGTCGGTTAATATAAATGAAATTACTAAGCAAGGTAGAATGACATATTCAATCGATTTCAATCAACCCGTGGAGGCTGGACTCTCGCAACTTTCAATGACTGTGAATTTAACTGCCCTAAGCAATGCAAATGGATTATCTGTAGATGGTCGTTCAATGACAATAAAAACAGCTAAGCTTGTTCTCCTTTCATTGAATAAAAATCTGAATGAAATGAGTCGTGGCAAATACAAACTCAAATTGAGTTTTATCGGGCTGCCCGATCAAACTGCAATTGCGGGTGAGCGTGTTTACGCACAAACTCAATATGCTTATTCTGCTTCGAGTCCTTTTATTGCAGCATACACTTCTGAATTGATTTCTGATTATTGTGAGTAAAAATTATAATGGCCGATTTTAGACAAACGATTTCGGAATTCTCCGAATCTGTAAAAGTTCAATGGAATGAGTTCAAAAATTTTGATGAGACGGCGCTACAGTTGCCGCGAAATTTGCAGAAATGTGATCAGCTTTTGCCGAGATTGATAGATTTTGGTAATTTAGATGGATGCTATGAATTCTGTGAATTGCTGGTAAATAAGTTACAAAATATTCCTTCGGCAAAAAAAACTGTAAATTTATGCAAAGTTTATAGAGCTCATATAGAACTGTCTCAAAGTAAGAATTTAGATCAAAATAAAATATTTTTTACTGAACTGAAAAAATCGACTGATGTTTTTTTAAAGTCCCATGCGTTTTCAGCTCTTGGGCTTTTATCTATCTATAACAATGAAATGGATCAAGCATTAAGGCTTTTTCGTGATTCTGAAGTTGGCTTTAGAAGTGAAAAAAATATTGTCGATGCATTAAAAACGCAAGTACGGCAAGTTATGGTTCTTCAATTGCAAGACAAAACTAGTGCGGCTTTGGCAATTTGTCAGAAAATTAAAAAAGAAGCTGAAAAAGTCGGTGTTACTGCCATTTCTCCGCTTTTATTTTCGTTTTCGACTCTTGGCAGTATTGCGCGAGAGCAGGGACATCGCGCAGACGCTTTGGACTATTTTCAAGAGGGCGTGAAATTTTCAAAAGCCATGCCTGTGTCTGTCAATAGTGCCTTTGCGATGATGCAATATGGCATTCTTTTGGCAGAAATGGAGCGTTTTGAAGACGCTTGTCCGTTGCTATTCGACGCGGAAAAAATTCAAGAAATACTCGATCCTCAGGCGCGGGTTTGTTCGCTGTTAAATTTATTGCGCTGTTTTAGAAAGCTTCGCGATTGGAATTCTTGTTACCTGGTGTCAAAAATGGGTATGTCTAGTCTTTTGATTCAAGCAGAGACCGAAGATTTAGGAAATTTTTTGGAGCAATTAATTTTATTTCATTTAGAGGTTTTTGACTGGTCAGGTGCTGAAAAAGTTATAGATTTTGCAAAAAAACACAATCTTGCATCTGAGTCGGAAAGTCATGACGAAGCAGTTTCGTTTTTAGTTGATGAATGGAAAGAAACAAAAAATGAATGGTTTGAAATTCCTGCAATATTGCCAATAGGCGAAAAATATGGTGCTCAGCAATCAGAAATTCTCGAAAATATTCCGCAATTTATTTTTATTGATTTTAATGATGGAAGAATATTCAGTCGTTCTGCAAATTCAAATTGCCGCGAAGAATTTTTTGCACCTGGGACGCTAATTTCAC
This sequence comes from Pseudomonadota bacterium, assembly GCA_043747645.1. Taxonomy (GTDB): domain Bacteria; phylum Bdellovibrionota_B; class Oligoflexia; order Silvanigrellales; family Silvanigrellaceae; genus JAYTOT01. The sequence continues at coordinate 393 of JAYTOT010000028.1, read as the reverse complement.
ACCTCATTGCTTACTTTTATGAAAGTCGCGGTGAGGGCATAGATTTCGCCGGGGTGAATGAAGTTGTGCAAGTGATGCAAGAAGATTTTGACTATCAAGAGCCAACAGCAGAATTATCGGAGATGATAGTGGCCTGTTTAGACCCGCTGATTAAGGGTCATTTTATTTGTGAAGTTCAAATATCAGACGAAAAAAAATGGGGCTTTATGCCCCAATCGACCCTTCATGCACTTCAAGGTGAATGATTTATTTTTCGCAAATATTTGATAATAGTGCGCTGAATAGGAATCCAACTTTTCCATTGTAATCAACTTTCGTCCATGCACCTTCGACTGCAATCTTTTTTACTTTTTCGTTTATTGCTACGAGTTGAATAATTGCTCCGCTTGGTAC
>JAYTOT010000027.1:0-1308 GCA_043747645.1 Pseudomonadota bacterium | reverse complement strand
ATGCTTCTGGACAGAGTGGGAACAACAGGCTTACCAGCCTCGATAGCTAGCACTTATAACCTCACAAACTCTTTGAAAAACTTGGGGCGCAGAACGCTATTTTTGAGCAGCAGCAGTGAAAATTTTGTAGTAAATTGATGCAGCCTGTCCTCGCTGAATGCACCGTCGGATAGTTGTCTTCTAAGCGAAGGTAAGTCCACGTTAGCGCGCCACCACAGCTTTATGGTTGTGTTCTTAATCTGGAGCTATTTCGATCTCGAAATGAGGTACTTCAGCGCCATAATTTATACTGGTATGTGCTACCGGGAAGAATTGAGCATTTAAGATAATTAACTCGGATTCCGATCTCATAGTTTGTCCTACAACGGGACAAATTGGATTCTTCTTAGTAGGCTCAGACCTCCAAATCGGTTTTGGTTTATTCTATGCCTTGTTTTTTGATGTTTTTTTCAGGCAACGGAGAAGAGCGCTAAGAAGATAGTGGATGCGCAACGTAAAGCCCAGTATATGCAGGATATCAATGCCATATCGTGCGCATGGAGTCCAGCCGCTGCCATACGCTTAAAAGAGCATTTCTTCCTTGAATACGAACGCGGTCGTGGTCCAGATAGAAAAAAAGATTGATATATTATTCTTATTTTCTATTTCATTTTTATCTTCTATTTGCTATTTGCTATTTTCTATTTGCTATTTGCTATTTGCTATTTTCTATTTGCTATTTTCTATTTGCTATTTTCTATTTTCTATTTGCTATTTGCTATTTTATTTTCTATTTGCTATTCCGTAAATTTCTTGGAAATTTCTACAAGAAAAATAGATTTTACAGGTCAAAACTCGCGATATATATAAAATTACCGGCCATTCCGGAAATATGCGGTTATTTCTATTGCGACTGCACATTCCAAGAATGAGTGGTGCAATGCAAGGTGGTTGATGCGACAGCACATTTCAAGAATGAGTGGTGCAATGCAAGGCTTGAAAACGGGTGCAGTGGACATGCACTTAATTGTGTCATCAACACCAACGGCCTGGAATCTACCAAAACTTACAGCGCACTTACGTTTGGCTTCAAGAGCAGTCAGAGAAAAGATCAGATCAAGTTGACGGTTTCCCTAATTCCAACAGAACCACCTTCGCAACCGTACACACGTTTACTACAAACAGTTGGACAGGATATAATTCATGGCGGCTCAAAAAATCTAAGCATATTCGGGTTTTGCCCCAAGACAATATTTATGTTGCAGCTGCACCAGGAATAACAGGGGACCTAACCGATGCTAGAGCACGTGCTTACGTAGCAATCTTCAC
>JAYTOT010000026.1:0-1593 GCA_043747645.1 Pseudomonadota bacterium | reverse complement strand
TTTGATCGAAATTCCAGCGGCCCCAAGATGGTGCGAAGCCTTCAGCTCGTAACCATAACTCGCCCGGAGGTCAAGGAATTGCTTCACAGAAAGAGTCATGCCCGCCAAGTAGCGCTTCAATTCTGTGTTCCTAAAAACGACGTCGGCATTAAAAAGATAGTATTGGGCAATGCCAATCGCAATTCCAGCGGCGTGCTCTTTATCGCGCATGCTATCGAGATATCCTTCGGTGCGAACGCCCACGGCAATGTTTTCGGCAATAGCATATATGGCGCCTGCACGTAGTCTAAAAACGTCGACTTTTTTATCTGAAAAACCTGGTGTTTTTGGTGCTTCTAGTTGCGAATAATCGCCGCCTATTCCAAGTGTCAGGGCAGAATCGGCCACTTTTTCGGCGAGGCCTAAAGTGTATCGTTTGTCTTTGCCACCAGAGGCTACTGTGGTCATTTGATATATAAATCCTGCAGAAACTTCAGACATGGCAGAATCGTGTGCTCCTGCTTGAACAGCTAACACATTATCGTTTTTCCAGAGCATGGCGCCGGCTGATGCAAATTCTTTGAAAAGTGCGAGGCCTGCTGGATTCGAGCTGGCAGCGGAAAGGTCTGAGACGTTTGCTGTGCCACCACCACTCAGCGCCATGGTGTCGCCCTGAGGTGCGGCTAATGAAGGCGTGTAGGAGCGTCCATTTTTAAGTGTTTCTGCCTTTGCAGTTGAGGCGTAAAGAAACAAACTAAAGTAACAAAACACTGACCAAGAAAATTTCATAGCGCCTCAATGAGGATGGGGGTTTCCCAGCATATCATAAAACGACAAACAGTTAGCTACAGAATGATACCATGGCAATTGTTGTAAGTCAGATGCAATGAGTGAATAAATTATTTGGCTACCCGAGGCAATGTATCCATCTTCATACGCTCGCGCCGGAAGTGGCAATATGTAGGCGCGCAATTTACCTTCTTTTTCAAATCCACATTTTTGTACCACTTTAGCGCTTGCAGAATTGTTTTCGTCGTGTGATATTTGCAATCGCGGGCATTCCAAAAATCGAAATGCATAGTAAATCAAAATCTTGCTGACCAAAGTGGCAAATCCTTTATTGGCAAAGTCGCTGCTTACCCAATAGCTTAAATCGAGGGCATTAGGATTGTATTTTAAAATAGGATGCAATCCGGCGCTGCAAATAAATTTTTCAGTTTTATTGCAAAACAAACCCATAGAAAAATCTTTACCTTCCAAATATTCTCTTCGTGCTCTTTTAATGCGAGTGAGTTGTGAATCAAATGTGTTTGGTAAATGGGCAAATGGTAGAAATTCTTTAAGCGCTGGCAAAGAGATTTCAACGGCATTAAAAACGCTCTTTGCATCGCTTAAATCCAATGGGCGCAATACAAATTCGTGAAATTCGTCGGCATATACAATTCTTGCGGCAGGGCAACGTCGAGAGATTGGTACAACAGTGGCTGACTGTGAAAAATTCATTTTTTCTCCCGCGTGCAAACCTTAAAAAATTACGATAGCATTTGGGTTTTGATGCACAGGAGATGTCATAATGGTGACGCATTTTTTAAATATACTCAAACAACGTGGCCG
>JAYTOT010000025.1:0-1132 GCA_043747645.1 Pseudomonadota bacterium | reverse complement strand
GCACGTGTGCAATGAGGCACTTTTCGACGTGCTTTTAAAAATGCCAAAATCGACTTCTCTGTTTCGCCAATTCCAAATAAAAATTCTGCATTTCGGATGAGCACTTCTTCATCTCGCGGGTCGTCTAACAAAGCTTGCCGCAATTGCTCAGCCGCTGCAACGTTATCTCCGCGTCCACAAAAGAGTTCCGAAAGTAAAATACGACGTTGCGGCTGTTTGCCGTTTATTGTCAATTCCTTTAGAATATATTCAATTGCCTCGTCTGTCTGGCCTAACCCCAATAATAAATCTGCTTTTACAGCATAGGCATTAAAATAGATTGGCGAAAGCCTGATAGACTCATCCAACAATTGAAACGCCAAATCTTTCTTTCCTAAAACAGCAACAGCTTGAGCGAGGCCCACACAAATACGAGCCGATTGTGGAAATGCAGAATGCAAATTTGAAAATATCGACTCTGCTTGCGCAAAATCTTTTTTTATAAAACACGACTCTGCCTGCCTTATTTGCAATTCACGCTGCTGGGGATTGCGGAATTTCTCGAGAATATTTTTTACGTTTGCCAGTAAATCTGTTGCTTCAAATGGCTTTATAAGATAGCCATCTACGCCTTTGTCAATACTATAAACTATGTCGTCTTTGGTCGCTTCACCTGTTAAAAACAAGATTGGAGTGTCGCTAGCCATGCTACGACCGCGAATGTATCTTAATATATCCCACCCAGATCCGCCTGGCATAAAAATATCTGCAATAACTAAATCTACAGAATGATTTTTAAGATACTCTATGGCTTCCTTTGCAGAAGAAAACTCTTCAATATTAAAAAGACCATCGTGGTCTAATATGCGTCGTATGGCCTTGCGCATGGAGATGAGGTCTTCCACCACAATTACATTCGCTTTTATGCCCGGCTCTTCGCTTTGGGCGGCCATCTGAGTTCCTTTATAGCTGCGCTCAGCCTGTTACCTTAATGCGACCAGAACGGGCTCTTTGCCATAAACCTGACATAAAAAGCCTCCTCTGCCCAGCCGCTCCTTAATGTCGGCCAACCAAAACCGAAACTGAAGAAAGAATTTTAAATCGAAAGTGTCAAAGTGGCTGGAAGTAACCGATTATTAAAAGAAAATGAAAT
>JAYTOT010000024.1:0-1641 GCA_043747645.1 Pseudomonadota bacterium | reverse complement strand
GCGTCAATTTAGACTCAAGTTTTTTGCAAAAAAATCGAAAAAGAAGTGTGCAGATTTTGCAGGACTTTTACGCATGGAGGGGCTTATGATAGAATCTATCTCTCATTTATCGATTCCCGCACTCATTTTAGGCACTTGCGCCTATTTGTTGGTGCAGCGCAGCGCCCTAACCCTGATTGGAATGGCTTACGCCAAGTCTCAACGCGGGCAAAGCCAGGTTATTTACAAAGTGCCACTGGCCAAAAACCAGTTTGTGCGCGAACTCAAACAATCGCATTGGACTTTTATTTTTGACTCCTTGGTTTTTGCCGCGCTCATACATTTTGCGCTGGTTTCAACAGCTGCGGAATCGACTGGCAAAATGGTATTGACAGTGACGGCACAGTTCATTTTTTTTGAAGTGTATTTTTACTTAACCCACAGAGCACTGCACACCAAAGCATTTTATTGGATTCACCGCGCTCATCATATTGCGCACGTTTCGCAACCCATCACTTCGGCATCATTCAGCTTTTTAGAACGTGTCATTTTATTTTCGGGATTCATCTTTCCATTTGTGGTTATTACCGCGATTTTCGGTTCGACCTCTTTGCCAACTATTGCTATTTGCTTGCTCATAAATGACGTATTTAATGTTTTTGGACACTTAAATATTGAATTTTACCCAAAAATACTTGGCACCTCATTTATTAGAAATATATTAAACTCGCCAACTGGGCACGCTATGCACCACGCCAGATTCGACGGAAATTACGGACTTATTTCCCCTATTGTTGATGTGATATTTAGAACAAGATTCAAAGACAATGAACAAGTTTTTGTGAGTACAAATACGGGCACACCCATGACCAGCCTTCATCAGAATTTTTTAACCAAGAGCAAACCAAAGCCCACAGAAGTGCAAACAGAGCTCAAAGAAGCTTCATAGTTTCGCAAAAACTGAATCTTTTTTTGTTGCAAATATCAGATGTCCTCACCCGTAGCCTTGCCAACCCGGGTTTGCCGTAGCATTCTCATGTCTGGCATTTCTCGCAAAAAGGTGAACTCATGGTATTGAAACAATTGTTTGGTAAGAAAAACGAAACCGGTCGCACTAGTTTACAAGTTGCTCCCATGGACGAACTCAAAATTCCCGAAGCAAAAGAAGCCCCCGAGGCTGTTCGTGCAGGCGCTAGTTCAAAAGAAGACGAACCCTCACCTGCTCTTTATTTAGAACAAGCAATGATTGAAAACGCTCGCAACGATAACCCAGAAACTCGTCGTAAAGTCTATCAAGAATTACTATTTTCAGACCTTCTTTTGGCTTTGGCCGAACCTGCAGAGGGCGCAGAAGGCGCTGACGCAAATACCTCACAAGACCCCAGCCAAATTAATGTGGCAATTCTCACAAATTCGGCAAATATGCAGTTTGCTTCTGCGTTTACAAGCGCTGCCGCAGCGCGACGCTGGCGTGCCGAAGGCGGACATTACGTTGGCGTCAGAGGCCAAGATATATTTAAACTTTTAGAGCCCAGCCCTGCAGAAGTCATTGTTATTAACCCTGGCAGTGCACCATTTATTGTTCTGCCTAAAGTAGAATACCGCCAATTGGCTTTGGGAATTGTTCCACAAACAAACCAGAGCCCAGTTCAAGTTTCTACA
>JAYTOT010000023.1:0-1641 GCA_043747645.1 Pseudomonadota bacterium | reverse complement strand
GCGTCAATTTAGACTCAAGTTTTTTGCAAAAAAATCGAAAAAGAAGTGTGCAGATTTTGCAGGACTTTTACGCATGGAGGGGCTTATGATAGAATCTATTGCTCATTTATCGATTCCCGCGCTCATTTTAGGCACTTGCGCCTATTTGTTGGTGCAGCGCAGTGCGGTAATCCTTATTGGAATGGCTTACGCCAAGTCTCAACGCGGACAAAGCCAGGTCATATATAAAGTGCCGCTGGTCAAAAACCAGTTTGTTCGCGAACTCAAACAGTCGCATTGGACTTTTATTTTTGACTCATTGGTTTTTGCAGCACTCATACATTTTGCGCTGGTTTCAACAGCTGCGGAATCGGCAGGCAAAATTGCGCTCACAGTGGTTGCACATTTCATATTTTTTGAAGTGTATTTTTACTTAACCCACAGAGCACTGCACACCAAAGCATTTTATTGGATTCACCGTGCGCATCATATTGCCCACGTAGCGCAACCCATCACTTCGGCATCATTCAGTTTTTTAGAACGTGTCATTTTGTTCACCGGATTCATGCTTCCATTTGTTTTTATTACGGCAATATTCGGTTCGACCTCTTTGCCGACAATTGCTATTTGCATGCTAATTAACGATGTGTTCAATATATTCGGACATTTAAATATTGAATTTTACCCAAAAATACTTGGCACATCTTTTATGAGAAACATTTTGAATTCCCCAACTGGTCATGCCATGCACCACGCCCGATTTGATGGTAACTATGGGCTTATTTCACCATTAGTTGATGTGATATTTAGAACACGATTCAAAGACAATGAACAAGTTTTTGTGAGTTCAAATACGGGCACACCTATGACCAGCCTTCATCAGAATTTTTTAACCAAGAGCAAACCAAAGCCCACAGAAGTGCAATCAGAGCTCAAAGAAGCTTCATAGTTTCGCAAAAACTGAATCTTTTTTTGTTGCAAATATCAGATGTCTTCACCCGTAGCCTTGCCAACCTGGGTTTGCCGTAGCATTCTCATGTCTGGCATTTCTCGCAAAAAGGTGAACCCATGGTATTGAAACAATTGTTTGGTAAGAAAAACGAAACCGGTCGCACTAGTTTACAAGTTGCGCCCATAGAAGAACTTAAAACTCCCGAAGCAAAAGAAGCCCCCGAGGCTGTTCGTGCAGGAGCTAGTTCAAAAGAAGACGAACCCTCACCTGCTCTTTATTTAGAACAAGCAATGATTGAAAATGCTCGCAACGATAACCCAGAAACTCGTCGCAAAGTCTATCAAGAATTACTGTTTTCAGATCTCCTTTTAGCTTTGGCCGAACCTGCAGAGGGCGCAGAAGGCGCTGACGCAAATACCTCGCAAGACCCCAGCCAAATCAATGTGGCCATTCTCACTAATTCAGCAAATATGCAGTTTGCATCTGCATTTACAAGTGCTGCTGCAGCAAGGCGCTGGCGTGCCGAAGGCGGACATTACGTAGGCGTCAGAGGCCAAGATATATTCAAACTTTTAGAGCCCAGCCCTGCAGAAGTCATTGTTATTAACCCCGGCAGTGCACCATTTATTGTTCTGCCTAAAGTAGAATACCGCCAATTGGCTTTGGGAATTGTTCCACAAACAAACCAGAGCCCAGTTCAAGTTTCTACA
>JAYTOT010000022.1:0-7388 GCA_043747645.1 Pseudomonadota bacterium | reverse complement strand
ATGGAAAAGCTTGGTCTGTTACTTTAAGCGTAACGTAAGAAGTTAAAGTAATATCTGTGCCTCGAAATGCCTTACCTTTTTCGGGCAAAACAGAAGGAGATATGGTATTAATTTGGCCCGTCGTATTTGATAAAGTCAATTTATTATAATCGAATGTATCACCTGTTGCAGTTTCCGCAAATTCTTGCATTCCCTCTATATGAGGAACATTGGTGAGCTCAGGGCCACCACAAGAGCTTAAATAAATACCAAAGCTAGCTAAAGCAAAAAGTCTGACAGGGGTCAAAGAAATAAAACGTACAGACATCAACTCAACTCCTTGCGACGAGTGCGAAGCGCCGTAATAAGACCATTTGCACAACACTCATTCAATATTTGAATGGCATTTAATGCAGCTCCCTTACGAAGATTGTCAGCAACAATCCAAAGCGCAAATCCGTTTTCAAAAATTTCTGCGTTGCGCACACGGCTCACGTACACGGCATTTTTGCCTTGCACGTCTCGGGGCGTCGCAAAATGTGTGACGTCAACATCGTCGTCGGCTTCTGGTGAAGACGCAAGAAACTCATCGACAAAAATCACACCGGGAGCTCCTGCCAAACAAGCGCGCACTGCAGCCAAACTCGCTGGTTTAGAAAGTTGTAAAGTAACAGCCTCCGCATGACCCACATATGTAGGCACGCGCACACTGGTGGCTGAAATTAAAAGTTTTGGTAAGTCTAGAATTTTTTTTGTTTCAAATTTAATTTTAGACTCTTCGTCCGTATCACCGTTTTCTAATATTTTTGCCACAAAAGGCATAACATTAAAGGCAATAGGTTTAGGAAAAATAGCTGACCCTTCGGGATTCAAATCTTCGCGTGTGAAAAAATTTTTCGACTCTTCACTCAAGGCATCCATGCCGCCCTTGCCTGCTCCAGAAACACTTTGGTAGGTATCGACCACTACACGTTGCAATCCAAAGGCATCGAGCAAAGGTTTTAAAGCCACTGTAAGCGGAGTAGAACAACAATTGGGATTTGCCACCACTGGAAACTGGAGTAATTTTTGCGGCGACAAACAGTGCGCATTCACTTCGGGAACAACTAAAGGCACATCTGCGGATTCGCGGTAAGCCGAAGATTTATCGATGCACAAAACTCCTGCAGTAGCCAATTGTGGAATGAATTGAGTCGAAATCGCAGCTTCAGCGGCAAATAAAACAGCATCGCATTCTAACAAACCTGCAAGTGTCGTTTCAGAAACTACAAGCGATTTTTTGCCATAATTAATGCGTTTTCCTGCCGACGACTTTGATGCAAATAACTTAATGGTCTCAATTTTATATTCGGAACAAAAAGGAATATCGCCGCATTCCATATCCCATAAAATATCTATGGCAGTTTGCCCAACCATACCTGTTGCGCCCACTATTCCGAGAGTCAATAAATTCATGCTTGTTCCTCTTCGTCGTCATCTACTGAAAACAATTCGTCGTCTTCTTTGCTTTTATCGCGCTTAAAAAACAACCACATTACGGGGCCGTGTAAAAAATAAATAAGTAAAAATAACGCTACAGTTATTGTGAATTCAAAAGCAAATAGCAATGCTAGCGAAGAAAGTAACACAGCTAAAAAACGAAATGGCTTGCGTTTTGGCAAGCGCATTTTTTTGGTGCTAATATATTCGAACGTCGATACCATACCTAGAGCCAAACAATAAATCATTATTAAAATAAATGTGTTGCGCACATTTGGCAAAGTTAAATAATTTGCTGCCTGAACAAACATAGGACTGTAATTATTGCTGCTCGTCCAGCCACGCAATTCAGTTTGCGCCAATATAAATACCGAAATGGGCATTGCTGCCATTGGAATAGGAATACCTGCAAAATTTCCGCCCGCTTTGCCTACAGAACTCTGAACATTAAATCGAGCCAATCGCAGTGCACCGCACGCAGCGTAAATAAAACATCCTGCAAACCCGAGTCTGCCCAAATCGTGCAATGCGTAATTATACATGAGCAAAGCTGGCGCCACGCCAAACGAAACGAGGTCGCAAAGACTGTCGAGTTGCACGCCAAAATTACTTTGAGTGTGAGTGAGGCGAGCCACACTGCCATCGAGCCCGTCGCATATTGCAGCTGCAATTATGGCATATGCCGCATGGTCGAAGGTTATTCCGCCATCAGGAAAAAACCGCGCTTCGATGCCAAATTTCATGGCTAAAAAACCAAAAAAAAGCGAAGCCGCAGTAATCATATTTGGCAATAAATAAATAGAGGCCTTTACGCCCTTTCGATTTTTGGGCCCTGAGGCAATTTTGCCTCCATCAGCATGCTTCTCTGAAACTTGTGCAACCATTTTTATTTCCTTTTAATTTATTAAAGCAAGCCTTGAAGTTTTAGCACAGGACCAGGCTCTTTTCCGTACGCGGGCACAAAAAAGCCATTTACAGACACAAAACAGAGCGGAAAATGATTGAGGGCCAATTTAAAATCTTGCTGATCAACCAGCCCCGTAAAATTATCGCCACGATCGCTTAACAATGGCATGCCAAAAAGCGGCCTGGGGCGCCCCAAAGCGAGTCCATTTGCAAATGCACAACCCAATCGCAACCCGGTAAAAGAACCGGGCCCCATGCCCACAATCATTTGGTGAATATCACAGTCGTTTAATTGCATGTGCGTTAATATTCTCTGGTACAAAAACGCCAATTTTTCGGCCGTTGTTGTGCACGAAAACCCGAGCATTCCATGGGTGTTCGAGTGCAAATTCGTGTCATTTTCGCATAAGTTTTGTTCTAGATCAGCGCATTCTGCAATAGTTTGCAAATATTGGCCTTCGCGTGCAATTAAAATTCCAACTCCTCTGCGGTGAGTTAAAATGGCCACTGCACTTTGTCCGAGATTTATTTCTACGATTTGTTCGGCCATTTCATTTTCACACCTATGAGTTAAACAATCGCAATATATCGTTGTAAAAAACAACTACAAAAAGAATCATGATTATTGCTACGCCCACAGTTTGAACTTTTTGCTGAACACCCAAAGGCAACGGTTTTCCGTAAGCGGCTTCTACTCCCTGCATCAGCAATGTGCCGCCATCAAAAACAGGCAAAGGTAACAAGTTTAGCATGCCAATATTTATACTCATCCAAGAAATTGTAAGAGCAAATACTATAAATCCGCCCTGAGCAGCGTCGCCAGCCACACGCGCAATTGCAATGGGTCCACCTAAATTACTCAGAGGAATAGAGCCTGTGACAAGCTTGCGAATGCCATTAAAAATAGATGTCGCCTGCTCAAAACTAGCGGTCGCTCCATCTGAAAATGCTTGCAAAAGCGATGCACTCTTAACTATTACCGACTCAGGAGGAAGGCCATGAGTGACAAACGACAAAGGAAAATCAAATTGCATTTGAGGCCGGTTGAAAGCATCTTTGCCAGAGCGCACGGGTAATTTGCAGTTTAACTGGCGAACTGAATCTTTAAATCCAAGCACTGCCAAAGTTAAATCAAAGCTTTTAGTTTCTGGCGATAACAAACTTTGCGCGTTTTCGAGTGCCATTCCTAAATCGGCAGGCGATGCTGCAACACTTTTTTGATTTATTTTTACTATGGTATCGCCAGATTTAAGACCACAATTTTTAAGTTCTTCCACTGTGGAAAGTTTTTTATCGCCTCTCTTTAAACTTTCAAAATCTTTAAACATAAGGTCTGTAGAAACCAAAGCGCGCGGCGATTCTAAAGTAACACCTTCCGATAGTTTTTTCGCAGTAAGTTCTTTCCAAGCCAAAATTGCTGGTATCGACGAGTCAAGTGTCAGTTTAATAGTCTCGATTTTTTGAACTTCGTCATTATTTTTCAATTGCGCACTTTTTTGCGTTTTTTGCGAAAACAATTTTTCTAGCGCGTCCGCATTTGCGGCCCCAGATCTCTGTACTTCAAATTGAACTGATTTTTGCGAGAACCGCGCACCGGATTTTAAAAACAATTCTTCGTCGAGGGTGTTATTTAAAAATGCACCCACAGCCGCTTCAACGGCATAGATAGACTTCACTGGTTTAGCGTCAATTGCCAATACTTTATCACCAGTTTGAAAGCCAGCCGCAGATAAAATGCCTTGGGGATTTACCACTAAAACGGAATCAGACTGGTACGGAGTGACTCCAATGCGCCCTACTTTTATAGTGTCGCCAAAAGGACTTTGCGATGCATCGAGCCTAGGAGTGACCGTAACATCTACAGATTGATTATTGCGATCCACTTTAAAAACGAGGGCTTTACCTGCAGATTGCGTTACAATGCGGATTAAATCTTGCCAAGTGACAACTGCTTCGCCATCAATACTTAAAACCCTATCGCCCGATTTTAACCCTGCTTGTTCCGCCACGGAGCCTGAAACCATCGACAATATCGGCGCCTGATGCGGCAAACCAATTTGCGACAATACAACCATAACAAAAAAACTCAACACAAAATTGGCCAAAGGCCCCGCGGCAGAAATAAGTGCGCGCTTATAAAGTTTACAAGTTGTGATTGATTTTTCTAGTAATTCAACTGGAATTTCTTTGCCTAATTCTGCGCCAAAAAAACGAACGTAGCCACCCAAAGGTAACCAGCAAATGCGATAATCTGTTATTCCGCGTTTGAATCCCACAGCCCGAGGGCCAAAACCCAGACTAAATTCTTCAACATCTACGCCCATAAGTCGGCCCATTAAAAAATGGCCCATTTCGTGCACAAAAACAATGACGCCCACCAACAAGATGAACGCCACCATGGGATTGGTAAAAATCATCGAAAGAATATTCATTTTCGAACTGCCGATCTTCTAAAAATTGATGTCGACTGAGATTTTGATTTTTCTGGAGCTTCGGCAACGGTTGCCACATGCTTTTCGCGGCTCAATTGTTCGGGTGTGAGTCCGAATCGTCGCTCTCTGCCAGCAAAACTTTTTAAACAATGCACAAATTTTTCGCTGTCGAAATCGGGCCAAAATGCAGCTTCAAAAAATAATTCTGCATAGGCAGCTTGCCACAATAAAAAATTACTAATACGGAATTCACCGCTGGTTCGGATGAGCATATCGAGTGCAGGCAAACCTGCAGTGTCGAGCTGATTTTCAAAAAATTCTTCGTCGATGTCGTCTGGAAATAAATCACCTGCTTGAACCGCAGCTACAGCGCGCCTTACTCCACGCAATATTTCGCCACGACCGCCATAGCTTAGTGCAACTGAAAGCCACATTCCCGTGTTGTTTCGCGTGTCTTCTTCGAGTGCTAAAACCTGCTCCATAATGTCGTTAGAAAGCTTGCGCCTGTCGCCAATAACCCTAAAACGAACATTCTTTTTTATAATGCGTTCACTTTCAGCTCGTAAATACCAACGAAGCAACCCCATAAGTGCGCCAACTTCTTCTTCTGGTCGGCGCCAGTTTTCGTCTGAAAATGCAAAAAGTGTGAGGGCCGATATGCCCAAATTTCCGGCGAGTTCTGTTATTTCTTTGACGCGTTCTACACCTTTGCGGTGTCCTGCCACGCGAGGCAATCGCGCAGCTGTGGCCCATCTGCCATTGCCATCCATAATGATGCCAACGTGTTTTGGAAGGCGTGAAGAGTCGAGATCCCATTGAGAGCAGTGAGCATTCATGTACGCTTCCGTATCTGCGAAGTGGTTGCGAAAACCGAGGACGGGGGGTTATAGCTTAAATGGACAAGGTACGTCCACACCACTGGGAGTTTTGCTCCATCTTGATTGCTTCAGGGAGATTCATGACAGCCGATCAAAAAATACTTTCGACTCAAGGTTACCGCGGAACACGCGACTTTTTTCCTGACAATCAACGCGTCCGAAATTACATTTACAAACACATTCACACAGTCATGCACCAGTTTGGTTACGAAGAATACCAGGGCCCCATTTTAGAACCACTCGAACTTTATGCCGCAAAATCGAGCGAAGAAATTGTGCGCGAGCAACTTTATTCCTTTGTTGACAAAGGACAACGCACTTTAGCAATTCGTCCCGAAATGACCCCCACTTTAGCGCGAATGGTGGCACAAAAATGCAAAGAACTTCCGCGGCCGATAAGGTGGTATAGTATTCCAACTTGCATGCGTTTTGAACGTCCGCAGCGCGGCAGGTTTAGAGAATTTGATCAATTAAATGTCGATATTTTGGGCGGACTATCAATTGATGAAGACCTAGAAATTATTTTAACTTGCGTTGCACTCATGAATTCTTTTGGTGGGCCCAAAGGGTCTTTTGAAGTGCTTATCAATCACCGAGGCGTGGTGAACGACTTTTTATATCGTGTTCTCCAAATTCCAGAAACACACAAATCGGCCATGATGCGTTTGCTCGACAAACGCGATAAAATGACCGCAGAAGAATTTACAATTGAAGGCCAAAAGCTAGAATTAACAGAGCTTCAACTCACTCAATTAGAATTATTTTTAAGTTCAAATTTAGAACAAGCACAAAAATTATTAGGCGAGCACCAAGAACACATTGGGCAACTTATCAAGCGGTTTGAAATTTTGAGTCAAGTGATAGACCCACAATATTTAAAGTTTTCACCAGGCATTATGCGTGGATTTGAATACTACACAGGCCTTGTTTTTGAAATATTCGACACAGCTCCCGAAAATCGCCGCGCATTGTTTGGCGGCGGCAGGTACGATAATTTATTAGAATCTTTTGGCGTCGATTCGCTGCCAGGAGTGGGTTACGGCGTGAGTGACGTAGCACTCATTAATTATTTAGAAGTGCACAAACTCATACCAGACCTCAAAAAACAAACAGATATTTGTGTGGTTCGGTTTTCTGAAGCAGACAGAGTTGCTAGTTTGCAACTGGCAGACGAACTCAGAAAATTAAATTTAAATATCGAAACCTGCGTTACGGCAACAAAATTCGGCAAACAAATACAAGCGGCAGAACGCAATGGCGCCCGGGCCATTGCATTTAGAGGAGACGATGAGTTGAAAAACAACACATTCTCTGTCAAATGGCTCGACACGGGCGCACAAGAAATATTTTCAATGAACGATATTGAAAAAATCAAAAACAAATTCAATTTATAAATCGCATAAAACGGCTAACTATACCAATCGCAGAAGCAGAACATTAATTACAAGGTAAATCTGTAATATAACCTGCATGTGTGATTTCAAAACGGTTTTGACCCACAATATATTCTAAATTTACATCATTGCCTGTTTCAGTACGACCTACCCAAGTTGTGAAACTTGTGGCTGTAATGCCCACGGTTTGTTCTGAACATCGACTGTCGATGAGCCAGCACGCAATGCTCTTAATTTAGGGATTTTGAAATTCCAAACCAAACAAATTTTTTTGGGCTAATTGAGTCGAAGGTATTTCTAAAACTAAAAAATTTAGTCGT
>JAYTOT010000021.1:0-2728 GCA_043747645.1 Pseudomonadota bacterium | reverse complement strand
GAAATATCCTCGAGCCCAAATATGCTGCCCCCAATAACGTTTGCGTATTTCTGGAAATTCTTGTTGCACTCGAAATGATGATTTTCCTTTCATCATTTGTACCAATTTACTGGGAGCAATTGTGGGCGGACATGATACCAAAAGGTGGACGTGATCTTTTGAAACAACTCCCTTAAGTATCTTAACATCGCACGCCATGCAGACTTCTCTCACTATATCTCGAATTCTAACCGCAAAATCGCCTTTGAGCACCGGGTACCGGTACTTTGTTATCCAAACAAAATGATACGTAATATCGAACACTGAATGGCTGCCTTTGCGATAATCTTTCACTATGAACGCTCCTTTGACTCTGGCCAAAGGAGCGTTCATACATGCTATACCATAAAGGGGAACATGCTAAAGCGCCTCGCCTAAAGGCGAAGGTTTTGAACCAATCGCATGGATCAATAAAATGCACGCCATTTAATGCTTAAACGAATAGAGCGCTGCCCTAGTCGTTGGCCTTTGAGGGGTTCGTCGTGCCATCCTGGGTTGTTAGCGCATTCTTTAATCCGACACCTACCGGCAAACTTTTTCAACACTGGAATTGATCAGAATAGATGTCAGCTGCTGTTAAAAAAAAATAGACCAGATTCTTTCCTTTTAAAATTAACCAGACCACACCCCGAAAATGGCGTCCAGGAGCGGAACATGCTCGTAAGACAACTCAATCCTCTATTATCACATAGTTTTTTTTCTGTTCGACGCTCGCGGAACTGGAAAAAGCACCCTACTCAAGAGTCTTTTTTCAGACCGACTAGACGTACTTTGAATTGACCTCCTCAAAGGCAGAGTCTGTCATAATGAAATTCCAGGGTACGGCTCTAGATTCTTAAGCTGAAACAATAATGTCTGATTTCGACTCATTGGGATCAAAACGTGCGACCATACCACAAGGATCCTGAGAAATAACTCTTAATAAATTCCAAAGTTGAAACGAAGGAGTCTTGGTTTTCGAATTTATGACTGATAAATACTCTGGTGATACGCCAAGAATTGTTGATAGTTTTTTTGAAGTGATTTTACTTCGCGATTTAATGACTTCAATAAATGCAGATGCCTGGCTTCTAATTGATTCATTTGCAGCATTATCAAGACTGTCTAAATCGCTACCACTGAATGCGACATTCTTACAAATCTGACATTCCCAAGCGGTGAAATCAACCGAAATTGTGATTTTTGGAAAATCTTTCCATCTGGTTTTATAGCTATCTTTCAAATTCTTATAAATAAACTGCCTTTCACCACACTCACCACATTGGGCATGAGAAAAATCTCTTTTTTTCATACTTTTGTTTCCTTATATGTAACGTGAAGAACTCGCCCATTTTGCAAACGAAGCACTTGTTCAACAGGGTGAAAAGAAACCTGTTCAATGTACCCTCCATCTTCATCGCAGATAGAAAATTTCACATACCAATTATGCTCTTGATAATTTTCCAGGCCATAAGTGTCCATAGTTGTATTCCACTGCACCCCGCGGCACGCAAAATCTCCTTCTTCGAGTTTCAGCATGCCAGTCAAAATGAATTTCTTCGCTTCTTTTAAATCACACTCCAAAACTTCCATGACGCAATTGAGAGACCTCGTTTTTGCGGAAAAAAAGATCGCATCATCTTTCCCTTTTACAAAATCTTCAATAATTCTCTTTACATCTTCAAGTTTGAATTTTGGTGTCTGCTGAATCGGCATTCAAGAACTCCCTCCTCCCACATTCTCATTTCATATCGGCAAAAGCAATAATAAATTAACATCAGATTAATAATTTGAAACTTTTTAGCAACTCCGTATGGCCCATGAGGCTGAATAGTTGTCAGCTGCTGTTAAAAAAGAAAGGACCAGATTCTTTCCTTTTAAATTTAACCAGACCACACTCCGAAAATGGCGTCCAAAAGCGGAACATGTTCGTGAGACAACTCAATCCTTTATTATCACACAGTTTTTTTCTGTTCGGCGCTCGCGGAACTGGAAAAAGCACCCTACTCAAAAGTCTTTTTTCAGACCGACCAGACGTACTTTAGATTGACCTCCTCAATCTGGATGAAGAAGACGCGTTTGCCAAAAATCATAATTTGCTTGAACAACGTTTGGCACAGTCGAAAATTCAGATTGAGTGGGTAGTCATCGATGAGGTGCAAAAACTCCCTAGAATGCTCGATACTGTGCATCGGCTCATCGAAAATGCGGCGCTAAAATTTGCACTGACAGGCTCAAGTGCTCGAAAACTAAAAGCAGGCGGCGCAAATTTATTAGCTGGCCGAGCACTCGTAAACAGCTTATTTCCGCTCACACATCTTGAAATGACCAATCTGTTTGACCTTGAATCCACTTTGCGTTGGGGTTCACTACCCTTTGTTGTAAACTCAAAAAATGAAATCGAAAAAGCAGCTATTCTGCGCTCGTATGGGCAAACCTATCTCAAAGAAGAGGTTTGGGAAGAACAACTCGTACGCAATTTGGAACCATTCAGAAGATTTTTAGAAGTGGCCGCGCAAAACAACGGAAAAATAGTTTCATTTTTAAACATCGCACTTGATGTTGGTACAGACGAAAAAACTATCAAAAATTATTTTTCTGTACTCGAAGACCAATGCTCTTAATTTAGGGATTTTGAAATTCCAAACCAAACAAATTTTTTTGGGCTAATTGAGTCGAAGGTATTTCTAAAACTAAAAAATTTAGTCGT
>JAYTOT010000020.1:0-30296 GCA_043747645.1 Pseudomonadota bacterium | reverse complement strand
ACGACTAAATTTTTTAGTTTTAGAAATACCTTCGACTCAATTAGCCCAAAAAAATTTGTTTGGTTTGGAATTTCAAAATCCCTAAATTAAGAGCATTGTACCGCCAGTATAGAAATAAAAACAGGACCAGCAGCCCAACGCACTTCGGCTTCTAGGAGGTTTCTGACAACAACCAACCCTTGAGACACAAATGGGGCCGTAAGCGCGTCGAGTTTAAAATGTGGATCAAAAACAAGAGTGAAAGCGTACATCCGCAGTCCTTTTTGATGCGGGCAGAAAAGCAACTTTGAGGCAACCCAAAACTCTGGGTTTGTTGCAATTCGTTTCTGTGGAAGTTCAAATCAATCCAGCCCACCAGATGAGGATAGTTTCAAATACACCTACCGCACACGTGGAGGTGTCAAGGATCATACACTTGAAACTATTTCATAACGATACGCACTACTGATTTGGCTGGGTTTCTGCCTCGAGTTCTTCAGCTTGTTTTTTTTCTTCCTCTTCTTGCAGCATCCGATGCCGCGCATCGAGAGGCTCACGCAATAATAAATTCATACTTTCTCTTGCTAATTCTGCCAATTGCGGATCTATATTCCGAAGCCGCGCGCAGCTTTGTAAAAAAGTAGAAACCCGAAACAACACCATCATACAATCGCCAGCAGAAAAATATTTAGAAGAATGTTCTTCTACCAAAGTGTCCCAGCTCAATTTTTTATCGAGCCAACCGGAAACAATTGAAGCCGCTCCAATATTAAATTCGCGGAAAACTTTTGCCTTTTCTTTTTCTTGACCATCGCGTGCAAAGCGATTGTCGCGTTCGTCGTAGAGCTCGGGAAACATTTCTTCGGGATAGAATTTTTCGATGAGCTTTGGGACTTCGAGACTTTTCAAAAATTTAACGTCGACAAACGTTTCAGGGATTTCTTTAAAATGCGCAGATGAAAACATTGCCATTGCTGGAATATACTTTTTAAAATTACCCGCATTCATTTGCCCATCTGCAATCCAGCGGGCAATTATGAGCCCGCCTGCTTGCGGAAAATGACGGGCCAAATTGCCAAATTTAGTGGGTTTAGGACCTTCAAGAGCCTTCACAAGTTGAAGATGTTTTACAATGCGCTGTAAAACGCTCCCACGCGCCGTAGCCATAAGATCGTGACACACTTTACGGGAATCGCATTTGTAACACTCAATATTAGAACGCTGTTTGCCTTCTAAAAATTTTGTGTAAGTGGTTGGAACATCGGTACATGGCAAAGTTTCGATGCCATTTGTTTTGTACAAATAGGAGTGAATTAAAGTATGATCTTCAACCAAAACTTCGCGAGGATCCCGCCCCCGCATAAAAAAAGATTTACGATAAAACTCAGACAAATAGGAAAAATCTTCTGTTTGACCCAAGATTCCCAGAACAGTTGTGGGATCAAATTTAAGGGAACTGCGACATGCTTCACGTTCTCGGGGCTTTTGTTCAAAGTAACGCCCTAAATTAAGCCACAATGAAAACCCTTGTTTGTCGTGCCCACGGCGCCCGGCCCGGCCCAACATCTGCAAGACTTCGCTATTGCTATAACGTGTTTCGCCATTTTCACTGGGGCGACTTTCATCGGAAACAAGAGCAGATCTCACAGCAAAATTCACACCCAAACTGATACCCATAGTTCCCGTGCAAACGCGCAACAATCCTTCTTTCAGAAGAGACTCAATGGCCACACGCCCGGGAGGAATCATTCCGCTGTGGTGGAAAGCGATTCCATAGCGCCTAATGAGACGTTGTAAATCGGCAGGAACGTGATCCCAGCCAGATAAATGTTCGAGACGATTGTTCAAACGTTCAGCATCTGCAGCTTTAAAGGGAGAAGTGATTTCTTTGGACAGTGCCACCGCAACAGCTTCGACATCGGCACGGCGACCGGCATAAACAACCACAGGCCCTAATTCTGCTTCAAGTGCTTTATTTATGGGAGGAACAAAGACAGAAAATCGGTTGCCCTTTCGAAAACGACGCGAACGATCGTTTGCCATGGCCCGATTTATTTTTTTAATCTCCGCTGATTCTGCTTGAGTGATATTGAGCAATTCCGGAAAGACCCATCCGTGTCCTTTTAAAAAGACGAGGTCTACCAATGGAACAGGACGTTTTGTGACGCGAACAACACGACATTCTTTTCCATTTAAAGATTGAATCCAAGAGGCGAAGTCTTCTGCATTTGGAACACTTGCAGACAATAATACCACTTGAGATTCTTTAGGAGTGAGAATTAAAGATTCTTCCCATGCGCTGCCTCGCGATTCATCTTGCAGGTAATGGTATTCATCGTACACAACTGTGCGACGCGACATATTGGGTTCAACGCCCAATAAACTGTTACGGTATGTTTCAAGCGTAGCAAGCACAATAGGTGCACTTAAATTTTCTTTAAAGTCGCCCGTGTTGATGCCAACTTTATCTTTGCCGTATTTCTCTACAAATTCGCGGTATTTGTCGTTTGATAAACTTTTAACTGGACTCGTATAAATCATTTTAACACCAAGTTTCATTTGGTGTTCTAGCAGTGCTTCAATAACTCTTGTTTTTCCGGCTGATGTTGGAGCATCCACAACAACATTTCGGTCGGCAAGCAAGTGATCTAGCGCTTCTCTTTGCCAAGGGTCCAGCTGAAGTCCACCGGGAGTGGTGTCTTTATCTGAGGATTTCTGAACGGGTTTTTCAATTTTAGAAATTTTAATTTTTTCGGAGGGGATTTGTTGGTTGTGATTTTCTGAAATAACATTCTGAATTGAAACTGCACTCTTTTTTTCTACTGAATGCACCTTTGCTGCAGGAGGAAGAGGTGCAATTTCACCCGAAAGTGCGGCCAGCAATCGCGCTCTTGCCTTGGCGAATCCACGCTCGGGCGCGGCTGTTACTTTATCTGTTGGAATGGAATTTTCTTTTTTATCTGCTTCGACAGATATGTTTTCTATTTTAGTTGATGATTTATGAGTGGACACTGCATTTTGCTGAGGTGTTTTTTTGAGATACGATTTGCTTGGCGCAAAAGGCAAATCAACTTTGGACGCAGCTGAAAAAATATTTTTTTCGGGCAATCCATTTTGAGGAGCAGTGCCTGAATGAATTTCTGTTCTATTTGACGTATTTTGACCGTCTGAATTTGCAGAAGCTGAATTGAGCATTTGGGCAATTTTAAATTGCGATTCACGCACAATTTTTGCAATCGCATCAGGCTTGAGTCGCCGATAAATTATTTCCTCAAAGACTGATTCATCACTCTGATTAGAGTCAGCAGAACGAGAACCAGAACGTCCCCTAGGTTTAAAATCTGAAGAACTGCGCCCTGGTCCGCCGCTGCGAATCCCAGGAGAGTCTTTTTTAAACTTAGAAAAAGAGCCCGCTCCTGCTTTACTCTCAGTTTTTTCTGGAGGTGCGGCAGAATATTTTTCGCGCTCACTGTGACGTTGCGAACGAGAGGGCTTGGGCCGACGTGCTTTACTTGAGTTATTATTCTTCAAACGCAACCTGTCCGATCTATTATAAGTGCTACAGCTTCACCACCACCAATACACAATGTGGCAAGGCCTCTGTTTTTGTTTTGTGCTTGAAGGGCATGCACAAGTGTAGTTAAAATTCGAGCTCCGCTGGCGCCAATGGGATGCCCTATGGCAACGGCCCCACCCCAGACGTTTACTTTTTCCATAGGAATTTCGAGACTCTTTACGGCAGCTAAAGTAACAAGAGAAAATGCCTCGTTAATTTCAAACAAATCGATGTCAGAAATTTTTAATTGAGCTTTATCTAATGCTTTTTTAATGGCTTCAACAGGTGCTGTAGTGAACCATTTGGGATCTTGGGCATGAGTACTGTACGCAACAATTTTAGCCATGGGCTTCAATTTATGTGACTTTACAGCGGACTCATTGGCCAGCACCAACGCTGCGGCTCCATCGTTAATTTTGGAAGCGTTTGCAGCGGTAATGGTACCCTCTTTCTCGAAGGCAGTACGAAGTGAAGTTAATTTTGACAAATCGGACGCAGCGGGTTCTTCATCAACATCAACAGTAATTTTATTTTTACCTTGACTCACTTCAATGGGAGCGATTTCTTTTTTGAAAAGCCCAAGTTCTTGGGCTTTTCTGGCCTTATTATAACTATCGATAGCAAAGGCATCTTGTTCAGCCCGCGTGATTTTATAATCTTTTGCACAGATTTCTGCACAGTTTCCCATGTGCATATTATTGTAGGGATCCCAGAGACCATCGGCAATCATGCTGTCCGTGAGTTCTTTGTTGCCCATGCGCAGACCGTCGCGAGCTTCACGCATTAAATAGGGAGCATTGGTCATGCTTTCTTGTCCGCCCGCCACAACAATTTGAGAATCGTTTAGCTTAAGCGCTTGTGTAGCCAACATGATAGATTTTAAACCGCTGCCGCAAACTTTTCCAATTGTGGTTGCGTGCACACTATGTGGCAAACCGGCATAAAGTGCAGCTTGACGTGCAGGAGCTTGTCCTACTCCTGCAGTGAGAACTTCACCCATAATAATTTCGTCTATTTTAGAAGGATCAACTCCTGAAGCGAGGACTGCAGCTTTAACAGCATGTGCGCCCAATTGAGCAGCTGTTACAGATTTGAGAACTCCTTGAAATCGGCCTACTGGCGTGCGTTGCGCAGAAATAATATATACATTTTCCATAACTCACCTGCCTCTGCAAAGAATGTTGGTTTCACTCTTTGACCCTAACACAAGTGTATTACTTTTTGCGACTGAGTGATTGAGACTGAGCAATTTTTAGAATATTGGCAAATTCTTGTTCAGAAACTGGCATTATAGACAAACGTTGCCCACGGCGCAGCAAAAGCATTTCGGAAAGTTCGGGCACAAGACGCAATTCTGCCAGAGTGATCATGCGCAGTAATGGTTCTGGTTGCCCGACTGTAACGGCAACCCACCGTGGATTTTCGGCCGTTGCTTTTTCGTCAAAATATTCTGATTTTGGATTTAACGCCGTGAGATCTGGCTCTGCTTTTTGAACAATTTTAGCCAATCCAGCAATGCCTGGAGGCTCAACACTGGAGTGATAAAATAAAACTGAGTCGCCAATTTGCATGTGGTCGCGCATCAAATTACGCGCTTGATAATTGCGAACACCGTCCCATTTTTCAATTTGTTTTGGCCGTTTTAAGAGATCTGAAAATGAAAAAACGTGCGGCTCCGTTTTCATGAGCCACACTCGAGCTGGCAAATAATCGGCCAGCAGCTTCATCTTTGCAATCCACCTAAGGACGATCGGCTAAGAGTGTGCAGCGGTTTTAATTCGCGTGCCGCTTTAATGCGACGTTCTGCAAATCGACTTGCAGATTCGTGGCTCGTGATATTTTCACGTTCAGAATCTTTGAGAATTGTTAATACAGTTTGACCTATTTTTTCTGCCTCTGACAATGCTTTTTCGCGATCGTATCCGATTAATTCATTGTACACGTTAATGAGGCCACCAGCATTGATAACGTAGTCGGGGCAATAAACAATCTTGCGTTCTTTGAGTGCGGCTGCATGAATTTTTTCGTCTTCAAGCTGATTATTCGCGCCACCAGCAATGACTGTAGCTTTAATATTCGGAATAGTTTTGTTATTTAAAATGGCACCCAATGCACAAGGCGCAAAGACATCAACATCGAGGCCATAAATTTCGTCTTGACCAACAATTGTTGCGCCGTAATTTTTTTCAATTTCTTTAAGTCGCGATTCATTGATGTCGCTCACGTATAACTTTGCACCTTTTTCATGCAAATATTGACAAAGGTAACGCCCAACGTTGCCAACGCCCTGAACTGCAACTTTGAGTCCGCGTAAATCGGTGCGTTGCAATCGGTATTCTACTGCAGCTTTTAATCCGGCAAACACACCTAAGGATGTTACAGGACTAGGGTCGCCGCTTCCGCCATAGGCTTTAGAAACTCCCGTAACAAAGCGAGTTTCGAGGCGAGCGTAATCCATATCTGTAACGCAAGTGTTGACGTCTTCTGCTGTAATGTAACGACCTTGAAGTGAATTCACGAATCGCCCAAATGCACGAAACATGGCTTCAGATTTTTGCTCAGGTTTTGCAATGATAACGGCTTTTCCACCACCCAATGCGAGTCCGGCACATGCAGCTTTGTAGGTCATGCCGCGCGACAAACGCATCACATCTTTAAGTGCGTCGTCTTCACTTTCGTAAGACCACAAACGCGTACCACCTAAGGCAGGCCCCAAAGTAGTGTCATGAATTCCAATAATAGCTTTCAATCCAGATTGAGGATCGTGGCAAAAAACTACTTGTTCGTGTCCCATTGTTTCTGCTTGGGCAAAAAATTTACTCATTGTTTGACGTCTCCCTAAGTTTGATTCATAGCCCCACATTTAACTGGAGGGTCTGGCGCGCACCGTACAACATGAAAAAGCTCTGGCAAAGTGCAGACGAAAAAACTCTTGAACAAAGAATTTTGAAAATGTAAAAAAGTCAAATTTTGGATTTTAAAAAGCACATGATAGCCTCCAATGACTTTAATCACTTAAGAGGAGACACCAGATGCGTATTTTGCTTTTTACGTTGCCTGTTTCGTTATTCGCGCTTTCTTGTGGAAAATTTGAAAACACCAGAGAAGAAACTTCACAGAAGCCAACATTATCCCTCACAACCCCCGATGAAAATCCAAGAATTGACGATTTACAAAAGCGCATTGAAGCTCTAGAAAATTGGCGCAAAGATGTGGATTTGGCATTGTTGGGAATTGCTCGCACCAACGAAGCTCAATCTGAAACTCTCACTCAAATATCTGGAATCCAAAATTCTATGAATTTAATTGAAGAGCGCATTAAATCACTTGAATCAAATCCTGCCAGTGCTCCGGCATTAAGAGAAAGTATCGAAATTTTGCAAAAACAAATGGCTGAAACTCAAACTCGCGCCACTGCCCTGGAAGGCCGTCAAGCAAATTTGTCCGAGTCACTTTCTGCGCTTGCAGAATGGAAATTGCGCACCGACAATTTACTACGTGACCTCAATTTACAAGACAATAATAGTGTTTTAAATCAATTAAAAACTTGGCGATTGCAGGCAGAAACCGCAATAAATGCACTTCAAAATTGGAAGACGCAAACCGAAACTCGGTTGGATGCAGTGGAAAATTTAAGCAACTCTTTAAATTCGTGCATTGCTCAATTAGAACCCACAGGAACACGCCCGGCACCTGATTCGAGCCAGGCACAAACTTGCGCTAAAGTGCACCAAAGCCTAGAACGCCTTGCAAGTTTACCAGGTCTCACAAGCGCCATGCAGAACCAAATTACAACTCTGCAAAATCGACTTCTAGAAATTTCAAATCAACAAGGTAACGACATTGGCACATTTAAAAAAATGCGCGCCATGCTTTTTTCTGCGAAGCTGAATTCTATTAAAGGAACATCGCCTTGCAAACCGGAAACAGGATTGTATTTAAGATTGTCTGAAAACGCGGTGTTTTCAGATCAGATTGTTGTTCCTGCCAGCGGAACCGCAACCACAGGATTGTTACGCACGGGTCAATACACATTTATATTGAACGGCGAGAATCAGTGCTCCTTTAGCGTCGATAAATTCAATCACGCCCTCACTGGCGACGAACGAGAAGCATTGGCATTGCCTGCATCCACAGAATCAATTTCTTTAGCCCGCATATGCTGGTCGGATACAACTGCGCCACAAAAATCAGTTTGCGAAACAGTACTTGAAAGGACAGCTCAATGAAGAAATTTGCTTTAATGGCTGCTATTAGCATGAGTTTTGTGACTTCTTATGCATTTGCAGTGAGTGCTAAAACTCGCACACAACGCTGCATTGTCCCCTTTGCAAAAAATAGCATTAAGCTTGACGCAAATAAGCTAGAAAATTGCGTGAGCAAAATTCCATTGAGCGAAATTAAATATTTCGAAGTTTTTGCCACGTCTACTATTGCAGGCACTCCCGAATACAATCGTAAATTGTCTGACAAACGCGCATTAGCTATTAAGCAATATCTAAATAAAAGATTTGCAGGCATAATGGTGAGCCCATTGGGTGGCGGCGAAAATCCTGTGAGAGGAGCTCAGGCACAAGTTATTGCTGTATTGGTTGATCAACCCCCACAACGAATAGTGATGCAAAAATCTCCACAATATCTACCAAAAAGTTTAACTTCGGAACAGATGAACAAGCCCATTGCAAAATCGTTTCCAGAAGAAGCACTACCTGAAACAAAAACTGAAACTGTTGCATCCCTCAATTTACCACCACTGGGAGCCACAACGGCGCCGATGGCTCCAGCTGTAAATCAAAGAATTAAAATGCCACAATTTAGAGCTGCAGTGCGCGGAGGTTCAGATTCTTTCAGAAAAAATCGCACATCGTACCCTGCATTTGGAGCAGAATTAGCTTGGCTGCCAGACACTCAAGAAGTGTATTTAGACCCCAAACAAGTGCGCCTTGAAACAGGAATTCAAGGAACAAGCATGACCCGCGACGACTATTTAAATTTGTACAACACCTACGGATTTGTAGGCGGTGCTTACAAATATGATGATTTTGCATTCGGCGCACGCGCACTTATGGGCGCAGCATGGAACAGCCGCAATCAGCAACGCGTCGACGGAGGCGCTGAACTGCGCATTGGCTATGAAAAAAACAATGTCTCAGTATTTGCTGGAGCAGGGCTGACAGCGGAATTCACTCGCATTGGCCTCGATTTAGGTCTCACTTTTTAATTCACTTGTTGGCGGGTGGCCCGGGTCTAATAACGTGATGCATCACCCGCTCGTGGCTGTGATTTTCGGAGAGTACTTCGCGAATCACAGCCAAAGTTTCTTGGGCTTTGCGATATTCATGCCTGTTCATAGATTCTACAGCTATATCTACGTTTTTAAGCGCAGTGTCTTGACGATCTTTTAGAATTTTGACCATTTCGTTAAATCGCTTTGCGACATAATGAATTTCGTCTCCTTCTCGAAATTTAGCAAAAGCAGAAAAATCTCCGGCCTCTACCCTGCTAAACTGACGTAATAAATTAAAGAGTGGCCCTGCAATGCGTTGCGTGGCAATGACGCCCGCAACATAAATGCTCGACACATTGATAAAAACTACTGCGGCAAATACCACGATAACAGGCACTGGCAAGCGCTGGCCTTGCCAAATATTAAAGGCCCAAAATGACCATAAAATCATGCCAGCGGAGAGCACGGAACTCGTAAGCCCCACAATAACGCCATTGCGTGCAAAGCGTGTTTGCATATCGCGGTTCACTAAATATTGCCGTCGCCACCAGGGAATAAAGGGGCGACGGTGGACACGGGAAAAGCGAGACAAGGGTTTCACAGGCTGCATTCCTCCACTTTTTTCCAGAGTATTTCTTCGGATGAGCTTTTTTCGTTTAGACATATTTTAAGCTTTTCGAGAAATTTCGGAAGTGACTGCTGACAACGCGCCAACAGCAATTCAAAAGGTTCTTGTTTTGATTCATATAACGAATATCCTAAAAACGTAGCATTGTTGATTTGGCCCTTACGGAATGCATATATGTAATTTGTTCCTTCAACTTGTTTTCTAACTTCGTTATCGTATCGTTGTGCTAAATTATCGAATATTTTTGTTCTTTCTAGTAAAAAAAATTCATCTGATTGAAATTCAGGACGAATTGATGCATTTTTATAAAATATTTCAAGTTCTTCTTTAGCTGTTTTTAAAAACTTTTTGAACAACTGCTGAGCAATAATTGTTTTAGAATAACGGGACTCATATGCTCCAATATCAATAGTTAGAATTTTATTTTTTCTCAAAAATAATGCTGTTGCTTTTTTGGCGACAAAATCGGCCAAATTTTCGTTAAAGGCGGAATGATCTGGAATGTATAAAGTACTGTGCAAACTTTCGTGAAATAAGACTTCGACAAAATCTTCTATTTCATTGCCATCTAACATCGAAGAATAAACAGGATCTGGAAAATATCCTAACAAAGAAAAAGCCTGGACTCCGCCCATACTTGTGTCGAATCCTTGTATTACAAGCTCATCTCGTAATTTTTTGGCTTTTTCGACTTCAAAAAAACCCAGATAAGGCTGAGATCCAACAAGCGGAAACCACCATGTTTTTAGCTTAAATGCTCTTTTTTCGGCTGCCTGAACAACGTAACTGAGCGATGGGCCATCGAGGGCCACATAAGTTTTATAACTGTTTCCGGGTGTCAATTGAATTTCGTTGCGAGCAAACTCTAAAACTTTTGGAACGAGCTTGAGTTTTTGCAGACGTTCTGGTTTTTCTGATGAGGTCTTTAGAATCTCGTCAATATTCTGGCGGCGCAGAATAAGTTTTGCTTGATAATACCCCTGCTGAATGGTGTAGCAACCCTGGAAAAAGGTTACCATAACACTTGAAATTAGAGCATTCTTGGTGAATAAACTCAAATTCCGAGTCATAAAATGAGCGCTCCAAATTAGGGTAATAAAATGCTTTAAAATTGAACTCAGCAGTGCGTGGTCACTTTATAAAGTTATCAGCCCCGCTTTTAAAGTAACACTGCAAATACTGAATGTGTGACGATTTTTTAGCACAAAGCGAAAAGTGTCAAAATTAGTTCAGTATTTAATTTAAGGCGATTTTACGCGAGGTTCATTCCTGAATCACTCAAGCATTTACTCTGAATCTCCGAAAGACCACCATGCTTTAGAGGAGATGTCGTGTTCAAAATATCAACGCACTTGAAAAACCATACAGAGAAGAGAAAAACGCTCACTATTTTTTTAGTCGCGTTTTTTGGCTGCAATCCTCCTCAAAAGGAAAAGCCAGCTGCTGTGCCCACAGAAAACTCACAAGCCACTGCCACGCCAGAGGCTGTTCCCACGACGCCAAATTCAATTGGAATTACAGGACCCAGTTCGGATATTACAAAATTAATAAAACTCAATTTTGAAACCGCTGGAACAAAATTGCCAAATTTAACGGAAGAAAATGCTGCATCTATCTGCAAAACTCACATTTCTGGAACATCTTTAGGCACCAAGGCCATAGAAGTCTTTTTAATGTCGGTTAAAAAAGATGAAAATATTTACAGACATACGCTTTCGTATTGCACACACAACGGATTCGCTCGCGTTGCCATGGACCTTGGAATAAGCCAGAGCTCATTAGCAACGTCAAACGATTTGTCGTTTGATTTCAAACAAAAATTTTCTAGCGTGAATCATCTTAAATCTGCATATGTTTCATTTTATTTTGACCCAATCCAGGATCAAATATTTTTTATATGCCAATACAACAATGAAGCCGTAAGCAATGTCGGAGCATTTACAAAAATAAATATTAAAAAAGGAATTGGAGAAGGCGACATTATCATGAGTGATGAGCTGGGAAATCAGCTGAATTCAGCCACAACAATACTCACAGTTCCGTAGCAGAAATCAGTCAATTTCTTTTGGCGCTCTGGGATACATAACGTACTGCAAGTATTTACAAGCTAAATTACCATTAAAAACATTTATGCTGCGTGTGGGCCGTAATCCAATTTTATTTACAGCAGCAGTGTCGCTCGAAATAATCCATGCCGCCCAATGCGAAAAATGCTGCTTCATGCGATCGCCTAAGCCTTTGTAAAGCAAATCGCGATCGGCAGTTTCGAGGCGTTCACCGTAGGGTGGATTTGTAATGAGTAAACCAACGCTACCATGAGCTTTTGCTTGCAATACATCTTGAACATCGAACCGCACCAAGCGTGCCACACCAGCGGCCTCAGCACAAGCTCTTGCGGCTTTGAGTGTTTTTGCGTCGGAGTCGCTGCCACGAATAGACAAAGCGCCATCAGCAAAAGGCGCGTCGACCGTAATTCCCGATTTAGTGCAGTAGTCTTCGCAAGCTAAAAGAGCATCTACGACTGTTTGTTCGCGTGCAATAATATGACTGCGCACGGCAGAAAAGGGCATAGACATATTACGGCAAG
This sequence comes from Pseudomonadota bacterium, assembly GCA_043747645.1. GTDB lineage: Bacteria > Bdellovibrionota_B > Oligoflexia > Silvanigrellales > Silvanigrellaceae > JAYTOT01. Next base: position 18,319 of record JAYTOT010000020.1, on the reverse strand, counting down.
AATTGAGTTTTTCGAGCGCAAAATAAGAACGACGAGAATTGGGTGCCCGACGCAATAAAGCCAGAGCAGCTTCTATGACTAAGGTACCAGACCCGCACATGGGGTCGCGCAAACAGGGAGATAATAAGACACGCGCGGGTATGCGTCTGGCTTTGGTTTCGCTTGTATTATTACGATTGACCTGAGGCGACGATTCGCTGCGTTCGTCTGTGGCTCCAGGCACCCGTTCAAAGTAACAAGGTTCTTTTTGGTCCCATATTGCATTTACTAAATTGCTCCAACCAGAATAACGTAACATTCCGGCGGCAAGATTTTCACGCAAAGGAGCTATGGCTTCACCATCTGCCGCGCTGCGATAATGATGATTTGAAAGTGGCTCACCAGACAAATCAATTGAAATGGTAAAGTGGTCGCGCACCAATCGAACGTGAATTCCTATGTCGGGATTCTGCGTGCTGATGTCGGGCCGAATTCCAGTGTTATTGCGAAAAACATCAACAATGGCATCTTTAACTTTCATGGATAAGTAAACAGGATTCGCCGTAAAAGTTTGCTGGCAATTGCTGTAAACCGCAAAAGTTTGAGATGTGCTAAAAATTTGATCCCATTTTATTTCCATGACTGCTTCATGTAATTCTTGTTCCGAATTAATGCAGCCATCGCCTAAAATCCACAAGACTCGACTCGCTGTAGAAAGCTGAACATTGAGCCCAAATGCCGCGGGCCAACCGCCTTTGACATGCACTCCCGCAACACCTGTTTTGATTTCAATTAAATTTTGCCGGTCGGATAAAACCGGTACTAATATATTTGCTGTTTCTTGAATTTCATCGGCCAAAGCCGCTTCAAGACCGCGCGAAGTGGTCACAAAAAAATGCAACGGCTCTGTAAGAGGCGCAGTAGAGAAAGGCGGGGTGTTACTTTCAACCTGCTCCGGCCTTGGTCGGATCCCCTGGGGTGCGCGTTGGGGTTGTCTTGGGGGTCTGATTGTCATCGGGAGCCTCCGCGGAGCATAGTCCGAGTTCTCGTAGCAGTTCGTATTCTCGACCAGATCGAATTTTAGTATAGTATTCCATAAATTCAGTAGCCTTCTTGGCGCTAACATTTTCGAGCATCTTAGTCACCTGTCGCGGCGGCAACTTGCGCAAAAGATGTATCACTAAGTCGCGGTCCATGGCTTCAAGCATGGCAGCAGATTTGCGAGGTTCCATTTTGGCAATAAATTCAAGGGCCTCCGTAAGGCGTTCTTCTTTGATTTTCTTTTCTCGTTGTAAAGTTTCGTCGAGCAATCGCCTCTCTTCTTCAGCTTTTTTGAGTTTTTCACTCACTTCTACTTTTAAACTTTCATAAGTTTTTCGAGATTGTTGAAGCTTTAGTAATTTATTTTCTATGTCCCTACGGGCCCTTTCGAGCTCTTCGCGCAATTTTAGCCCGTCTTCTGGCGAAATGTCTCCTTTGGGAATTTCGGGCAGCCCATCCTTTTTATCTGATTTATCTGAATTTCCTAGAGAAGATTTTGCATCTATTTTTTTCTCTGCTGCGCCTGAATTATGATAAATAAATATTGTTACGACTACAACGAGCAAAAATTTAAAAATGGCCAATAATTTTAGTTTATTCATCGTTCATTACTCCTTTTTTGAGGCGCAATTGCACTTGAATTCTGTTGGTCACGCCGTGCATGACGCTGAATGGCTTGTTCTTCCAAAAATCGAGTTTCTTTAACTTCTTCTAATTTATTATGATCTGAATGCCTTTTTTCACGCAGAGTATCTATTATTTTATGATCTTTTCTGGCATTCAAAAAAGCCACTTCGGCCAAACCCACTACTTCTTCAGCATCCCGCAGTGCTTCCATGATTTCTATCATACGACGCTTGCGAGATTCCAATGCCAAATCGTATGATTTTGTGCGGTACAAATTCCCTGCCTTAATTTCAACGTTTAATTGGTCCCTGTCTTCAAAATACAAATCTCTTTCTTTGAGCAATAAAGCTTTTAAATTTAACACGACAGATTTCGCTTTTTCAAGCTCAATTTCTGCCTGCTGCAATGCCGTTTCGCGAATATCTAGCACCGACTGCAATTGAAATTTAAATTTACTCATGCTTCACCCATTAACGCTAAAAGTGAATCTAGAGATTCTTCGTAACTTGCTTTTTCGTCACGCTCTTGCCGCAAGAAATTTTCGATGTGTGGCATCATGAGAATGGCTTTGTCGAGCTTGGGATTTGTTCCGGCATGGTAAGCTCCAAAGTTAATGGCATCTTCACTTTTTTGATACGTCGCCATGAGTTCACGTAACATTCCTGCTGCTTTTAAATGACGCGAATCGGCAATATCTACCATAACGCGACTGGCACTGTTTAATATATCAATTGCCGGAAAATGGTTTTTACCAGCTAAAGTACGCGATAAATTAACATGTCCGTCGAGAATGCTGCGGGCAGCGTCGCAAACGGGATCGTTAAAATCATCGCCATCAACTAAAACCGTGTAAATTCCTGTTAAACTTCCTTTAGAATTTGAATTTCCAGCGCGTTCCAATAAGCGCGGCAATAGCGAAAAAACCGATGGCGTGTAGCCTTTAGTTGTGGGTGGCTCGCCCACAGCTAGTCCAATTTCTCGCTGAGCCATTGCAACTCGCGTGAGTGAATCCATCATCAATAAAACTTTTTTGCCTGTTTCTCTAAAATATTCTGCAACAGCCGTAGCCACGTGGGCCGATCGTACACGAGATAATGGTGATTGATCTCCAGTAGAAACAATAACAACGCTCTTTTTAAGTCCCTCAACTCCTAAAGCGTCGTCGAGAAATTCTCGCACTTCGCGCCCGCGCTCGCCAATAAGAGCAATCACGTTGACATCAGCCTGAGTGTACTTTGCTATCATTCCCAATAATACACTTTTTCCTACGCCGGAACCGGCCATAATTCCTACCCGCTGCCCCTCGCCGCACGACAGCAAACCATTAAGAGCGCGTACTCCTAAATCGAGTGGTTTGCGGATTCTGTTGCGGGCGAGAGGGTTAAGAGGTTCCCTTGAAATAGCCCACGGATGACCTTGCCCTGGCTCGATAATTAAACCAGAAAGTGGTCTCAAATAACCGTCTAAAACCCGGCCGATAAGGTGGTCACCAACATTAATGCGAGGTTTTGCTTCAATGCAACGTACCAATGCATTGGCACAAATCCCAATGGGGTCCGAAAATGGAATAATAAGTGCTTTGTCTTTCCTGAAACCAACAACTTCGCCTTCAATAAATGATTTATCATCGGCGTCGTAAATACGTACAAATGCGCCTAAAGGAACAGCGGGCAGCCATGCTTCTATGACTGTACCAACAACATCAGCCACCTTGCCCATGGATTCAAATTGCACAGGGCTGCTATTATTAAGCCGAATATTTTTAACTTTATTGAGAGCATGAGCTGAAAACACTAAACTTATTCCTTTCAACTCAAACTGCTTTTTTGACATCCTGCTCTTGGGCAGCAAACAAATCGTCTCGCAAAGATTCTATTAAAGTGTCTACGGCTTTTGATATGTCATGGGTCAAAACCGCATCATCAGCTTCTATACGAAAATCTCCCACGGCGCGTTCCGTATTTTCTTTAATCTTTATTCTTCTTTTTCCAGTGTGATTGACGTCTTTTTCCATTTCAGTTCGCAACCTGGATGCGTCTTCGGGATTCATTTCAAGAGTGATAAATTCTTTTTCATTTTGACTCTCAACCGCAGCATTAAATAATGCTTTTAATGCTTCATCGCTGGCGCGCAATTGACTGCGCAATATTTTTTCACTGCATAATTTGGCAATTTCGATAAATATATCTTGCCCTGCAGCCAAAATATGCGATCGTAACGATTCCATTTCAGCCAATGCATCATTTAAAGTCGAAAAATATTTGCGACTGCGGGATTCTAAAACAGATAATCCTTTTTCTTCACCCTCACGTACCCCTTCAGCATAGCCATCAGAGTGCCCGTCGGCATGGCCTTGTGCTTGCGCTTCTTGGGTTCCTAAATTTTGACCAGCAGTGTAGCCTTCACCATAGCCCGCCGTATAACTTTCTTCCCATGCTTTATTTTTAATTTCTTCAAGTTCTTGCTCAGATGTTTTTGCAGTAGTTTGATTTACATCTTCAACAATTTCGGCATTTATCTTTGATTTATCAGATAGCTCATTTAATAACTCGACTGGTTTATCTGAATTCTGTTTGACGTCTGGTTGAATTTGTTCCGTTGTTTTTTTGATTGTTTCTTTAACAACTTCTTTTTGAGAAGATTTTGCATTATTCTTGGCCGCTGCTTTAGTTCCACTCTGAGCTTGCTCTTGAGTCTCCGGATGATCTTTTTTTTCTTTATGCTCTTTGTGTTCTTTCCAACCCGTAATATCGGCGCCCATTTGTGCTAAATTTTGCAGCTCTAATGTCACCAATTCTTCTTCATCCAATAGCCGCCTGCGACGTTGCAAAGCCAGTTCTTCTTGGCTCATAATATAGTCGTCAGTGAGGTCAACAGGAAAAAGAGGTGTTGTTTTGGGGGCCAGTTGGCGGCGGAATTCCTCGGGTATAGTAATTTTAGCCTTGAGTTCTTCAGAGTCATGAACTTCTGCGCGAATAAGCGATTTGCGAGCATTGTCTGGAAACGCAATGTTTTCTTCCGAAAATTGCATCCAGGGATAGCTTTGAATTTCAGCGCCTTTATTTAAAAGATCGCTGTTGTTTTTGAGAAGTCTTCCTTTTTTTAATACGACCACTGCAGCTCCTCAATTAATATAAAGTAGATGATAAATGCATTTTTGCTATCAAACGAGTGCATTTTCACCGGAGCTTGAGATCACAATCTTGCCTTCTTCATTGAGTCGTCGAGCAATTTGAACAATAGAGAATTGTGCCGATTCTACATCGGTGAGTTTCGCAGGCGCTGCATTTTCCATTTCTTCTTTCATATTTTCAGCAGCACGTTGCGACATATTTCTAAAGATCATTTCTTTCACGCCTTCTGCAGCAGTCTTAAGTGCGAGTTTAAGGCTTTCAGGCTTGACTTCACGCAGAATGGTTTGAATGCCGCGATCGTCAATTTTGGCAAGGTCATCGAAGACGAACATGAGTTTACGAATTTGCTCTGCAAGGTCAGGGTCGCGTTCTTCAAGACGATCGAGAATATTTTCTTCTGTTACCTTATCCATTAAGTTGAGCATTTCAACAATTGGTTCTATACCACCAATTTGTTGTTGTGTTACGTTGCCCATGCGTTGAATTTCATTGCGCAAGACATCGTCTATTTCGTCGATAATATCTGGCGAAACACTTTCCAGATTTGCGATACGTAAAATGAGCTCTGTGTGCAAAGAATCGGGCAACATTTTTAAAGTTTCACCAAATTTTTTGGGGTCGAGGTGCGCCAAAATGAGCGCAATGGTTTGTGGGTGCTCTGCTCGCAAAAAGTTTGCAAGAGTTTTAGGATCAATGAGCTCTAAAGACTCTAAAGTAGCATTTGATTCCAATGCCAGATCTTCAATAATTCCACTTGCCTGGTCGCCATTAAATGCCGTTTCAATCAATTTTCGAGTGAAGTCGTTGCCACCCAGAAAATATTTTTTGTTCGACTGAAGCATCAAATAAAATTCATCCATGACTTCGTCAATGACTTCGCTATCAACACGCCCCAAGCGGCTCATTGCCGAACCAATGCGCTTGATTTCAAATTCGGTCATCTGCTTAAAAATTTCTGCAGAGATTTCTTCACCGAAAGCCAGCAACAAAATTGCCGCTTTCTGGGGACCCGAATATTTATTAGCCACGATGCACTCCATTGTGACAAAAAAGCTAAAACCACTTTGAGACTTTATCTTACTGTCGGAGAGGCAACGGTCGCCCTGCAAAGAACGACCCTTGTGTCAGGTCTTAATGCGGAAACACTTGCAGGGCCCCATCTCCCTAAGGTAGGTCTTGTTTTGAATGTTGGTCTCTGGGACCAGCAAAAATTAGCTCTAGGAGATTTATTCAATGACATTCACATCTTCGGCATGCACCCTCGAATGGAACCGCAACAATTTGACTCTCCGTCGCGGCGACAGTGTGCTCATGATTGAGTCGAACCACGTTACACAATTGCGCACTTTAAAATCTGACATCGATTTTACAGAGTTTTTTAAAAACACTGCTTTGCAAAACCGCGAAGCTCGCCGGGTTTTTCAAGCCTGGGAACGCAAAGACACTGCGTTATTGCAAAAAATATTCAAAGAAATGAGTGAATGAGAGCTCCATGCAAAAACATATAGCGTTTTACAAATTTGTAGATATCAATAACTTACCAGAGCTTCAGCAATTTCTTTTGAGCACTTCACTCAGATTAGAACTCAAAGGAACCATGCTCCTAGCTCAAGAGGGCATCAACGGCTGTATCGTTGGAAAGCCTGAAGATATTGAAGAATTCAAGTCTATTTTATTTTCAGATGCCAGGTTTTCTGACCTCGACTTTAAAGAAAGTCCGTCGCCCGAAACCGCATTCAAACGCATGCTCGTTAAAATAAAAAAAGAAATTATTTCATTTGGAAAACCAAATATAGAACCAGCGCATTTTACGGGTGAATATGTTGATGCCAAAACGCTTAAATCATGGCTTGACTCCGGCGAAAATGTCACTTTAGTAGACACACGCAACGACTACGAAGTAAAACTGGGGACTTTTAAAGGCGCCATTGACCCTAATATCGAAACTTTTAGACAGTTTCCAGAATGGGTTGATACAAATTTAAACGACAAAAAAACAGAACGCATTGTTACGTTTTGCACCGGCGGAATTCGCTGCGAAAAAGCAACTGCCTACATGCGCCAAACTGGGTTTGAGCAAGTTTATCAGCTCAAAGGCGGCATTTTGAAGTATTTTGAAGAAAATAAATCGGAACATTACCAAGGCGATTGTTTTGTTTTCGACTACCGTGTTGCATTGCAAGGCGATTTAAATACCACTTCGCATGACCTTTGTTTTGCTTGTCGCATGCCTCTCGAACCAGAGGAATTAAAGCACAAATTGTATGTTCATGGAATCCAATGCCAATATTGCGCTCAAGAACAGCAAGAAAAACAGCAAAAGCAGCTCGAGAAACAAAAATTACACAGCGCATTGGCTATTGCCACGCGTAAAAAGCGCTCTGCCATAAAACGTGCAGAAGTTGCAAAACAGAGAAATCTTGCACAGCAATCGTTGTAGTGTCAGCAATCAGACTCCCCTGTTACAGCGTAGTACCATAAATCGCAACTGAGCTATGATGCAGAACGAGGACATCAATCTGCAGGAGTGGCTTATGGATAAAAAATTTAAGATTCTGTTTATTACGCTTGTGTGCATCAATATGCTTAACTATTTAGACCGTTATATACTCGCCGCTATTTTAGAACCTCTCGGAAAAGATCTCAGTTTAAATGACGAACAATTAGGCCGATTGGCCTTTATGTTTCTGATTGTGTATATGTGCGCTGCGCCTCTAGCTGGATATTTGTCCGATCGTATGAGCCGAACAAAACTTGTGGCCGGCGGAATTTTTTTGTGGAGTCTTGCCACTTCTGGCGCCGCACTGGCTCAAGATTACAACTCGCTCATGTTCACACGCGCTTTAGTGGGAATTGGCGAAGCCTTTTATGCCACGTTAGGCCCTGCTATTTTATGCGATATTTTGCCCCAAAAAGAGCGTGCAAGTAAGTTTACTTGGTTCTTTTTAGCAGTGCCTGTGGGTTCAGCTCTCGGTTTTGGTCTTGGTGGAACGATTGCGGGAATTTGGGGATGGCGTTCGAGTTTTTTAATTGCCGGAATTCCTGGACTCCTATTTGCATTTTGGATGTGGATGCAACCAGACCCTAAAAAAGGGCAATATGACGTTAACGAAACAGATGAATATTCGCATTTAAGTTACTTTGGTAAATTGCGTGCACTTTTAAATTACCGCATTTTTTTAGCATGTACCGCAAGCTATATAGGTTATACTTTTGGAATGGGTGCACTTTCTCATTGGGCTCCCACACTTTTTCAGCGCAAATATGGCCTGTCAATTGGTCATGCAGGAATGGTTTTTGGCGGCGTAGCTGTTGTCACTGGTATTTTAGGTACTTTTTTAGGTGGTGCACTGACCAAAAAATTTCAAGATAAATATCCAAATTTCGGAATAGATTTTTCAATGGTATCAATTATTCTATCTGCCCCTGCTGTTTGGTTTGTACTCTCAGCAGCGGAAGTTAATAATGCTTATATTTTTCTATTTTTAGCGATGCTTTTGCTTTTTATAAATACAAGCCCAGTTAATGCTGAAACCTATTCAAGTGTACCCTCTTCGCTCAGAGCAACAGGTGCAGCAGTGAATATATTTTTAATTCATTTGTTTGGAGACGCTATGAGCCCAGAACTTGTGGGACACAAATCTACATTACTAGGCGGAGACGGAAACGCATTGTCCGAAGCTCTTAAAATAGTAGTTATTGCATTTTTAATTGGAGGTTTTGCATTATTATTTGCTCGCAAAAAAAAGCCAGAATCAGTCGGGCACACAGTCTAAATTGAAACTTTTTTCTGTGTCGTTTTGTTTTAAAGTCACTTTTGCGTTTAAGGATGGAGTTTTGTAGAGATTAGAGCTCAAGGACATTTTCATATCCGTAGAGCTACAATTTACAATTCCAGATTCTGATTCGGTGCAACTCATTTCATGAATATCTTCGTTATTTACAACTATTCCCCTGAGCAAACCCTCTTTTGTTTTGCGAACACTAAACGAAATTTTTCTGGCATATCCCGAAGCATTTTCTGGTTTTAACTGACAAAAAGCAACGGGAGTTTCACCATTGCCTAAAGTAACACAAGATTTATCGCCATTTAATCCGTCTGTTGCAGCACTTTTTTGATGACGCGAGTGCCTACAGCTCACTGGCAAAGCGCACATTAAAATTATGGAGATTGTCAGTAGGTTTCGCATTGTCTAGTCCCTTCAGTCAGCCGAAAACAACGTTTTGATGCATGCCATTCTATGAGTAGGATGCAATTATAATACCAAAAAAACAACGAATAAATTCAAACACTCTGAAATTGAAACTGCCGCTGAGTAACTCATTTTTTAGACACTGTTCACTTCTTAGACACCATTTAAAACCAGAAAACAAAGTAACAGCATCAAAATAACAGGTGTTTTTAGACAATAAAATTTGGCACAAGTCCTGCTTATAAAAAAACAGATTCGATGCCGAATCTGATTCTCCTGGACCGTTTTGTAAAGAATTACATGCCTTTATAAAACGCGACTGACATTCACGACCGGGGGCTTCCTCCGGTCGTTTTTATTTATTCTGCCAAAAGCTTTTGAACATTGAGAACGCCTTTTCCAAAGCCTGTGCTTGGCCAGTTCTCAGGTGTTACGATGCCGTGGTCTAAAAGTGCAGCTCTGAAAGCTTTTGCACGTTCGTTTTTAGGTATTTCAGGGTGCGCTTGAAGCCACAAAGCAGCAGCGCTAGAGACGTGAGCAGCTGCAAATGTTGTGCCTCCACCTTTCTTAAAGAGAAAACTATTTGTGATCTCAAGCAACGACTCTTGACTGAAATCCCCACTCCAATTGTCTTCAAGGGGGCGCGAGTAGCAAACGCGATCGGCAGGCGCAGACAATGCAATTTGGTCGTAATGCATTGATTTTTCCCAAGGTTTGAACCCAGGTTTGGTTCCTGCAACTGCAATCACATTAGGACTATTAGCTGTTGCGGGCATAATGTTTACTGGTGAACCATGACCGCCAGCAACAACAACTATTATGCCAGCTCGCCCAGCTGCATCAAAAGCGCTTTTAAGTTCGCCTTCTTCACCAGGATTCCACTTAAAACCAATGCCACCGCTTGCAGGGCTGAAAAACTCAGGACCGTTTGTGTCAAAAAGAGCGGCGAAACTCAAATTTACAATATCAGCGCCTTGATCGATGGCATTGCGCAAAGATCTTGCAATATTACTGGTAGGTGAAAATACAGGTGCCGCCGCAGGCGAACCAGAAATCACAAATGGCGAAATGCGGTAAGGAATGATGCGAGCATAGGGCACCAAACCTTCAACCATTGCGCCTTTCGATTTACGATTTAAAAAGAGACCAGCGACAGAAGAACCGTGACCCCAAACCGACAATGCATAACCAGGAAAATCTAGCGGAAGTTCGCCAGTTTCTACCCAATTTAACACAGGCATTACGGCGCCAACGCGCGCGTTTGGCAAGTACAATCCCGATTTTACACCTGAGCCAATTTCGTAAAAAGGACTTGGTAAATATCCAGTATCTAGCTGAGCAATAACAATACCTTCACCAGGATTTTTGACATTATTCTGAACCCAATCAAAACCAGATTCCTGCTGAGACCAAATGCATTGATCTAGGCTGGTCACGACAGCGTCTTCTTCTCTAGCAAGTGCCAGGGGCAATGCTGAAATACAAGAAACAACTACTGAAAATAACGACAATGTTTTTCTGAAGCTCATACAATGGACCCCCGGTGAAAAGTAAATTTGACCTTTACTCCTCACTCTAGGGATTGTCACCAACGATTTTTGATTTGAATGCAGGTTTTGAGCGCAGTGAGCAGAGTTGCCAAAAAGTTTAAAACGGACAGCTTCCGGGTGTCCGAGGAAAAGGAATGACATCGCGAACGTTACCCATGCCCGAAATCCAAACCATGAGGCGTTCCAAGCCCATGCCAAATCCGCTGGTGGGTACACCGCCATATTTGCGCATATCAAGATACCAACTCAAATGAGCGGGGTCGAGGCCCTTTAGTCTCATTCTATTTTCTAATGCAGATAGTCTATTTTCGCGCTGACTTCCTCCAGCAACTTCGCCAATCCCCGGCATAAGGCAATCCATGGCTCGAACGGTTTTACCGTCGTCATTGAGGTACATGTAAAACGCTTTGAGTTCTTCGGGATAATCGAATATAATCGTAGGTGCTTTAAAGTGTTTTTCGCATAAAAAACGTTCATGTTCACTTTTTAAATCTGCGCCCCACCCTACTGGATGCTCGAATTTCTGACCACATTTGAGCAAAATATTCACTGCATCTGTGTATGAAAGTCGTACAAACGGATTTTCTAGTGCCATTTTTAAATAGGGGCGAGGGTCATCAGCTGCCTTTGATGCTAAAATATCTAAATCATCATTTGATTTTTCAAAAACATCGGCGACAACACTACGAATGAGATCTTGAGTGAGTCCCATAGTGTCTTCAAGGTTCCAGAAAGCCATTTCGGGCTCAATCATCCAAAATTCAGAAAGATGTCGACTTGTGTGAGAATTTTCTGCACGGAACGTTGGTCCAAAAGTATAAACCTTTCCTAAGGCGTGCGCAAATAACTCTGCTTCTAATTGTCCTGTTACACAAAGCATGGATGGAGTTTCAAAAAAATCTTTCGAAAAATCGACTTTTCCAGCAGCTGTGCGAGGCACGTTGTTTAAATCGAGAGTGGTGACTTTAAAGGTTTCTCCAGCCCCTTCGCCATCAGAAGTGGTGAGCAATGGCGAATGCATGTAGAAAAAACCATTGCGCGTAAAAAAATCGTGAATAGACATACTGACTCGAGAGCGCAACCTAAATACAGACGAAAAAGTTGCTGTTCGCGCTCTCATGTGTGCTATTTCGCGTAAATATTCAAAGCTCATTTCTTTTTTTTGCAAGGGATAAGTTTCGGGGTCTGCCCACCCAAAAACCTGAATAGCACTGGCTTGAATTTCGTACTTCTGACCTTTTCCAGGTGAAAGCACGAGAGTTCCGTTTACTAAAAGAGAACAGCCGGTGGTTAATTTTTCAATTTCTTCAACATAATTAACCAATGTGGAATCTGCAATAACTTGAATTCCATTTGCAGTAGAGCCGTCATTCACTTCAATAAAACTAAATTTTTTGGACCCTCGTTTTGTGCGCACCCATCCGCCAATAGCTACGGGGCCAGGCGCCACGGCATCGGCATGAATGGCGGCTAAGGAAACAAGAGAGTCTTTTAAGGTTGACATGGGTGAGTGTCCTTTTGCGACTGAGAAAAAAACGCCTTCAAAATTAATCCTTCCTTATCTCAAAACGCAAGTCGCGTGCAAATTGGCTCGACCTACGATATGAAATAGATTCGAACAAAGGAGATGACTATGGAAACAGTGGACAGACCCGATTCATTTCAGTCGCAGTGGCCCTTTGAGCCCTTGGGCGACCAGCCCCAGGCTATTGAGAAATTATTACAAGGTTTGCAAGACGGAATTTCTGAACAAGTTTTATTAGGCGTTACAGGCAGTGGAAAAACATTTACCATTGCCAACGTTATCGCTCGTTCACAACGCCCTGCTTTAGTCATTGCCCACAACAAAACATTAGCAGCACAATTATTCCAAGAATTTAAAGAGTTGTTTCCTAATAATGCCGTAGAATATTTTATCAGTTACTACGATTACTATCAGCCAGAAGCTTATATTCCATCAACGGACACATTTATTGCAAAAGATTCGTCTGTAAACGATGACATAGACAAAATGCGCCACTCCGCAACGCGCACATTATTTGAGCGTAAAGATGTTATTATTGTTGCGTCAGTAAGTTGTATTTATGGATTGGGCGACCCAACATCTTATTTAAAAGCCATGGTACTTATTGATGTCAATCAAACTTTAGCACGTGACGATTTTTTAAGAATGCTCATTGCTATTCAATACGAACGCAACGATATTTCGCTCGAACGCGGAAAATTTAGAGTGCGAGGCGATTTGGTTGAAATTGTACCTTCTCACGAAAAAGAAAGTGCGATTCGCGTGCAATTTTGGGGTAATAAAGTAGAACGCATCACCCTTGTCGATGCCCTCAGAGGCAACGTTAAAGAACAAGTTAAAAAGGTCGCAATTTATCCCACACGTCACTTTGTCACAGATCGCGAAAAAATAGACGAAATTGCCGCACAAATAGCGACAGACTTAAAAATTCACACCGACATTTTTAAGAGCCAAAATCAACTTGTCGAAGCCCAGCGTATTGAACAACGCACCTTACACGACATCGAAATGATGCGCGAAGTGGGATATTGCCAAGGCATCGAAAATTATTCACGTTACCTTGATGGCCGCTCTCCAGGAGCACCGCCTCCCACATTGCTCGATTATTTTCCAAAAGATTACTTATTAATAGTTGATGAAAGCCATGTGACACTTCCACAAGTTGGCGGAATGTACCGCGGCGACAGAGCACGTAAAGAAACACTGGTGCGTTTTGGATTTCGCCTCCCCTCGGCATTGGACAACCGGCCTCTCAATTTTGATGAATTCAAAGAACGCATGGGTCAAACCATTTACGTGTCAGCAACTCCTGGCCCCTACGAACTCCAGGCGTGTCAAAATAAATTTGTTGAGCAACTTATTCGCCCCACAGGCCTTACGGATCCTCAAATAGATGTTTCTCCTGCAACAGGACAAATTGATCATTTATTAGGAGAAGCTCGAGCCGCAATTTCGAAGGGCGGCAGGGTTTTAATTACTACTCTCACCAAAAAAATGGCCGAAGATGTCACTACCTATTATGCTGATATAGGATTAAAAATAAGGTACCTGCATTCCGACATCGATTCTATTGAACGCATCAGAATTTTACGCGATTTACGACTTGGCGCATTTGACGTGCTTGTAGGTATTAATTTATTGCGCGAAGGGCTCGACCTTCCCGAAGTCACTCTCGTTGGAATACTAGACGCGGACAAAGAAGGTTTTTTGCGCAGTCGTACAAGTTTAATTCAAACTGTGGGGCGTGCTGCAAGAAACACCGAAGGTAGAGTCATTCTCTATGCAGATCGCATAACGGAATCGATGCGCGCCACAATGGATGAAACAATGCGGCGGCGCAACCGGCAAATCGCTTACAATACGGAAAACGGAATCACACCTCAAACCATTATCAAGAAAATTCCGCCAGAATTTTTAAAATTCTATAATTTAGATTTTGGCGACGAAGACCCTCTTAAAGCAGAAGACAAAAAATCTATCTTAGGAAAACTTTCAGAGCTCACTGACCCCAGAAAAATTGAGAAAGAAATAGAAAAACTAACCACCCAAATGAAAAAAGCAGCGCAAAAAATGGATTTTGAAAAAGCTGCGGAGTTGCGCGATAAACTCTCTGCTTTACGCTCGCATCTTATGAATCTTTTAGATGGAAACTTGGGTGCACATTAAAAAAAGGGATATTTATTCAGCCATGACCGATGAAAAAAAAATTGAAACCATTATTCCCATGCGCATTATAAGCCCCACAGGACTCCGCTTTGCGCCGGAACAAGGTCAAAAAAATATCGCCCTGAGCCTGACTTACGATGGCAAAGCTTTTCAGGGGTATCAATCACAACCCCACGCGCGCAGTGTGCAAGATATTTTAAATCAAGCATGGCAAACTCTCACAGGCGAAAAAGTTACGCTCTACGGCTGTTCTCGACTCGATTCCGGCGTTCACGCCCAACATTTTGTGCTCAATTTATTCACAGCTTCGCCGCGTGCCGCAAATCTTTCGCTCTTGGTTCAATCGCTCAATGGCATTTTGCATTCTGGTTTATGCGAACCCATTTCTATTTACGATGCCTGGCAAGAATTGGACACATTTAATGCCAGGTTCGATGCCATTGGAAAGCATTACCGCTACCTTATTTGGTATGGTCGCGGCACCCATGCACAACTTACCCCCCGCACTTGGCACATAAGGTCTCGCGCCGGGCCGCAAAATTTGGCCCAAATTATGTCTGATTTTAAAGGAGAACATGACTTTAATGCTTTTAGAGCTTCCGATTGCAACGCAAAAACAACCATTCGCACTGTGAGCGCGATAAAAGTTTGGAACCACCCTCGTTATAAAGAAATGACAATTGTTGACATCTGGGGTGAAGGATTTTTAAAAAACATGATTCGCAATATGGTAGGGTCAGCAGTTGATATTGCAACTCAAAAAGGACCAATTTCTACAATAAAAAGCGCATTTTCGCACAGAGATCGCACTCAAGTTGGCCAATGCGCTCCTGCCTGTGGGCTCTCGCTCATGCAGGTATATTATGACAAATCTGAATATGACCATGACTGCTCCGCTCCAGCCTTAAATGCTCCTTATTAACTTATATAATAAACTGTTACTTTAAGATGACATCCTAATTCACTTATGCTATTTTCTTCGAAATCAAATCCGAAAGGAATTTCCGAATGCAATTAAAGTCTTGTTTTTCTGCAGCATTACCAGGAATTTTTTCTATAATAATAGGCTGTGCATCTACCTACCCGCAAGAAAACGGTGCAAAATCTATTACTGTTATTTTAGAATCCCGCAGCCTGAGTAAAGTCACTGGTGAGATACAAATTACAGAGTTAGATTCAAAATCTGTGCACCTTAAAGGTACAATTAAAGGATTAAATATTAATTCTGAGCATGGATTTCACATTCATGAATTGGGCGATTGCAGCTCGGCAAATGCTGCCAGCGCAGGTGGGCACTATAATCCCGACAAAAAAAATCATGGTTCTTTTCACGCCGATCATACCAATTCCCACGCTGGCGATTTAGGCAATTTAAAATCCGACGCCAAAGGCGAAGCGCAAGTTGATTTGACTTTAAATGTTACTTTATCGAATTCCCCTGTTTCTATTGCAGGAAAATCGTTTATTGTTCACGCGAAACCAGACGATTTTAAAACTCAACCTTCGGGCAATTCCGGCGACCGCTTGGCCTGCGGTGCCATTCCCCCTCTTCCCGGCGCAGCCAATGCAAAGCCAAAAATTGACACGCCGCCTCCGCTGCCAATATTAAGCCCAAAACAAGCAGCTCCCCAAAGCTCAACCATCAAACAACCGACTCCTAAAAAATCTAAATAGTGAAAAACCAGCATCAATTCACTTCCAATTGGCGCCGAATAACTGACAGCAGTAAAATTTGACATATGCCTGCAATGTAATCTGTTCATTGCTTATTTAAGACGTGGCACACTGCTGACATGCATTTAAAAAAAGCAGCCCGCTTGCTGAAGGTAGAAAATGAAAATCAAACGAGAAAAAAATGAACTCGAACTTGGCGGTATCTTAAATGAGTCCGTGACAATCGAAAATTTACTCGCATATTATGAGTTAGCATCTAAAGATTCTTCGGTTATTATATTAAATTTTGAAAATGTGAAACGAGCAAATTCTTGCGGAATAGTAACGCTTATTCATAGCATTGAACAAGTGAAACATCCGGTTCACTTCAGCCGTTGCCCCGTATGGCTAGTTGAGCAGCTGAATCAAATTGCAGAATTTTTCACGTTAAACATAAAAATAATTAGCGTTTTTGCTCCCTATATTGAAGAAAAAACAGAGAAATATGTTATGAAGCTCATTGAAATCGAAGATGATTTTGTAAAAAACGGAACAATTCAATCTTTACACGAACAAACCAACGAAAATGGACTCAAAATTGTTGCCGACTTCGATTCTGAAGACTTTTTTGGATTTATCACTCGTCACAAAAAATAATTAAAACATACTCTACGAAAATACAAATTTCGATGAAGGAATTTTCCATGAAAGCAATTCTCTTTTTTTCTGATTTGCATCAAGACTGGAAAAACTCCGTGTCAGAAACTTTAACAGAACAAAATGTCACAGATTTTAAAAGCGTTTCTGAATTGTCCGATTTCCGCAATTTGCTCAAGATCCTTCCACCCACATGGGACGGCATCGTTATATTTGATGACTTAGCCATTCAATCAGCATCCGCGCAAGATTTTTTAATGAAAGCAAAATATATTGCCATTTCTCAGTCTCCACAGACATTTTTGAGCGACGCCATTCCCCAATGTATTCAAATCAATATTATTGCAGCTCACGAGCTCAACCATTCTAATCAAATGGGACATAAACTATTTGAGCTCGCACTTAAAAATAGCTTAGGCACAGGTTTAATAAAAGTAGAAGATTTGTACACTTCCGAAAAAAAAGAGATTGCTTTTTCTTTAACTAATACCAAAGATAAAAATATTATTTTAGAAGCTATTGAGACAGAAATTCAGAACCATTACTCTGATTTAACACCTACTATGGCTAATTTCTATGCTGGCCGCGTTGGGCTGGTGGGAGACGAATTAATATTGAACTCAATATTTAATGCCAATCCACGCCTTGCCGCTGCAGATAGATCGTGTGTTTACGAACTCAAAAACAATGAGCATGTGGATGTCAATTTGGTGCTCGACAAAAATTACATTGGAATTTCTGTTCGTGATAATTTTGGGTCTGTAGACAGAGCGAATTTGTTTAAACATTTGGGCAAACTCAATGTGAACGAACAAATGGTGGCTAGAAAATCTGGAGGCATGGGACTTCGCCTCACACTTGACTCCGGGACTCAACTTATAATTAATGTACAACAAAACATCGTGACAGAAATGACAGCTATTTTTCAGCTACTGCCAAGCATGAAAGAATATAAAAAGCAGATAAAAACTTTGCTTTGGGCATTTCAACCTATAAGTTAAAGCCTTTGAATTCTGCCGGCCAAAGCCTTGCATCTTAAATAAATAGACAAGATTTTGACCAATGTTTCTACCACGATGCTTTTTAAAGATTATCATTTTATGTGAATGTTCAGCAAACGACAAAGACGTAAATGGACTCGAAATTGTCAACTTATTTAAAGGTTTCAGATGGAAATCAAGCAAATCAAAAACGAATTAGTACTTACCAGCACTCTAAATGAAACAACTGCTCTGGCAGAACTTGTGACTTCTTTTGAATCAGCCGCAAAAGAAGGCCCCGCAGTGGTTCTAAATTTTGAAGGCCTCAAACGAGCAAATTCCTGCGGAATTGCTACTTTGATTCGCGCCATCGAAAAAGCACACACTCCAGTGCATTTTACGCGATGCCCCGTGTGGCTTGTAGAACAGCTCAATCAAATCGACGAGTTTTTTTCACTTCACGTGAAAATACTCAGTGTTTTCGCTCCGTACATTGAAGAAAAAACTAAAAATTACATATTGAAACTTATCGATATTGATCCCGATTTTTTAAATCATGAGACGATTCAATCACTTGATCAGTGCACCGACGAACAAGGCAACAAACTCATAGCTGATTTTGATCCTGCAGATTTTTTTGGGTTTTTAAGCCGCGATAGCTAGAGTAACCCAAATATGATTATTATGAAAAATTGCATTGAATCAAAAGAAAAACTATTGAACTAACCCGCCTGCGGCGCGAGGTTTGAAGAAGACCGTACCTATAGCACTTGTTGCATTCCATGGCAAAAAAATTAAATACCCATCGAATTCA
>JAYTOT010000019.1:0-1200 GCA_043747645.1 Pseudomonadota bacterium | reverse complement strand
GAATAATTTTGACTTTGCATTGAGGAGTAAGGCAATGATAAACGAGATTAGCGAGCCGCGCAGCTCACGCCCAAAAAAGACTCGATTGAAAGGCGATGCCAGTTCTATGCTCTGGAAAGAATTTCAGGAATTAGAGAGACAAAAGCGAATTCAGCTCATTCAAGAAATGATTCCAATTGGACTTATGGCGGTTTCAGAAGAGCTTCAAAAAGAAGTCAGAGAACTGCTGTCTGAATCCACGAAGGGGTTGAAAAAATTCGGTACAAACCCAGGAACAGTAAGGCTAGGAGACCAGATTTTACCGATTCGTGTGCCCCGCCTGAGAAATGAAAATGGCGAGGTTGCGCTATAAAGTTACAAAATTCTTCATGGGCATCCAGCTTTAGATTCTCGAAATGTCTTTAAAAAAGTATCGAAAAGGGTTTCAAGTCGAGCGATTGAAAGCATCTTGCAACCTGCCAGTGGCTCAATTGGAGCTTCAAAGTCATCAATTTCTAGAAAGACGGTTGACGAGACTCAAAAGCTTCTCAAATTCTTTCAGGAGCGGTCTTTAGAGGCTTTTCAATTGGTTGCAATTTTTATAGACGGCACTAGCTTTCCTTCGGATCAAATGATTATAGCTTTGGGAGTTGATTCAGTTGGGAATAAAAAAGTACTTGGATTTGTTCAGTCTAGTACTGAAGCAAGCTAGCCTATTGCAGACCTTTTACGTTCAATTCTAGCCCGAAATATAAAGTTGTCTGAAAACATTCTTGCATGCATAGACGGCTCAAAAGGCATTGCAAAAGCAATTAAAACTGTTTTTGGAGACCGAGCGCTTATTCAGCGGTGTCAGTGGCACAAACGAGAAAATGTCGCCTCATATTTGCCTAAAAATGAGCAAACAAGCTTTAAAAAACGACTTCAAGCTGCATACGATAGGCCTACGTATGGCGAGACCAAAAGTGCTTTGGCGGAATTAGAGCTTGAGCTCGCCTCGACAAATCAAAATGGACATAGAAGTTTGCTAGAAGGTGCTGAAGAGGTGCTTACGCTACATAGACTTGGCTTATTCGCTGTTCTCGGGGTATCTTTTAAAACGACTAACTGTATTGAATCTCTTAATTCCCAGGCAAAAAATTACTGCCGCAGAATCAAACTCTGGAAAAATTCATCTCAAAAACAAAGATGGCTTGCTGCTGCATTGCTAGAAATCGAACC
>JAYTOT010000018.1:0-30123 GCA_043747645.1 Pseudomonadota bacterium | reverse complement strand
CGCACTCTATGCGCAACTCTGTGCCCGGCACGTTCTATAAAATAGCTGCTTAAAAAACCAGAAAACAAACGAACAAATCCGATAATAACAATTACGAGTGGTATAATAAAGGCGAGGTCTTTTCGGTCTAGAGTTTGACCAAATTGAAAAGCATTTTGCACTCTACTTGGCACTAAAGCCGCTACAGTCACTCGCGGAGTTTCGACAAATATCAATTGAATGAGTGCCGAAACTGACAATGCAAAACCGAGTTCGGCCAAAGAATAAATAGGAATCCAAGGCAAACCAAAAGCTAAATCGCGACGAGCTGCAACCCAAACTTCGCGGTGGAAAGACTTTAATTTTTCATTTTGTTTCATAAAAATCTCCCAATTTCTGGAGACGTTTTTTAACAGACACACCCTGATTAAATTTATGTGCCGTATTTATTATCATTTTAGCACAATTCAGAGAAGCATTAATTGGAAATTTTAAACAAATTTTCTGCAAAGTTGATATCATTTGCTCTCGTTTGGCACCCTCGTGCCAGTATTCAAGAGCATGCGCTACTAGATTTTCGACTGTAGCTGCACCTTGAATAAATTCTGGAATAACTTCAGAATTTTCGCACAAATTAACAAGTCCGACGTAAGAAATTTTTAAAAATGTTTTAGCCAAAAAATAAGTTATGGAATCGGTGATATACACAAGCGAAAGAGGAGTTCCAAAAAAAGCAGTCTCTAAAGTAGCAGTACCCGAACAAACCCATGCATAATTTGTAGTGCTCATGATTTCGTAGTTGGCATTTTTTTCCAGGCTTACATTTTTATCGAACCAAGATTCGGTTAAACCTAAAGACTGAATTGCAGATACTCCAATTGCACGCACATAATTTGCGTCTAAGGTATCGGCAATGGGAACCCGTGCCATTATTTTTGTCCCCAATTTAGTCTGCAAATGAACAAAAGCAGCAATTAATATCGGAAAAACTTTTTCAACTTCTCGTCTGCGGCTGCCGGGCAACAAAGCAATGCTATTTTTATTGCGTGCGTTTTTTGGCTCAAAGGCAGCTGTGGCATCGCGCAATGGGTTGCCTATAAAATGTGCGTTTATTTTTTTGCGCCTTAACAATTGCTCTTCGAAGGGCAAGATACAAGTCACCAAATACGATTTTTCGGCCAATATTGCTGCACGTTTTGCACCATGGGCCCATATTTTTGGTGGAATATGATAAATAGTTGTTATGCCCAAATCGTAAATATCTTGCATGAGCCGCAAATTAAACCCAGGGTAATCGATAAATACCACAGCTTGAGGTTGGCGCTGTTCGATGAGCCGCCGGAGTTTTTTAAAAACTTGCGACAATTGTGGCAACTGACCCAAGACATCGATTATTCCCATAACGGCCAGGTCTTCTACTCCCACAACGGCATCTACACCCGCAGCAAGCATTTGCGGCCCAGCAGCACCCCACAAAACAATATCAGAGCGCAACGATTTTAATGCAAGAGCTAAGTGTGCGCCATGCACATCTCCGCTGGCTTCACCAGCCACAAGGCATATTTCGAGCGGAGTTGAAAATGCCATTGTAATTCAATCTTCCAAAGAAATGTCCTGCATGGGCCGGGTAACGCCACGAGTACTTGCACGCACAAATTCAGTTAAAGCAAGAACAACCGCTTCTTTTAAAAGCCCTTGTTCGTCGCAAAGTGCGATGGCGGCGTCCACAGTTGGTGCACCGCTTGTGAATAATATTTTGTAGCATTGCTTGACCATCTGAATTTGCTCACGCGACAATCCTTTGCGGCGCATTCCAACAATATTCAAGCCTCGTAAAGTTGCTCTATCGCCTTGAACAATACAATAATGCGGGACATCTTCGACTATCATCGAACCGCCAGCAGCCATAGACATGTCGCCCACACGGCAAAATTGATGTACGCCTACGAGACCACCTAAAGTAACACCATTTCCGATTGTCACATGCCCTGAAAGCTGCACGCCATTTGCAATAATATTATCGTTTCCGACAATACAATCGTGAGCCACATGTGTGTAAGCCATAAGCAAATTGCCGTTTCCAACTGTGGTGTGACCGCCGCCCTGCACTGTCCCTGGTTGCAATGTTGCGCTTTCACGAATGCGGTTTCCGTCACCAATAACCAGTGTTGTTGGTTCGCCCTTGTATTTTAAATCTTGGGGAGCTTTACCAATGCTAGCAAAGGGAAAAATTTCATTTTTTGCCCCCAAAGTGGTGTGGCCTTCAATAACCACATGGGATTGCAAGTGGGTTCCCGCACCCAAAATAACATTTGGGCCCACAATACAAAACGGTCCGATGCGCACACCGGAATCGAGCTGGGCACCTTTTTCAACAATTGAAGTGGGATGAATTATGACTTCAGATGTACTCACGATTTAGCCTTTTGCCCAAAAGGATTTGAAAGTAATGCAGACCAACGTGCTTCGGCTACAACTTCACCCTCTACCTTGACTTCGCCAGAAAACCAAGCAAAGGGACCACGACTTTTTTCGAATTTAACATGGTAATGAATCACATCACCAGGAACAACTTGCTTGCGAAATTTAGCCTCATCAATGCCTGTAAGAACACATTTAGGTTCGAAAGTTTTACCTTCCATTACGAAAGTTTGAAAAGCCAAAAGCCCACTAGCTTGTGCCAATCCTTCTACCATAAGCACGCCAGGCATAACTGGATTGCCCGGAAAATGGCCGGGAAAATAAGGATCCAACCCACTCACACTTTTTATGGCATGAATAAAATCGTATGGCACCATGTCAATAACTTTATCTACCAATAAAAAAGGATGCCGGTGAGGTAACAAATTTACAATTTGATTGTAATTTAAAGTAACAGGTTTGCGATTTTCTGGAGAACTTTGCGCAGAATCAGTTTTCATTTTTTTCGCGCTTTCTTTTTTTAGACACTACAAGTCGATTTAATGTGGCCAATTGCATCAAAAAATCGCGGTTAGGTCGCGATGGAATTCCATTGTAAATATCTTTTTCTTTGAGATCTTTCGTCACACCGCTTTTTGCCAAAACGGTAACATAATCGGCAATAGAAATGTGTCCAATCACTCCAACTTGCCCTGCCAAAGTCACTCGATTTCCGATTTTAGTCGAACCACCAATGCCAGTTTGAGCGGCAATAAAACACGCTTTACCAATTTCTACATTATGAGCCACTTGCACAAGACTGTCTATTTTGGTTTGAGTTCCTATGCGTGTGTCAGACATGGCGCCTCTATCGACAGAGGAATTAGACCCGATTTCGACGTCGTCTTGAAGCACCACTCCGCCAACTTGCGGAATTTTTACGTTTTCCATTCCAGACGGCGCAAATCCGAACCCGTCGCCGCCAATCACTGCTCCTGGATTGATAATACAGCGGTTTCCAACACGACATCCTTCACGCACCACAGCATTTGGATACACAATACAGTCTTCGCCTACCTCTGAAGCAGCACCAATAAACACACCTGAATAAATAACACTGCGTGCGCCAACGCGGGCACCTGGACCAATAAATGCAAACGGAAACACTGTCGCCTGAGGGTGAACTTGAGCAGAAATATCGATGACTGCTTGGGTGGAATGGCCCTCAAACGGATGCCTGGGCTTGAAAAAAAATTGAGACACTCGCGCAAAAGTAACATAGGGCTCGGCACAAATAAAAAGTCGTGCTTTACACCCTTTTTCTGAAAGAGACTGAGCCATGGCTTGCGTGCACAAAAGCGCCCCAGCATTAGTTTTGAGGGCTTCGTCGAAATATTTTTCGTTTGCTAAAAAAGCCAAATGAGTCGCGTCTGCCAAATGGAGTGGCGCAAGTGCATCTAAATGCAATGAAACATCGGCATGGGGCGCGTGTTCAACACACCCATACCGTTGCACCAAATCAGAAATTTGCAGCGACGGTGAGGTCACTTGGTCACCTTAAAGCGACTGTTGTAACTAGCAACAACATCGGTTGTAATATCGTCTATTTTAGAGGCATAAAGTAACGCTCCAGCGCCACGTTCAAAAACCAAATCGTAACCTTTTTTCTTGGCAATTTCGTCGATAACACCAGAAAGGTTTCGGAATATTTTACCGGTTTCAGCCTGTTCTTTTTCGCGCACTTCTTGCTGAAATGCCATTTGAGCGTTTTGCAAAGCTTGGACTTTTATTTGAAAATCTTTTTGCTTTGTTCCTTTAGCTTCGTCGGAAAGCACAGACTGTTGCTTTAAGAATTCGTCGTTCATTTTTTTCAACTCGTCTTGCTGACGCTCTAAATCTTTCTTTTTTGATTCAGCTTCTTTTTCTATTTTAGTTTTTGCAATTTTGCCTTCTTCAGTTTGCAAAATGGCTT
The DNA here is from genome assembly GCA_043747645.1 of Pseudomonadota bacterium. Taxonomy (GTDB): domain Bacteria; phylum Bdellovibrionota_B; class Oligoflexia; order Silvanigrellales; family Silvanigrellaceae; genus JAYTOT01. The sequence goes on along the minus strand of JAYTOT010000018.1, from coordinate 25,772 downwards.
GTTGCATATCAATAAATGCAACTTTCACACCAGACAAACCAGATTTTTGAGCTTTAGACTCTGCAAAAACTGGCGAACCAGAAGTCAATAAACTCAATACTACTGCCGAAACAAACGCTAGTTTCTTCACAACAAAGCCCCCTAAAAAATAAATAATTTCAATTCAAGCTAGTCGCACTGTCATTACCAACAAAGAATATAAATGCGCTGTCGCCAAGTTTGCCTTTTTGAATGGGCCAAGCCCATTCAAAGCGGAATGGTGCAATGGGAGTGAGCCAACGGAAACCAAAACCCACGTCGTATTTAAGTTTGTCGGTACTGAACGATTCGTTGTCGTCTAAGACTGTTCCCGATTCACCAAAAGTCACAAGTCTTAAATTCGCTTCTGGAATTACTGGAATAAAATACTCAATTGTTCCATAAAACCTGCGATTTCCGCCTCGGTTAATTTCGCGAATATTGAGAGATTGTGGAGAATCTACCAATAATACTTTGGGGCTAATAATTTTGTCGTCGGTGTAGGCCTTCATATTTAAGAAAGTACCCAATTTTAAACGTTCCCACACAGGCACAGGGACGCCAGATAAGGGGTACACAAATGCAGGTTCAAAGGCCAAGCGGAAATTTGTTTTAAAATCTTCGCCCATTACTATTGGAATATAAACAGCAGCTTGACCTTCTATCTTACCAAAGCGGTGCTGACCACCGGTGAGTTTAACGCCAAAGGTATTTGAAGCATTCAAATTAAAACCGCTTGTGGGCTGCATAAAATTATCGGTGCGGTCGTAACTGAGGGACTGGTAAATGCGCTCTGTATCGCCAGTCTGAGTAAACCGACGCAAATAAGGTAACACGTCGTTACTAATAATACGTTCGTACGAATACCCATTAGAAAGCCGCAAGTCTTCGACAAAAATTTCGCGACCAAGACTGAGGCCAGCCTTAATCGTTTTAGTGTAACGCTGCGCTTCCCACTCAAAGGGTTTTTCCACTGCGTATTTAAAACTTCCGTCTATAGTTGCGCTCCAAGGCCCATCTTGAATAGAAGGTTCGGTGAGTGACATATTGAGCCCGTAGTTGCCCGGCGGAGTCCAGTTTGCCGAAATACCTGCGTTCCAACCTTTTCCAATTAAATTGGCCTCACTGTATTGCCCCTGGCCAAAAAAGTTAAATGTTTTTCCATCGGCCGATGGTGAAGCGCCTACTGAAGCAGACAGAGTTCCGGTGCTTTTTTCTTTGACTTTAATGCGCAAATCCATGGCATTGTTTTTTTGATCCGGCTCGCGTTGCAATTGGACTTCTTGAAAAAACCCAAGGCGCTCAATGGCCGTTTTAGACTTTTCGAGGCCAGTGGCGTGAAAACGGTCGCCTTCAACCACTTTTAAATTACGGCGAATGACGTTATCGCGAGTTTTCGAATTTCCTTCAATCACTATTTTTCTGAAATAAACCTTTTCGCCCTTGGTAATGTTATATTCTAAATCAATAATTCGTTTTTCACGATTAGCCGAAGTTTTAGGAACAACATCTACAAAGGCATATCCTTCGTCGCCATATTTGTCTGTTAACATACGCATGTCGTTTTGAAACTGAGAAATTCTGAAATACTTACCAGATTTTAACGACAATTGTTCTAAGACTGTAGCTTCAGGAAAAATAAGATCGCCGGTAATTTTAATGCTGCCGACGTTAAATCGTTCGCCTTCTTCGATAAAGTAACTGACTTCGACATTTTGCCTGCCGGTATCGAGGCGCGATTGCGGAGTGCCGACAATAGCTTCGGCAAAACCGGAATCTTTTAAAATATAAGCTAAAAATTCTTTGTCGCGGTTTACAAATTCGTCTTTAAAAGTGCCCGCATTGTTAAACCAAGAAGTCCATCTTTTTTCGCGAGTGGCCATACCTGTTTTGAGTTCTTCATCTGCAAAATGCACGTTGCCCAATAAATTTACTTTTGCCACCGAGACCGAATTGTTTTCGAGCACATTATAGGTAAGAACGACTTCGCCAGATGAGGTTTCGGACAATGTATAACTGGCACGGGCTAAATAATAACCTTTTTCACTATACATTTGCTCTATGAGGCGAAGGTCGGAATTTATTTTGCGCTCATCGACAATAGTATATTTTTTAACTTGTAGTTTATCGTCCAGACTTGAAGGTGTCACCGCACTAAATCCAAAAAATTTAATTTCTTTTATGGAAGGTTTTTCGACAACATGAACTACTAAAGTAACACCGCTGCCATTCTCTTTTTTATCGATACGCACATCTTGAAAGTAGCCGCTTTTAAAAAGAGCTTTAACATCGGCCCGCACGTCGGAAGCGCGCAATGCTTCGCCAGCACGAGAATTCATGAGCCCGCGCACGGCATCGGTTTGCACAGCCCGATTGCCTTCAACAAGTACTTCCAATATTTTTTCGTTTTCGGCAAAAGCGCCAATTGAAAACAATGACGCTAATATTGCACTAGAAACTATGACAAAGCTCTTAAGCTGAGCCGATAAACAATCAGAAGCACGCAATGGGAACTCCAAACAAGTGTCATTGGGTATAAGGTTAAAGCCCACGCACTTTCTTTCAGATCAGGATATTTTGCAAGTTTCGCCTGAATCACTCACAACCCGGCCATCGCGCATTTCGATGCGACGCGGCAAACTACGTGCGAATTCTCCGTTATGAGTCACTACTACCACGGTAGTTTTGAACTCGGCATTTACTTCGGAAAATAAGGTATGAATATTTTGTGCATTGCGTGAATCGAGATTGCCCGATGGCTCGTCGGCAAGCAACAACACAGGATTATTTATTAATGCTCGTGCAATTGCAACGCGTTGTTGTTCTCCACCACTCATTTGTCCGGGAAAATGTTTGAGTCTGCTCCCTAAACCAACGCGCTGAAGTAAATGTTCTGCTCGTTTGCGTGCATCGGACTGCCGCTCTTCTGCTATAAGTGCAGGCATCATGACGTTCTCAAGTGCATCAAACTCAGGCAATAAATTATTGTGCTGAAAAACGAAGCCTATATGCCCGTTTCGAAACTGACTCACTTTTTTATCGCTTCCCGCGAATGGGCTCAGCCCGGCAATGAGCAATTCTCCCGATGTGGGGGTGTCTAGGGCACCTAGCAAATGCAATAACGTGCTTTTACCCGAACCGCTCTCGCCAGTAATTGCCAGCAATTCACCATTTTTTACAACCAGATCTACTCCTTTTAAGGCAGATAAAATACCGTCACCCATAGCATAATCTTTACATAAATTTCTAATTTCCACAGCAAAAGTCATAGATTTTATCCTTTATTCATTTCTGTCAGACAAGGTTTGAACCACGTCAATGCGCATCACTTCAAGTGCTGGCCAAACAGCAGCAATTCCTGCCAACAAAATGCTTCCAACACAGACATATAAAATATCAATCCAGTTGATTAAAACAGGCAATGGCTTTCCATTAAACGCAGAAGTCAGCAGCGGCAATGGAGCATGTTGCACGACTAACAAAAGTAACAAACCTAAACAAAGCCCCCATGCCACACCCAATATGCCTATGAGTAACCCTTGAGTCAGATACAATATTCCTAGTGAATTACGCTGAAACCCTTGTGCTCTCAGAATAGCCATTTCTCTGGATTTGCGTTTTACTGCCAAAACTAAAGTAATAGTTATTGAAAAACATCCTACCAAAATTACCATATAAAGAACAAAACTCATACCTAAACGCTCTAATTTAAGAGCACGCAGCAATGCTTTATTGGCCTCAGTCCAAGGCTTTGCTCTTAAGCCTAATTCTTTTAGTTTTACGTTCATATCGGGAATTATTTTATCAACATCAATGGGATTTTTAACTTTAACTTGCAAACCGGCCCATTCGCCATCTCTGTCGTAAAAAAGCTGAGCATGTTTTAATCCCACTATCGCTAATTTATTGTCGTGAACCGGCGAACCCGTAGATAAAACATCGGCAATAACCATTGGAAATTGCCGAGGTGCAAGGCCTCCGGGACCTTCTTCGGGAGTGAGAGAGAGCAAAGTTACTCTATCTCCTACGTCTACTCCCATCATATTGGCAAGTTCACGACCTAAAATAATGGGCGGAAATTTAGCTTCAGGAACCATTCCTAAAGCTACTTGATCTGAATTTAATACTTCCAAATTATGTTCAAATTGTAAAAACTTATCGTAGCTCGTTGTCTTTTTTGCACTGCTTGGTTCCACACCTAATAAAGTAACAGTGGCAGGTCTGTTTTGACTCTGAATTATGGCATCTCCTTTTTGAAACGGAGAAACTTCTATAATTTCAGACGAAAGTCCGCGAATAAAGGCAAGAGTGCTCTGCTGAGCTTGCACATGTCCAAAACCTTCATTCACAACAATTTCAATGTGCGATTCTAAGCCTAATAAGCGGGATTTTAAGCTTTCTACAAAGCCACCCATGACACTTAAAATTACCGTAAAACAACAAACGCCAACTCCCACACCTAATATGGGGAGAAATACGCCAACTGCTGCCGATGCCCTGGTGCGGCGGGTCATCCAAGACGAAATGAGATATCGCAACAACAAAAAGCCAATGGCCTTAGATTGTAGCGCTGCAGACTTGGCGTCTTGAGAGCCCATGAGGTACACCTCCGCTGAATCGATTTTCTGGGCTTCAGATTAACCATGGCTTGTAGGTGACACGCAAGCCGACAGTAAGGATATGATTGCGATGGTGCCAAACGCTTTACATCTTAAAACGGCATCAAGAAATCTTGATGTGGCCAAATTAGGTGCAAATATATTTGGGGTAGACACAGATACCTTCCGAAATTGGCGTTGGCAAATGAAAAATCAAGTGCAAACAGCCGAAGAACTCGTTGGCCGTCTCGAGCTATCGGAGCAAGAATCTGTTGGATTTTCGGCGCTCAAAGAAAAATTTCACGCGGGAATCACGCCCTATTATATTGCACTTATGAAAGCCGGCGATTTGTCGTGCCCAGTGCGTTTGCAAGCATTGCCTCACACCGACGAACTCCACGATAAATTGGGCCTCGAAGACCCTTTGGGCGAAGTTGCAAATTCACCTGTAAAAGAAGTTGTGCAAGTTTACGGCGATAGAGTTGCATTTTGTGTTGCTCAGTTGTGCCCCGTTTATTGCCGTTATTGCTTTAGAAAACGTCGGGATGAAGAAGTCGGATTGCATTTTAATCCTAAAATTATTGACGCTGGAGTTAACTACATTGCCTCGAATAGTAAAATTCGCGACGTTTTGGTGACTGGCGGAGACCCGCTCATTGCACAAGATTCTTCTATAGAAAATGTTTTAAAGCGCCTACGCGAAATTCCACATGTCGAGATTATCCGCATTGGCACGCGCGTACCTGTTACGTTACCTTACCGCATTACCGATGAACTCTGCGACATGCTCGCCAAGTATCACCCCTTTTGGCTCAACACTCATTTTAATTGTGCCGAAGAAATTACTCCTGATGCAGCTTTAGCTATCGATAAATTGACTCGCCGAGGAATTCCTGTTGGTAACCAAGCTGTGTTACTCAAGGGAGTAAACGATTCCGTTGAAAAAATGAAGGCTCTTATTGAAGGCCTCGTGCGTATTAGAGTGCGTCCGTACTATCTTTACCAAGCACAAATTGTTGCAGGCACGGAACACATGAGAGTGCCCATAGAAAAGGGTCTCGATATTATGCGGGCCCTGCGAGGCAACACCACTGGCTTTGCCATTCCCCAGTATGTGCTCGACACTCCCACTGGAAAAATACCACTTTCTCCTGACTTTATTCAGGGCAGAAAAGCCGATGGAGTTGTGCTCGACGAATTGCGAGGCGGATCTTGGACCGAACCCAATCCACTGGAAGACTACGTACCTAAAAGAGAACTCCAAAATTTATTTGACTGAACCAGCTTCTTTTTCTTGATTTCGAAGTCGACGATTGAAATATTTTTTACTCATGTCAATATACGCCTCCTTTAAAAATTCATTGTATTTTTGCTCACCCGAAGAGCGGCTCAGCTCTGCAGCTAAAAAACTTAACACTTTTATACGCGCTACAAAGTTTTTTTCTTGATCAACTTGCAAGCTGCCCGTTGCGCGATTCACTAAAAATTCATTTGTCTCCAGCAATCCTGCTAAAAATGTCCAATGGGCTCTGTCGAAACTTTCGCGCAACCTCAACTTAATGGCAGCTACATCTTTACGGTTAGATTGCGGTGAATTTATTGCTACAAATAGCATGCGGTATTCTTTCATGAGAGGCATATAAGATTGATACAAATCTTTGTAATCACTCAAGAAAGATTGGATACTAAATAGCTGCGTATTTTCAGGAAAAGGCATATTTATAGCATTGTATTTTGGATTCAATTCTTTTTTGGCGTTGGGTTCGTCGATGATTTTCCATATGTCTTCTCCTCTGGTAATGGGCCTTTCGAGCTCATCGGCAATCTTTTTTTCTTCTGATGGCCTGAGCAGTTCGTCCGTTTCTGGCAATTCTGTTGGCACACCGTTTGATGGAATGACAATTGCTTTTTTGCTTGCAGATTTTCCTGCTTTTATGTTTGGATCAGCATCTAAAGATCCTGTTTCAGTTTGTGATTTGCATGCTAAAATCGAAAATGTAAAAATCGCAATGGTAACTGCAAATTTATGTCGAATAAATACAAATAATGTGTGATTCATTTTCCTGGTTTTTCCTGCTTTTTTTCTGTTTTTTTATCAAGCGGTTTTTCTGACTCTTTTTGCTTTGTTTTTTCGATTTCTGACTGATTTAAAAATCCAATCGTCAAGCCGTATCTTAAACGCATCTGATACGGAGAAGCCAAATAAACTCCCGTAAAAATTCCAGCGGAAAATGTCTTGGCAAGTGCCATTTCGAATCCAATTTCGGAATGAATTCCCATCCAACTCAGAACAAAGGAATTTGTAATTTCCGAATTTGCAGGAGCATCAGAAATTGCAGAATAATTTGCCTTTACCCAACGTAACGGCGAATACCCTATGGAATAGTAGGCACCAGAAATTAAATTTTCATTGTATCCGTTCTCAAATATTGCTTTGTAATGCAGGCCGTATTCAGCAGAATTATGGTCGGCATAAATAATCGAATTATCATTATATATATCTGAAATTTGATAAAACAATCCACCATTAAAAAATCGTGCGCCTAATCCGACAAAGTCACTCCTAGACCAACCCGCCCCCGAATTTTCATCGGGAAAAAGTGCTATAAGTATATTAAAGCCATACGAAAAATCGGGAATTGATGATTTTACATTTTTGGGATTTTTTAATAAATACCAAGGTCCAAAATTAACTTCCCCCCTGCCAGACACAACGGAAAAAGATTCTTTTTCATCTTTTTTAGGCTTTGTTTCTTTTTTAATATCATCTACCAGTTTTTCGAAAAATGACGGCTTTTCTTCTTTTTTATCAGGCTTTTCAATGCCTGCATCTTGCAGTCGTTTGCGCCGTTGCAAACTTGTTTCCAAATCAGACGCATCGGGCGATTTTTCACCAGGCAATAAAATGCGCGATGATTCATTAGAATTTTGTGCTTTGTTATCGTTGGGAGGTAACACACCTACAGCACTAAAATAAAGGCATAAATGACACTGCCAATAAAACATATAAATTATGCCCTCCCGTACGAGCATTTTATGGTTATTGAAGCAGTTTTTGATAGGGAAAAATTGATGGTGATCATTCTGCACTGCCAAAATTCAAACACGGCACTTTGGGAAGTCTTCAAAACAATGCGGCGATGCCAAAATCATAAAATGATTCAAATAGACCAACAATCTGTGACCCGAGATATTCTGCTAGTAGGCGGAACAATTTTCTTATTTATTGTTTTCCAAAAAGTTCGAGATCATTTAAAAGCCAAATTTAAAGATGTAAAAATTGCTTTCAACCCACTTAGTTTAAGCAAAATAAGAACTCGATTTCAACCAGAAAAATCTGAGGTTTCTTGGATAGAATTAGATTTTCACGACACAGCTGAATCTAGTTTTAGTGTATTTTGCGATGCACCAAACACCCGTTGGGCCCTCACATTGTTTGGAGCTCGGCGTCTTGCGGGAATTTTAAGATTTTCTCAAACTCAAGACCGGCTTTTTTCACTTTCGGCAACTCCAGCGCAAGCCGACAAAATAATTTCGCCAATTATTCGCAAAGTAGTGTCTAAATATCGCGATAAATTCAATCGGCAAATATCTGTATTGCTTTCGCGACGCGACCAAAAAGACAGCCTTTTAACTTGGCTGTCAAACGAGAGTCAAATTTATAATGTTATTTATCGTTTTTTAGACGAATGCCTCATTGTTTCTCAAGTTTCTGGCAGCATGCCCATGGTGGCCATGGAATGGAATGACTGCTTTAAAGTAACAGTGCATTGGACTCAAAGCGACGACACCCTTCACCCACTCGAAAACATGGCCACAAATAACCCAGAAATTTCGTTTGAAGCCGACGAAGAAGGCGTCTCACTTACGCTTTGGCTTGCATTTAGCGACAAAAAAATTCCACCCAGGCTTCAATCATTGAGCCAAAGTGGAAGCAATTTTTCGTCACGTTTTTTAAAATCTGCTTAATCGTTCCCATCAATTAATTTATTTTTTGCGTTTTTTCGAGCGTTCTTCACTCGCTTGGCGAGACAAATCTATTTTTCCTGATCCTTTTCTAGAGGCTCTGGACATTCTAATTTTAGATTTAGAATAACTAGAATGTTTATTATCACCTAAATAAGGTGATTGACTCATTTCCGGAGCCAATAAATTGGAATTTGCTTGTTGCTTTTCAGACCAAGCCGGATAATTCTCCGTCTCTTGTTCTAATTCACCATACATTCCAGAGCGTTCAGGCTCCGGCGAAGATGGTTGCGCGTCAGGAGTTGATGTGCATGCACCTAGTGAAGCTACAGGAATTACCACAACAGTCAGAAAAAGATTTCGCAACACATTTAGCGTACTCATAGTGTATTAACACCTCCGCTCGGCTTAAAGCCATAATCGTGCCAAGACGAAAAAACTTGAATTTTTTTTACTTCTCTTAAAATATCATGTGGTTGAAAGAATCAAAAAAACCTGTTCAATTCGTATAAATTTGCAAAATGCACAGTTTTTAGCCGATACTGCCCGATTCTTAGACACTCACCTTAATTTTCACTCATACGGAGCTTCAAAAAAACCTTAAAGTTTGTCCGACCAACTCTAACATGGTCATCGGGCTGAATTATTCGGGGCTCTTTGATGATTTCATCATTCAAAAACGTGCCATTGGTACTGCCCATATCAGCGAGTTCTACATCTCCTTCTGCAGTGACTGAAAGCTGCGCGTGGCGCCGCGAAAGCTCTTCATCTTGGTCGAACCGACCTTTTGTTGAAAGACGCCCGATAATAAACATGCGCTCGGGCAGATCGATGATTTCTTGCCGTTCATCGCCATATTGAGCGTCTATGACCATCACAGCTCTTTTTACTTGCCGTTTTTTTTCTTCACGCAATGAATCTATCAAAAGTTGAGTTTCGGGCGATGGCGCTTTTTCGGGATACGCTTCGGGCGGTTGAACTTCTGTTTTGGTTTCATGAGTTGATTTTGTTTTTTTCATACCGGCAGCAGATTCTTTCTGTAAATCTTCGCCAGTGATAAATCGAAAAGAAGTGAGGCCAATTTTTATTTCGTCGCCACTTTGCAATTTCGATTTTAAGATTCTTTTAGAATTTACAAATGTGCCGTTGGTGCTATTCAAATCAAAAAGGTGAAAATCTTCACCAATTAATTTTATTTGACAATGCGACGTCGAAATTTCGGAATCATCAATTGTCATATCTCCATTGTCGCGCCCAATAACCCATGTTTCTTGAGTAATTGGAAGTGTTTCAACCACAACTCCACCTTGTAAAACTGCAAGAAATGCTTTTCCGTGCATTGCAGAAGCCATTTTAAAACCTTTCAGAAATGAACGAAATAAATCGATTTTTAATGTGAATCTTTTGTGTCACCCGCAGAGCGCCTCACTTGAAAAATAATAATCACTGCTTAAACTGTATCTGCTCCAGAAATAAAAACATCGCCCAATGCAGTTCGTGCAAAAGGATTTCGCAATGTCTCAAGATGAACCCTCCCTTTTTGGCCTTTTGGTTTTGTCACTTGGTAACGCAGCACTTATGTCGTTAGGACACATGCCCGATCCTGCAACAAACCAAATGTCGCGTGATTTAGAGGCTGCCACACATAATATTGATCTCCTCATTATGCTTCAAGAAAAAACAAAAACGAATTTGACGACCGAAGAGCACCAGCTCCTCGATGGTTTACTTTACGACCTCCGCCTCAAGTACGTTGAAGCTGCACGTAAGGCATGATATGGCAGGTGCCATAGGCAGTGAGACTTTATTTCAGCGGCGTGGTTCGCACGTTGGATGGTCGAGACCGACGGACGTCTGGCTCGATCTCTTTTTTTTGGAGAAATTAAAAATGGCTACGCATATTATACCAATTACGCTCACTGGCTTTGAAAAATTGAAAGAAGAACTCAAGCGCCTTAAGGCAGTCGATCGCCCCAATGTCATTTCCGAAATCGCCGAAGCCAGAGCCCTTGGCGACCTCTCAGAAAATGCCGAATATCATGCAGCGCGTGAGCGCCAAAGTTTTATTGAAGGTCGCATTCAAGAACTAGACGATAAACTTTCACGAGTTCAAATTATTGCTGTTGTGCCCGGAGCCACCGAAAAAGTTGTTTTTGGGGCGTCGGTCACTTTAAAAGACGTGAGTGACGACAGCAAAGGTGAAGAAAAACGCTATAAAATAGTTGGTGATCTCGAAGCAGATATCAAACAAAACGCAATTTCTTTGTCGAGCCCTCTGGCAGCATCGCTCATAAACAAGCGGCTCGGAGATATTGTTACAGTTAATTTGCCACGCGGCGAAAAAGAATACGAAATCACTGCCGTGGCACTTGAATAATTCGTACTATTTACCAAGTTCGTCGCCCAACTGCCAAGTCATACCTGATTGCATAAAAAATCCGTCGTTAGAAATATGAATTCTATTTAAAATTGATTCGCTAGAATTCGATTGCAGCACACAATTTGTACAAGTTCTGCGCCATCCTAATGCTGAAGAAAACGCAATATTTCGCCTCGAAAAGAAATCGAATTGCGTAAAAAAAGCAAAATGATCTGGTATGGCTCCCAAAACAATATTTTTATTTTCTTCACCCTTAGAGAGCATCATTGGGTACCAATTTGCTGAATATTCACCAAACGCAGAAATTCTAAATTTAAGATCAATATTATTAACTATGCCAAAAATCATAGAAGGAAATTGAAAACTACTTTTTGGAACAAAACCAGAATAATTCCTATTTTCGTATAAAAACTGCACACCAGAGCCTACCAATAAGCCAAAAGTACGATATATATTAAAATGAAATGAGTAACGTAATCCCAAACCAGGACTCACAGACCTTCCCGCCACCCCAGAAATGACCCCAGCCTGCCGCACATTCCATTTGTTCTGCTGAAATGTTACAAATAAAGTAAGGTGATGACCCGGTCGAAAACTGGCATTGTAGGTTTCTGGCGCAATTTCTGCCCAACCAGACTGACACATGCTTTCAACAAAGAGAATCGAGAATATGGCAATTGCCTTCAATCGAATCCTAAGCACAGTTTTCCCTTTCCGAAAATCAAAATTAGATTTCAAAAGTCTATCACCAACCCTTCTTGGTTGCTGCGCATTGAGCGTTTTGTTTTTGGAATCTGGGGCTGTAAATCTTTTTTCTCTGCGCGGCGTAGGAATTACTTTTGTTCTTTTAATTTTTTCAGAGATCTTCAATTTCTTCAAAGCAACTCAAAACCAGACAAACACAACTTTTTTTGGATTAAATTACACTATAATTCTTCCAGAAATTTGCGTGTTTTTCTTATACCCATCAAGCATTTCTGCCCTCATATTAGCGTTCTTGTTCTGTCTTAAAATATACTCAAAATCTTTGGTCTCGCAATTTCAAAACTCTCTTACGCGCACCGAACTTTTAATGGCATTAGGATTAAAATCTCATTCTCAAAATGATGATTCACTTATGGCAATGCGCCAACTCGCCGTTGCAACTGTTGTTACCGCTGCACTTGTGGTAATAAAACCCGATTGGAGCACATATACTGGGCTTTTGCCCTTTTTTACGTTTGCAGGTTCTGTATTTTCAATGCTAGCATCGCACAAAGACACTCCAGCGGAGAATGACATTCCATGACCCGATTTCAGACTGAATTGCAAAAAATCAAAGACTCAGTAGCCGATGCCGCACGCATTGGCTCTCGTGAAGTTTTACGCAGTGTGTCGCTGGCAAAACAACAACTTGAAAAAGTCCATTTGCTCCAACGCAGAAAAGAACTCTGCGCAGAACTCGGACGCTCACTTTATGATGCCTATAAAGATGGTCTACCAGAACACATTGCAACCTTTATAAAAGAAACTGAATTCGTCGAAATCATCCAAGAAATTGAAACTCTCGACAACGAACTCAAACAAAGGCAGCAATCGGTATGAACGCTTCCTCTAGGCGACAAAATCGAGCAGCACTTTTTTATTTTTGTTTTGCAATTTCAATTTTAACAATTGTTACGGTACTTCGCATTGTCATTGCGCCGTTCGTAATTGCACTTATTTTGGCTTACGTGTGCAATCCCTTTATTGAATCCCTCGAACGCCGTGGAATACCCCGCGCTATAATTGTTGTTACTTCCATTGCCACTTCGCTGTTTGTGTTATTTTCAATTTTTTGGTTTTTAGTTCCCACTGTTTATCATCAGGCAGAACTTCTCTTTAAAATGCTGCCTCAACTCAAAGAGCATTTAGAGTCAAAATGGATCCCAAAAATCCACAGTTTTTTAGGCAATACTATTTTACCAAGTTTAAAAAATTCAAAATTAACTCAACTTTCAGATATTATTAATTTGAGTTCCGAAAGTCCTTCAAACCTATTGCTCAACAGCATTGGCAACAGTACAAAATTTTTAATCACCTGGATTGCAGCAGGAATTCTTGCACCCATTTTTGCATTCTTTGTGATGAAAGATTTTCGACGAATTTTATTGCGTGTCTTAACATTAGTGCCGCCAGATTTGCGTGGGAATTTTTTAAGGCTCGTGTCTGAAGCCGACCATACTTTACGCGCAGTATTGCGCGGACAAATTCTTGTCATTTCGCTTTTAAGCGCTCTTTATGGCGGAGCTCTCTATGCCGTGGGGCTTCCTGCTGGACTCATTGTGGGCATATGCACCGGCTTAGCTCGCCTCGTTCCGTATCTCGATTTGGCCGTTGGCGGCACCTTGTGTTTTCTTATTTTAATCACAAATGCTTCACCAATATCAACTGTGGCAGGGGTTGTGGCTAGCTTTATTGCGGTCCAGGTTATCGACGGTTTATTTTTAACCCCTCGCATTATGGGTCAGTTCTCTGGTTTGCACCCTTTTGTCATTATTCTTTCGGTATTAACTTTTGGCGATTGGTTCGGTTTTTATGGAGTTTTATTGGCAATTCCCTTAGCCGCAGTGTTAAGAGTAGCCATGATAAACCTTCTAGAAGCTTACAAAGAATCTAAATTCTACAAAAACACGCCCGAACGATAAATTATTAAGTTATTTAAAAGCAACAAGGTTTTTGAATTTGAAATTAGACTGGAATGCAAATTTTATAAAAGTTTCTAAACCGCACTGGAACGACATCTTGCGGTTTGCGTTTTCGCTTTGTCACGACAGAGACGAGGCCAATGACCTATTACAAGCCACACTGTTAAAGGCATTTAAAGCGTTTCCGGCTTTCGTTGAAAAAAATACCAACCCCGAAGTTTTTAACACTCCTCCTCTGCTAGAGAAGTTTTTAAATCAACCAGAATTTCAGCGTCATATTAAAAATTGGCTTTTTAAAATCACCAAAAATTCATTCCTAGATTCACATTCCGTGCAAAAAAGGTGGAAAAAAGAAAACGACGAATCGGTGCTTGAAAACCTCGAGGCAAGCGATGATTCACTCGAGTCTTCCTTGGCAGATTCCGAAATCGTGACAAGCTCAAACGTGACCAATCAACAGAAGGCTTTTTACCGCGAAGCACTTGACGACAATTGGAAAATAAAATTGGACGTGCTTACAGAACGGCAACGAAGTATTTTATTTTTGGCCGCTGAAGACTATTCTTACAAAGAAATCGCCGAAATTTTGACCATACCAATTGGTACGGTTATGAGTAACCTATCGCGAACACTGAAAAAATTGAAAACTTAGTAAAATCGACCCCTAAAAAAATAAGCCCACATGGGAATAGATTGACCTGCCCAGACGTATCATAATTGTAACATAATAGTGCAAGGGGGATTTCATTCTCGTCTTGCAAATACGAATGGAGAAGTGGGTCATGAGTTCTTCCTACGGTGCGCAAGACGGCCCTTGGAAATCTCAAGTGCGCGAGCATTTTGAACAAATTGAGGTTTCCGAGATTCAATCGGCAGCCCTTGAGTCATTATTGTTTAAAGCGCCCGTAAAAACCAACTTCTACAGAGCTCCTTTAGTTTTATTCAACCGTATGAAATTGGGCTATGTTTTTACCGCAGCCTTGTCTGCCGCCCTCACTTTTTTAGTGATTGGCACGCCTGACGATAGCATCGACCCCATTACAGAACTCGCTTCTCAGCCCGGCCCACGTACATTCCCTGCAGACTTCGACCTCGAGGGCGACCCTACTGGTTTTAGAGAAATCATGAAGGACGCAGTTTCGCCTGGCTCTTTTCAGGCCGATTTGCCTTCAGAGCTCAAAGGTCAATACATTCCCGGCGTAGGGCGTATTTTTTCGTGGTCAGGCGGTACAGGCGTGAGCATTCAATTGCACGCATCCCACACTGATTTTAATGGCCTCGCTCCTTCAGGCAGCACCACGCTTTATATTGTCCAATTGAGCGGAAAAACGGATCTCCAATTTCCACAGGGTAAAACAACAAAGCGTGTCAAAAATGCTGGCAAACTTAAAAAAGTAAATGCTTGGCGCGAAGGCAAATACGGCTATGCCGTTGTGCAATCTGTTGCTGTGACTGACTGAAAACCATAGACGATTTGAATTATATATTTTTTTTTCCTCAGATTCCTGAGGTTTTTTTTTAATCAAACAAGCCCGGGCAGCGGACCTTTACTATAAGCAGGATCGCCAAAACTCGACACGTTCATTCCAAAACCTTGAAAAATAGACAGATACAGATCTGCTATTCCTCGGCATTCACTGGCGTTTGTGCCACGACCCTCTTCATTGCCGTATCCAATTCCAGGGTTGAGTTCTTTAAATTGAAGTACTTTTCCTTTTTCCTTAAATAGATTTCCCCCGATTAAAAGAGCAGGAATTTGTGAAGCACCCATGTGATGCGCACCACCACTGTCGGACATCCACAAGACCGTTGTGTTTTCAATCATCATTTTATCGTCAATGTCTTTTGTTTTAGACAATAACCACAACAAATAAGCCAATCTGTCTGCGTAAAAAAGTTGAAACTGCCCCATTGCAGCGGGATTTGCGTAGTCGTGAAAGAAAAAATGCGTGCCTTCTCCGTTGCGCACATTTGCTAAACTCTGCCCGTCTGGCCCTCTCCCTACTTGCAAACCACCAACTAAATTATTTCCGCAAGCCATATTAAAAACCATGACTTCCATTAATTTATGAATTGCAGCTGCTCTTGCGGGATCTAAATTAATCGAACCTTTGCCCGGAAAATCTGCACTTGCAGCCTGGGCATTGCTCACTAAACAATAATCACTTGTAGCACCAATGGGCTCTGGCTGTTGCGCAGATTTTGCAACCTGAGCAAGGGAGTCGACATATTCATCAAATTTTGTGTACTCGCTAGACGGTATTTTTTGGCGATATAATTTAGCCCTCTCTTGCGCAAAAGCAAGGATTTGCGTGGCAGACACATCGGTTTGTGTCGCTGGCTGAGTGCCCATTGATTTGGCTAGGGCACGCATGGGGTTATTTGCTAAGGGAACAGACTGGTCCGCACCACTGCTAAATAGTGTCTCAGTTTCAAAGCCAGATGTGCAATAGTACAATCCATTTTGCGAAAAATTTTTATTTATGAGGCTGTCAAACGTTGGCCCAAAAAATTTACCTGCACCGTCGGACATTTCTGTGGTACTTTCGCCACTAAATTCGGACTTTCGAGAGGTCAATAATGCACGACCACTCCCGTGCAATCTGTCTTCCAGAATACAATGCAAACCGTTTAATGCAATCATTCTTGAGCCAAATTGACTCAAATCACCCATCCAAACAGGAAATTTTGTAGCACTATTAATAACCGTGTTACCTTTTAAAATCCCTGGCGCTCCCCAAACATCAAGCGACCCGCCTATTCCATTTGCTTGTAAATAAACAATCAAACGCTGTGGAGACTTTCCCGTAGCTGCAAAAACTTGTAACGAACGGGCATAAGCTGCCAGTGCGAGCGCCCCAGCACCACCAGTAATTAAATTGCGCCTCGATATACTCATTGCACACTCCCTTGCGGTTTTGAATCGAAGGCGACTTTTTCGCGCGTGAATATTTCAATCAATAAATCTTGCAGATTTGTGCCCGCCGCAACGGGTGCCATGGGTTGCACAGGCTCAGAAAAACACTGACCACCCACACCTAATAGTCGATAATATTGTTCCAAATTTCTTGTCATACATGCTTTATAAACTTGACTTTGAGCTAAATCTGTTAAAAATGATTTAACGTCTTTCAATTCAAAAGATTCTTTTTGAGGAAAAGCCACGCTCAATTTCGCATTGTCTGGAATTTTAAATCCAACTTTTGCACGACCCACTTCGTCATATCCTTCAAAGGCAAGTCCTAATGAATCAATATAAGTGTGGCATCCGGCACAACTGGGCGACTTCGTGTGCTCTGCCAGTCGTTCAAAATTATTTAAAGTGGGCGACAGTGCCGCAAATGACGGAATTCCTTTAGGTGGAGGTGCGATTTCGGTACACAAAATCTGCCTCCTTACTGCGAGCCCGCGGTGAATGACTCTAACATTTCCGCCATCGCCCCACCTCGTTAAAAACGCTGGGTGCAATAATAATCCTTTGTATTGCACAGACATTCCAAACACATTTGGCAAAGGAGTCGTGGTTGGTAAAACACCATCTATAAGTTCACTCATTGAATTTTTGTTACGGTAATTTGATTCAATGAGTTCATCGGCATTTAAAACCGCAGTGTCTGTAGACGCTGGAGAAAATAAATTTGGGGCGACAGAAATGTGTTTTGAAGCCGCTCCATAGCCCAATAATTCTCTAAAAAACCGAACCATTTTTTGTGATGATGCCGGGCTGGATGCAAGTTGCACCGCGTAACCTTTAAAGTTCTGCTCTGTTAAAGTACCAGCCCTAGCCATTGCTAGCATTTTTTCTGAAGGCGGAGCATCAGATACTGAATAGGCTAGCATTTGAAGAGCATCTTCCGGTAATAATTTTTCTATGCCGTCAGCGCCTATGTTTCTTCGTTCCATGCGAAAAATAAAGAGGGGGTCTAAAATTGCACTCTGTACCACAGCCTTCCAAACTTTTGTTGCGGTGTTAGATTTCGATAAATTTAGGGCAAAATCAAAATAATATTTTAATTCAGCAGCTTCGGAGGGCCGCCGCCACAAAGTTGTTGTTACGTTATTAAAAAACTTTTTAAAACAGACATCTGTAACATTTCCAGCAAAACAATTTAGCGCTTCGGCAGAAATTCCTTTAGAATAATTCTCAGCCACAATTTCAGACACTCGCTGTAACGCTTCTATTCGCGGAACAGACAAATCTCCAAAACTCGCATTTGTGCTAAATCCAGATGAATAGGGGTAAACAGAATCTAAGTTTTGGGCATCATTTTTTGCGCCAGAAATAAAATTTTCAAGAGTGTTTGCCATTTGAATGCCACTTAAGCGCACAATACGACTTCCCATGCGTGATGCATCGCATTGCTTGGCTAGTTCTGGCGACGGAAATTGATCTTTGATTTCAGTTTTTTTACCACTTGAACCATTTTGTATTGCTACAGAATTCATATGAGTTTCAATTGCGGTACTTGCAGAATCGGTTCTGTCACGAACAGATTTTTGACCCCTAGTATCTAAATTCAAGTTCAGCTTTGCAGTCTTCGACTCTCCGCAGGAAAGTACTATCATTAATGGTACACTCGCCACAATTCTTGAGTGTTTCCTTAAAAATGTAACTATCTGATGAAAAGTCTGCATATTAAATTTCCTCTTTAGACCTATCGGCTTGCGAGGAGCTAAATTAGACCGTTTTCTAATAAAAAGTGTTTCTTACATAAATTACAGACAGATAGCAGGCCGAATGAGTCATTCTTGTGACTCGTAGGCACAATTGTTTGTGAACATCGGCTTGAATGACTCCGACCTTGTGAACTGCACACTGCCAATTAAACTGGCTGCCATGGGGCAGAGAGATTTATTATCAGGTTAAAACAAGGGATTGTTATGAAACTCCAAGGTAGAAATCCAATTAATTTAGGTTCTTGTTTACTTTTGTCTTCATTGTTAATCATTATTTCTTGCAATAAAAAGAAATCAGAAGACCCACCTGCTCCTGTGCAGCAGACCCCAGTGGTTGAAGTTACAATTGCAGGAAAAACCGAACCCAAAGCAGAGCCCAAATCCGAAACGCAAACTGTCGGCAATCCAAACCCGCCAGGGACCACCACAGGAACTACAACACCGCCCGGCACAACTCCAACGCAACCCCTGTCCGGTTCCGGAAGCGCAGCGCCGGCCGCAGCTATTGCACGGCCTGAATCTCCGGCCAACACTCCACTCATAAATGTACCACTAACTATGGACGATGTGCGCGAACTCATTGGTGGACTCGATTTCCAACTGCACCTTATTCCTGCTTTTACTTACAATCAACTCGAGCTAAAAGCCACAAACTGCGCCAATAAATATTTATCTGGCATTACATTTCAGGGCACAATTCAGGGTTTTTCTTTAACCAATTCCGAAGATTTTAAAGCCTGTATGCAAAACAATCCGCCCATTGTAGGTGCAGGCGGAAAGCAAGAGTATTCTATTTCTTACTCCTTTAAAGCAGCATGCACTGGTACAGATTTTACTATTTACAATGCCAAAACTTTAACTGACCCCATTTTTGTAAAAAGCTTTTGCAAAGATTCCACACAGGGTTCGATCTTATTTAATATCACTTTAGAAACAAAAGAATATTCAAACAATATTTTAACCCGAGTTCACAAGCGTATTAAAGCATTTCAATCCAGAGACGGTGCTGAATGTACGTTTACACAAGCTGCAGGAATCCGTTCTTACGGCCCGTGCATGTGGGTCGATAAAACAGACGGAAAAGACTCTAATTTGCATTTTGTAAATGTAATATTTAACGACGTTAAAGGCGGATTTTCGGGTGATGGCCTCTCTTACACAGCGGGAAATATGGACCTCGTAGTGAATCAGTGGCAAGGAAAAGTTAATTTTACACCCGAAACAGCGCAGAAAACCGATTGGAATTTAATTGACAGCAAAGATGCAGCTCAAAAGACTCAGGGCCAATTTATATTCTTACCAGTTGATGGAACTCAGGGCCAAAATGGTGCACCTGTTCAACAACAACAGCCACAGCAGAAACTTCCGAACCAAGGATTGCTCAAATCTGAAACTTTAAATTCAGTTGCTTTGCTCAATTGCCCTGCAGAAATATCTGCTAAAAATGCTCTCGACGGCGGATCAAACATTGTCATTCGGAGGTCGCTTCAGCTAGACCAAGAAGCATATGTTAGCGGTTATATTGTAAATTCAAGCATTAATAAAGATGCATTTGCAGCAAGAATTTCTAAAGCTGTTCCAAAAATAATTTGGTGCCGCATTTATGCGAGTTCTAGTGCCGACGAAGAAGGCGGATTTATCAGCATGGCAAATGGCGCACTTTATGCGGCATTTAGTTCTGATGGCGACGGAGGAGTAGCGAGTTTTCAAGTTCCACAAGATGCATGGCAAACCCGAGCAGGCTCTGGTGGCGGAAAAAAAACCACTTGGATATCTCATTTGGATGCAGCCACTGGAGACATTATTCACGCAACATGGTTTAGTGCCCGGAATAATCCAGCCAATAACGAAACAGTTGATTGGTCCGCTGCTCAATTTAGAAATGATGGCCCTGCACAAAGTTTAGAAGTTGACTCCATTGCTGAAGCGGGGCAAGGTCAAATTCGCATTGCAGGGCACACTTGGGGCTACGGACCAGGATGCAAAAATTACGCCACCGATGCCAATCGCAACTTAACTGTACTCATGAGCAGTGACCTTAAAAATCTTATTAATGCTGAAGATTGTCCACTCGTGCAGTGAATTTAGGAAATAGTAAACATGCATCCAGGAGATATTCTTAAGTCGTTGTTTTCCGATGCGCATCCTATTCAGGCTATTGAAAAAGAAATTGCGCGTCTCGATTCCGAGACTGTTACTATTGCCATTATCGGACGCTCTGGCACAGGTAAATCGAGTCTTATTAATGCACTTTATGGCCAGAAAGTTGCAAAAACAGGTTCAACAGAAACAACACAATCGCGCAGTGATTACGAAGTGAACGGATTTAAAGTCCTCGATTTACCAGGTAGCTCGACGCTTCATTTTCCAATAAACTCATATTTTAATGATATTCAAGTTTCGGATGCAGATGCATTTATTTTAACGGTCGCTAAAAGAGTCTACGAAGACGACATATTTTTACTTAAATCTGTGCGCAATAAATATAAAAAAGATTTGCATATTGTGCGCAGCATGATTGACCAAGAAGCACATGCAGCAGCATACGATGGCACAGATTTAAGTTCTGTTTTAAAAAAAATCAGAGATGACCTTTCAGAAAAATGCAACTCAGAATTTCAACCTTTAGCTCACACTAAAATTCAAAAATTCTGGCTTATTTCTGCACACAATCCCACACTTTACGATTTTCCGTTCTTTTTAGAAACACTCATTGATGAACTCCCCACTCGCAAACGTGAAAAATTAATTTATTCCACTCAAGCATACACTCAAAAACTCCTTGACGAAAAAAAAGCCCTGGCGCGCAAGCAAGTCTTATTATTCGCTGGATTGTCTGCGGCAAACGGATTCAACCCATTGCTAGGTGTCGATTTAGCTGCGGACATAGCTATTATTACCAAAATGAATCAGTGGATTTTAAAGTGTTTTAAACTCAACAGCGAAAATTTGGAATCCAATTTCGCAAAATCTTTCCATTCGCCACATTTTCAGAGTACTGTTAAGAAAGTTTTATCTTACGGCGCCAAAGAATTTGCTATAATGGCAATAAAGACACAAGCCAAACGCATCACAACCAAAGAAATTGCAAAATGGATTCCCATTATGGGACAATTCACCGCTGCGGGCATTGGTTTTACCAGCGTTGCTTGGCTCGGTAATGAACTCATCGATAAATGCTGCGAAACAATTTTAGAGCTGTTAGAACTGGAAACATGAAAGAATTAAATTTAATTCAATCTCCCCAGCAAGCTTTGGCGCTTGATCAAAAAACTCAGTTTTTAGATTGGCTTCAAAGTTCACCTACAGAAGAAATTCAAAGCGCTTTATCGCATTTTTTGATCACTCAAAAAAGCGTGCACACAAGGCGCAATTACGGTCGCGATATTTCTGATTTTCTAAAATTCTGCGCCAATAACAGTGCCAATGTCAAAGTTCTTTCTCAAATCAAAGAGGAATTTATACATCTTTGGAAAATTCAACTTTTTAAAAATGGCGACAAAGAAACAAGTGTGGCACGAAAACTTGCAGCCCTTTCTTCATTCTTAAATTTCGGCGTAAAAAGAGGTCTGGTCGCTAAAAACGTGGTTTTATTAGTAGACAGGCCTCACATATCCGAGGTCTCTCGCACCAATGCGCTCACATTGGCTGAAATGACCGACCTTTTGAATTTTTTAAAGTTCAATAAAGAAACATTAAAAAATTCAGAACCAAAATCTCGAAAATATGCCAGTGCCGCCTTACGTTACACCGTGATTCACACTCTTATTTCTGTTGGCATGCGAGTCGATGAACTCTGCGGCCTGTACATTGGAAGCCTCGAAGAATTGCCCGATAGAGCACGTCTCAATTTGGCAATTAAAGGTGGATACGAACATACTGTTGTTATTCATCCGCAGACTCTCGCTATTCTTAAAGCATACATTCAAGAATTCCGTTCCACTTGTTCGCCAAATGAATTACTTTTTGTGCGAGCCCAAAACTGCAAAAATAAAATTCAGAAACTCACACAAGCGGCGGTATATCAGGCCATCACAGAATCGGCACGCCATGCAGGCATTGCAACTCACTTGAGCCCACACAGCTGCCGTGCCACATTGGCAACTTTATTACACAATGCAGGGACGCCCATTGGCCAAATTCAAGACCTATTAGGGCACAAAAGAATTTCGACTACGTCGGTGTATATTAAAAAAGCTGAAGAACGGTCGCAGGCCGCGGCCGTTCAATTAGATTTACTCAATGATTGTTTCAATAAGTAACAACACGACAACTCAATCTAAATGTCGTCATCATCATAGTCAGTCACGCCGCCAGCGCCCACTAAAGTAACCTGGCTGTCGTCTAGAATAGCTGAATTAACTGCATCACGCAGTTTTTCGGAAGGATGAAAGGTAACAACGCGGCGCGCCGAAATTTCAATCCGTTGACCCGTGTGCGGGTTGCGACCGGGGCGACTTTGTTTTTCTTTCACAGTCCATTTTCCGAAGCCGGAAATTTTGACTTCTTCACCTTCTTCAAGCTTAGCCTTCATCATTTCGAGCATGATTTCCACGAGCTTTTTCGCTTCCTGTGAAGAGAATTGGGTCTTCATGCGAATCACTTCTACCAGGCGATCCTTTGTCAATGTCATAGAATTCATTTCCTCTACTGCAATTGGGCAGCAAATCTAAAATCGCGTATCTCTACTGACCTTATCATTTCACAGTCTTATGAAATCTCACAAGCGCGCCCAGCGTCAAGATTGCCACGCTAGGTGCAGACGATGTATAAATATTCTCACTGTAGTTTATTTCGCAGCGAGGAATCGTTTAAATGGCCAATAATAAATCAACCCAAAAATCTTTTTTACCAAATCGCACGCGCGCTTTAACGGGAATACAACCAACGGGTGATGTGCACATTGGAAATTATTTCGGAGCCGTTAAACCCATTATAGATTTTTCGCAAGATGCCAATTATGAAGTCATTTTAATGTGTGCTGATTTGCACGGACTCACAAATAAAACAAAAATAATGGAGCCCGGCCAGTGCACAATTGCACAATTGGCGTTGTATCTTTCGTTAGGTTTTAATTCAAAAGGCAATTGCCTCATTCTGCAAAGCGATTTTCCGCAAATTCAAGCCAATGCCTGGTATCTTTCTTGTGCAGCACCCGTAGGTCTACTTGAGCGCGCCCACGCTTACAAAGATGCTTTGCAAAACGGCAAAGAGCCCACATGCGGACTCTTTAATTATCCTATATTAATGGCTTCAGACATTATGAGTTTTGATGCTCAAGTTGTACCCGTTGGAAAAGATCAAGCTCAACATGTAGAATATGCATCTGACATGGGCCGCCTCTTTAACAATGCAGTTGGAATCGATGTCTACCACGAGGCAAAGCCTTTAATTAGTGCCGACATGCCTATATTACCAGGCACAGATGGTCGAAAAATGGGAAAAAGTTACAACAACCATATTCCGGTTTTCGCCACCCGAAAAGAAATCGAAAAGAAAGTAAAAGAAATTAAAACCGACTCCAAAGGTTTAGATGAAGTCAAAGACCCTGAAACTTGCCTTATTTACCAGATGTTTCGTGGCTTTGCTTCTGCTGAAGCATTGAACCACATGCACGAACGCATGATAAATGGCACAGCATATGGATACGGACATGCCAAAATAGATTTTGTCGATGAACACGAACGCGTGTTTGGTTCAAAACGAGAATTGTACCAACATTTTTGCAATTCTCCTGCAGAAATTAAATCTCATATGGAACCGTGTTACTCTAAAGTAGAAGGCTATTTGAATGCCGTAAGCAATCGCGCACGAGATGCATTGGGCCTAAAGACTTTTCGTTGATTTCTGTTTGAGGTCATATGATTTACTCAATATTGCGCTGGTTTTATTTCGTTTTATTGAGCCTTTTAGAATTTTTATTCCGCTACATTTATAGAATAAAAATTTTCTTATTTTCGTTCACTTCAAGTCAAAAGAAAATTCAATCGCAACTTGAAACTCCACATTTGCATGCCTTGAGTCAGAGGTACGACTCTCTCACAGATTTAAATCAAATTCACTTTAAAAGACTTGATGAAGACCTCCCAAAACCAGAATTAAAAAATCTAGAAATATTAGCACAACCTTCGCTTTGGATGAACAGCCTTGCTCAAGAAGCACGAACACTCTATAAAATGAAATTTGGGCGCATTTTATTTATGCACGGGACATTTGTAGGGCACGACCCCATAAGTTTTGATGCGGCAATCAAACATTTTATTCCAAATCTTCGGCCAAACTTATACAATTCATTTCAATTATTGGTAAAATCGCAGTGCAATGCATTGGTGGGAGACAACGGAAATTTTCTCCCGCAATATGCGCAACTCTTTGCAGGCGCTGCAGATTGGGGAAACTACGTCGACAATTTTCACTGGAGTTCTGCAAATCATCATGCAGCTCGCCTCGAAGCAGCTCTAGATTTAGCCAATCATTTAGCACGTCAATCAAGCCCAACGAGCCGTCAAAAAGGTGTTTTACTCGTGGGCCATAGCCACGCGGGCCAGGCCTTTGCATTGCTCACGAGGCTCATGGCAGAGGTTCAAAAAACCGAAGCTCCTCTTTTGTTGGAGTGCGCAAAAAATAGTTATTTGAGCAAAAAATTAGACTATGAAGCCATATTGAGCTTGCATAAAATGATTTTGCAATTTGTTACCTTAGGAACACCTCCCCGGTACCGCTGGTTTTTGAATGATAATATTCTCCTTTGTTCCGTAATTAATCATAGAGGTTCACTTCCAAAGGCAGGCACTTTGTCTGGGTTTTTAAACACGCGCGATGGCGATTATGTGCAGCAATGGGGAATTTCTGGTTCCGATTTTTTAGCGGTTTCACATAAGGAACGAAAGCTTAATTCAGCACTCAATCAAATATTAGATGAAGGTCAAAATGTCGCGACTTGGAAAAAGAATTCAAAATTTAGAAAACGTGTGCCCGACCAAGGCAAAACATTATTAGTTGATTTTGGCGATGCCTCCGCAACTTTGGTTCCCAATTGTGTATTAACAGTATTTGGACATGGCTCCTACACGCGGATTTCAAATATGCTTCCTCTCATTCGACTGATCAGTCAGAACATCGAAATTTAATTTTTACTTTCTTTTCTGCAAAAAATACCTTGCTGATTTAATCAGAAATCAATCTTGCGCGCTATTCACTCTGCGCGCAAAAGTACTCACTGGTTCTATAACGTAACAAGTTTCCGTGTCCCATTTTCATTCTTTGGCAATTTTAAGGAGTGCGTCATGTTACATTTAAATCGTCCCCTGTCTCTTGGTTGTGCCCTCAGCGCTTGTGCTTTAGCACTTTCTGCATGTAGCGGCCGCAGCTCATTAAGCAGAGGCAACGAGAATTCAAATTCTCGGCCTTCAGGCAATCAAGAAAATACAGCAGAAATCGCAGGTAAACCTGATGCCATAGTTGCTC
>JAYTOT010000017.1:0-72582 GCA_043747645.1 Pseudomonadota bacterium | reverse complement strand
GTACGCGGTTATTGAACTTTCCCCTGCGGCTATTGAACTTCTTTAATTTACACTGAGCCAAAATCAAATTCTATCGGGCGGGAATGACCGGTTACGGTTAAACTCACAAGCACCGCATATCCTTGGCGCAGTATTGTGCGCATAGACGCCAATGGACTCGGAGGTGACATGTGGTGCACTGGAGTATTGGTAAGCCCAGATCTCGTATTGACCTCGAGTAAGTGCATTATCGACCGACCTAAAGATTTAAGGGTTTCACCGTTTTATGTAAATGGCCAAGGAGCATATTCTGTTACTGGACATACAGTTGGATTTGGCAGGGAAGCTGAGTCCGGTGCTGATTGGGCATTTATGCAACTTAATATACCGCTTGGCAATACTCTCGGATATATGGCTATTAAGAATTTACCTACAGAAACCCTCATTTCTATGGGGAACGTTTTTGTGGCTGTAGGATATACGGCAGATTTTGAAGGCGGAAATAGCGCTAGTATTCACAGTGGTTGCAGCGTTATGGCGGAAATTGAAAAAAAATTGGCCACGGATTGTGATTTAAATGTTGAAGTAGCTGCCAGTTCATCCGAAAACGGTGGCACATTTGGGGGCCCGTTATTTGCGTCGTTTGATGGCGTGCCATCGGTTGTGGGTGTCATGACCCAATCTCCCAATCAGGTGAGCGGTGCCGGCGGTGCATACCAGACAAACGAAGCAACAATGGCCACAAAGGTGAACGAAGAGATGCTAGAGAGCTATAAATATCTCATGGAGAATCCAGACACAGACACTCCAGTGAATTTTATTTCGCTCTGCAATCTTTCCAGTTCTAAAGTC
This sequence comes from Pseudomonadota bacterium, assembly GCA_043747645.1. Taxonomy (GTDB): domain Bacteria; phylum Bdellovibrionota_B; class Oligoflexia; order Silvanigrellales; family Silvanigrellaceae; genus JAYTOT01. Next base: position 71,751 of record JAYTOT010000017.1, on the reverse strand, counting down.
GTTCATGCTGCTTTAGCGCGACGACTCGACGGTGACATATGGCAAACTTCTGGCTGGATATCCGTGCCTCAAAATCAATGTATCAATAGGGGTGTGGGTTCCTCTGGAGAAGTTTCTGACCTGCGTGTTTTTGGAAAAGATTTTGAATCTGGCTTGACCTGGGGCGGTGGCGATTTGTCATTGTGCATAAAAAGCAAGAGTCAGTTTTTAGTGAAATCAACGCCTGAAGAATGCTTGAACGACAACGGTTTCGAATATGTTAATTTTGGCTCTTTGTTGCAATTGCAGCCTAGTAAAGCAAATGTGTGGACGTTTAATTGAGCATCTTTTGTTTTATTGATTGATTTTTTATTGGGAGTTTGAAGTGAGTAATTTATTGCGCAATTTGGCCTTTTCGGCTTTGAGTTTAAGCGTTTTAACATGCGGCAAAAAGCCTGCTTCTCAGCAAAGCAAAGTGCAAAATGTTTTTGGAAATGACGATCGCACTAAGGTAACAAGCACCGATTATCCTTGGCGGACAGTTGTTAAGATTTTCTCTTATAACCCTTCGACAAATCAATGGATTGGTTGTACCGGCACTTTGGTAGGCCCTGATTTACTTTTGACCGCGGCGCAATGTTTGCAAGACAAAAAAGGGAATTTAAATACAAATACTAGGTATTATGTCAATTATATTGATGGTGTTTCGCCTTTTTTTGTAGAAGCTGACAGCGTTTGGCTTGGTACCACGAATTATGAAAATGAATGGGAAAATGATTGGGCCCTTGTGCGCTTAAATGTGCCACTGGGAGATTCCATGGGCTATATGGGAGTGAGGAGCATTCCTACCTCAGAACTAGTAGATTTGGGTGCGACGTTTACAGCAGTAGGGTATGCCGGTGATTTTGGGGACGGGAAAAGTGCAAGCGCGCACATTGGATGTAGCATTTTTGGTGAAGATTTAGAACGCTTCCTATCGGACTGTGAGGTAAGTCGGGGTGCATCTGGAGGGGCAGTGTTTGGAACGTTTGACGGGTTGCCGGAAATTATTGGAGTTGTATCTGGTGGAGAATTGCAAGAAGACGGTACCTATTTTCCTCCAGGAGTACCTTATTCTAGAAGTACGACAAACTTAAACACCAAAGCCAGCCAATTCGTCGAAAAATATTTAGAGCTCAAAGATTCTACTGAGGGCGTTACAAACAACACAATTTTAACCATTTGTAACCGCTCACAAACTCCCACTATTAGAGCCGCGGTGGCCTATAAAAATGGCACATGGTTTACCAAGGGTTGGACGAATATTAAACAAAATACCTGCGAAAACGTGCATCTTGGAGCAAATTATTCCGGTGAAGTGCGCGTTTATGGAGACAGTGGTCGGTTCTCAGATTTGAAATGGGGCGGTGGCGATAAGACATTTTGTGTAGGGGTGAGGAAAGATTTTGATGTGAGTTCCGACGTCACGGATTGTGTTGACAACGACGATTTCTACAATGCAAACTTCGGCGCACCGCTTATGGTTCAACCTCGTAAAGTAAATAACTGGACATTCAATTGATTTAACAGAATTTTGAAATTAAAATTCAAACCGACTCTGCTGTTTGCACGAGTCGAATAAAAGTTCTTAAAGTGCTGTCGAGGTCTTTAGAGACTTCTGAAAATTGAATTCCAATGCGAAAATAAGTCTCTTTCATTTGAAACGGCTCTGAAATATTTCCAGAGCGAATGCGGCTAGCCAAAAAACGCTGCAGAATATCGAATTTTCCCATGGGAATATTTGCGCTGGTTTTTTTAGTCCACCGCACCGATACGGGCACCTGAACGGGCGAAGAATTTGGAAAATAAAGTGTGGCCATGAGGCCTTCTTCGTCGGCGCGCAACAGGTCTGAAACAGCCGAAAACCGCGTGAAACAGGCCACGCCTCCGAGGCTCACGTCGTCGACACGCAAGCGTGCAGAGCTGTGGACATCGTCGCGCAAAAAATAGGGAACAAAAGGGGCATCGAAGCGGGCCAAATCGATTTTGCGATCGGGTAATTCAATAAATGCCGCATGTGTAGATGGCACTCTAAATCGCACGTTGTTGCGTCGTTCGATGGCCACAAGTTTGTCGGGCACTGCAAGTAGTATTTTACCTGTTGCTCGTGCACGCACACGAGCAACAAAAACAAGCTTTTTTGACAGCAAAATAAATTCTACTTTTATAAAATCTTGACCTTTTAGCAGTTCATCGCCAGCTGGTGAAATAGAACCAATGCGGATTCCGCCGTCGGCAGTTTCGACGTGTTCAATCATGCCGCGCACAGCGCGCCCGTCGTTGGAAGTGCGCATCAACACCTGGAGCTTGAGACGATTGGCCTCAGAAATGATTTCGCAGACTTGTTCGCGTTTTGTAAACGCAACGGCTTTGTCGCGCTGGGGGCTAGCGTTGGCTTGTGGAGGCGCGTTTGGTGGTGTCATGCGGCTATTGTCTCAATTGGTGAGGCGTCGCGCAAGACCTTCTCCGTTAAGCATTGCTGTCACAATTCCGTGAGCTGGTTTGATGTGTGAACCGCAAAAATAGAGCCCGCAAATTCCAGAATTAAAGCTTGGTCTGGCGAATAATAAATCAAAAACTGTTGGCGAATACCCATACCCATTACGGCTAATAGAATTTAAAAATCGCGTGTGTGTAAGGGGTGTGCCCAGTTCCGACCAAGCGAGTTCGCCTGAAAGGGTAGGAAATTTTTGCACGACCCGCTCGATTAATATGTCAAGAATTTTTTCTTTTTGCATGCGGTAAGCGCGCCCTTGGCCGCCCTTTCGTTCTGGCGTGCGATAAAGCTCACTGTCTGACACCTTCCAAAGGTCTATAGCGTTGGGGCACGCAAACATAGCTTGAAAAATTCCATTAAAACCCCTGGCCTTAGCTTGCGAGCTTAAGGCACTGTGGTCGCGCAGCGAGCCCGTAGAGATATAAAGGGGGTTTTGTTCTGCGAGGTCTTCAATATTTCGATTTAATTTATAAGAATCGTTTGCATTGCCTAGTCCCATAAGCCAAATATTGCAATTGTGCATGCCGTATTCTGTTAACTTACGTTTTGTGGCAAAGTAACCGACAGTTAATGCATGTGGTTCTTGCACTGAATTCAAACGAATACGTTGTAATATTGGCAGTGTTATTCTTGGCGCAGTGGTGCTCAGTGCACGTGGATCTGGAGTCCAAACCACATTGTGGCAAAAAATTGTTTTTTTGTGAGTTGTAATTTTAAACCGTGCTTTGGGAAATCGATATTCTGTTGCTTCGGCTTGGCTTAATTGTTCCATGTTAGCATTTGTTGATGTTAAATAATCTACTTCATTGTGAATTAATGAATCAATAATAGCCTGGCCTCCGCCTTCAATAAAGCACGGATTTGAGAAATAATAACGGTGTACCAGCAAGTGAACAAGTGCCGATACTTTTTTTGGCGCCACACCTAAAAGAGTGTGCTGAAAATTTAAAATTTCTATTATTTCTGAACTTAATTTTAAAGTGTTTTTAAAATATTGTTCTAAATTTTGCGTTGCCATTTTTAAAATAGTTATTTTATGCGGCGAGTGTAAAGCTTTTTTTAAAGCTTCCGCGCTTCTAAAAGGATAATCAAGTGTTTGAGCAAATTCCCACAAAATATTCAAATGAGATTCAAAAGTGTGTAATTGAATTTTAAAATCTGGAAATTTCAACAACATGTCTGCAATAAAGCTTTGAAGCGGCCAAGAAACATTTTGCATTTTTCCATTGGGCCAGTAAAGTTCTTCAAAATTTTTATCGAGTTCATTGTATGTAAAATTAATTTTAAGTCTTTCACAGGCTTTGTGCCAAAGGCTTTGTGACCCCGTATCGGCTATGTAGTGAATGCCGACTTCAAATACTGCACCGCCTCTTTCGAAAGGTAACAAATGCCCACCAAGGTTTGGCGCTTTTTCGATGACCGTGACCGACCGGTTTTGCAATGCCAAAGACCTTGCGCATGAGAGGCCAGACAGGCCGCTTCCAAATATGACAGTCTCGGAATACAAGTGTGCATCACTTTGAGTCATAAAATTTGCCTCTACTTTTTTGACGAGCGGAAGATTTGCACAGAGCGAGGTCTGCAGTCAAAGTGTCGATAACTGAGGTTTAAAGGTGGCAATGGGCCATTTGAGACTTTTTTTAGGAGAACTTGAACAATGAAGGCGTTCCGACGCCCTTTTTCGAGAGACACCTTAAATATCTGGCAAAATTGGATAGGAAATCCAAACAAAGAAAATAATTTTTTGTGGCTAAAATCTGTTTTTTTCGTGATTGTTTTGCATGTTGCGTTTGGGTATTTGCTGTGGAGTGCAAAAAATAATATTCGCCACATTGTTTCAAACAACGCAAATCAAATTCAGGTGCGATTTGAAACCCCAAAAACCGAAATTAAAAAAATTGCTAAAAATTTAACTCCAAAACCATTGGCCGAAAACATCGGCCGGCAAAAGAAAAAACAACACATTGCAAAAGTAACAGTGCCTGATTTTGGTGCCGTTGCCGAATCTTCGAGCGCCGTGAGTGTGCCGGTACCCGCAGGTGTGATTCCAGAAAACACTCCACAAAATCCAGAAGCATCAGAGCCTTTGCCTGCAGAAAATGAAGCCACCGCAACCTTTGGACCTTCGTCCGTGAGCAAAGGTTTGCAGCGACTGTTACCCAGTGCAAATTTAGGAACGGTATTAGCGCACCGCGACATTGGCGGCACTATTGGCGATGCTCCCGTGGGTGGGGACGTGGAGGATTCTCAAAATCCCGTAAACCCTGGTGGCGCAATTGCAGAACAAGAGTTTTCGTATGCTGCTTATTTTGACAGCATGTCGCGGCGGTTTCATGAGGCATGGGGAGGTACTCGTTCGTTACCAACCGATGCTACTTTTTATGGTAAAATTGGCGAATTTATTGAATATGACGTGGTTATTAACCGCGATGGCACATTGCGAAAAATTATAAATGTGTCTGCCATAAATCAGCCGCACCGCGATTTTTCTGCTGTAGATACTTTAGTTTTTGACGTTTTTAAAAATGTTTTTCCTACAAACCCATTGCCGGCTAGGGTAAAGAGAGAAACAATTAAATTAAGAAAACGAATTTATTATGCTGGGTATCGTTACAATATATATTAACAAAAAAATGGGTTTTCTTAAATAAATTGCTTTTCCATCAGCTGAAATACAATCAAAGACTAGCGACTTTTTTTACGAGTAAAAACCCGTTGCTACAAATTGATGCACCACTAATAAAAAAGATCGTCATTCAACACCAATAACGCCTTGACAAGGGTTACTATACGGATGACAAATGAAGCCTCACATATAAAGCATCAATATTGCGCTTTCCGGAGGCTCGGATGTTCGATTGGTTTTTACGGCTCCTCTCTCATGACCTGGCTATCGACTTAGGTACTGCCAACACGCTCGTTTACGTCAAGGGAAAGGGTATCGTTGCTAATGAACCTTCTGTTGTGGCTGTGCAGCGCGACAGTCGAGGTATTCGCACTGTGAAAGCAGTGGGCCGTGCTGCAAAAGAAATGTTAGGCCGTACTCCTGGTACTATCGAAGCTGTGCGTCCCATGAAAGACGGCGTTATTGCAGATTTCGAATTAACCGAAAAAATGCTTAGCTATTTTATTGGTGTGGCTCATAATCACCGCTCTTTAGTGCGCCCCCGCGCAGTAATTTGTATTCCGTACGGAATTACGGAAGTCGAAAAGCGTGCAGTGCGCGAATCGGCCGAAAGTGCTGGTTGTGCTAGTGTTTATTTGATTGAAGAACCCATGGCTGCTGCAATTGGCGCCGATTTACCAATTCACGAAGCCAGCGGTAATATGGTTGTCGATATTGGTGGTGGAACTACCGAAGTTGCCGTTATTTCTCTCTTAGGAATTGTTTATTCCAAAAGCGTCCGTGTGGGCGGCGATAAAATGGATGAAGCCATTGTGAATTATTTAAAGCGCCGCTTTAATGTTCTCATTGGCGAACGTACTGCAGAACAAATCAAAATTGCTATTGGTTCTGCTTATCCTGAAGAAGAAATTCGTACCATGCAGGTAAAAGGTCGCGACCTTGTTGCAGGAATTCCTAAAACAATCGAAGTGACGAGTGAAGAAATTCGCGAAGCAATGCAAGAGCCAATCAATGCAATTGTCGAAGCCGTGCGCTTGGCACTTGAAAAAACTCCACCAGAATTGGCTGCAGACATTGTCGATAAAGGCATTGTTCTTGTGGGTGGCGGCGCTCTCATTCGCAACTTAGATATTCTGCTGCGCGAAGAAACAGGACTTCCCATTTTAGTTGCTGAAAATCCGTTGACAGCGGTGGTTTTGGGGTCTGGCCGCGTGCTTGATAATCCTGAATTATTGCGCGAAGTTACTTTTTAATCTCAGCACTATTCATTAATTTAATTGTTTGACCCGAGCACCTAATTCGCTCTTTTCAAACCAATGCATTGCCGACCGGTCGATAGTCGTATTGAGACTATCGCCCGGTTTTGCTTTGTCCATAGCAGCGAGTCTTTTGGGGTTTGACGACCTAATAATGACTTGTTGTTCGCCAAAGCGAGCCACCAAATGAGTTTCGTGGCCGTGGGGTTCGGTTAAAACCACTGTTGGATTTAAATCTGGTTTTCCTAGGGCTTCACGGCCTTCGGACGCCAATACTTTTAAAGATTCTGGACGCAAACCTAAAATGTAATTTCCGGGTACGGTTGGAGTTTTAGCGTCTGAAAAATCGAAAGTGTGATTTTTAAATTGAAATAATTTGTTCTGACCTTTGATTGTGAGGCTTCCTTCAAAAAAATTCATCGCAGGATTGCCAATAAACGAGGCAACAAAAAGATTTTCTGGATTGTGATAAAGCTCTAAAGGTTTTCCAATTTGCTGAACAATACCTTTGTTTAAAACAACGATTTTGTCTGCAAGGGTCATGGCTTCGACCTGGTCGTGGGTTACGTAAATTGCAGTGTTACCTAAAGTTTTGTGTAACGCAGCTAACTCAATGCGTGTTTGGGAGCGCAATTGGGCATCTAAATTCGAGAGAGGCTCATCGAATAAAAATATTGCTGGTTTGCGCACAATAGCTCTGCCAATGGCAACGCGCTGACGTTGACCGCCAGATAGTTGTGCAGGTTTTCTATCTAAAAGATGCTCTATATTTAAGGTCTTTGCCGCATTTTCGACTCTTAATTTGCAATCGGATTCTTCTACTTTTTGGATTTTAAGGCCAAAGGTTAAATTTTCGCGCACAGACATATGGGGGTACAAGGCGTAATCTTGAAAAACCATGGCAATGTCGCGTTCTGCAGGTGCAAGAGTGTTTACAATACGTGAGCCAATTTGCACGTCGCCAGATGTGATTTCTTCGAGACCTGCAATAATGCGCAATAAAGTAGATTTTCCGCATCCCGATGGCCCCACCAAAACGACAAATTCGCCATGTTGAGCTTCTAGATTGATATTTTTTAAGACTTCTACTTTATTGTCGTACACTTTATTGAGATTTTTAATAATCAACTGAGCCATGTGCTCTCCTGTGTTTGTTTCTTTATGCCCGTTAAAATTTTAAATCAAGGGCGCATTGTATGAATCTATCTAAATTAGAACAATGTGAGTCTTCCGTATACTCCGCCGACTTCCTGGCGCTTGCAGTTGAAAGTCTCTAGCCATCCTTTTAAAAAGCGTGTTGACTTATGACATGGCATTCGCATTGAATTTCCGACTGCCGGTTTGGAGCTATTGTCGTGTCTCAAAGTAAAAATGTGTCTCAAAGTAAAAAAATTGGATTAATGAATCGTTTATCTTTACGCACGCTGACCTATGTCGAAGGTTCGGCCTGGGCGCTCATGGTGAATTTTGGCGAAACAGCTTGCGTCATTTATTTTTCAAAATCGCAGCTCTCGGGGTTAGCCCTTGGTTTATTGATGACTTTACCCACAGCCATAGGGGCTGTGGCGCAAGGTTTAATTCCTCATTTTGCCCGGGGAGTTTCGGCAGTCAGGCTCACGCTTGCCAACGTCGTGCTGCAAATGTTTGGTTTGATTGTGATGGGACTGTCTCTTGCAAACGATAAAATGAATTTATATGTTATGTTTTTGGGGCTTTGTTTTTATTATATTGGTGGTTATACAGCTGGTGCTCCCTGGCAAGAATGGATGTCGGGCATGATTCCGCGCAGCAAACACAATCAATTTTTTGCAAGGCGTTCGGGATTTGTGAGTCTCTTTATGCTGATTGGATATTTGTCGGTGGGATATTTTATCAACGACAAAGTGCGCCCTATAGATGTTATTTACATGATTTCTATTGCCTTTTTCTTTAGGGTGATTTCGCTTTTATTTTTGTATTTTCACCCCAGGCCAGTGCTTCAGTGTCTTGAAGCTGAAAATTCAATTGAAAAAGACACCCCCTATGATAATGCAGAAAATATTCATGAACTTGAAAATAATAGCAATTATAAAATAAATTCTTCAATTAATTCCAGCCTTAATTCAAGCGAATTGAAAGCCGAGCCAAGTATCAAGTTGGTGGGTGAGCCGGTTATTAAATTAGGCATGCTCTGTTTGGTTATTTTTGTCTTTAGAGTTGCAGTTCATATTTCGGCACCTTTTTACAATCCTTACATGCTCAAAGAGCTCAATTTTTCAATTTTCATTTTTGCTTGTCTTAATTCTGTTCCCTTAGCAACGCGATTTGTTCTTTTAAGAAATTGGGGCAGGCTGCTAGATGACAAACGTATGTTTGAAGGATTTTGCATTTGTATTATAGGCATTGCAGCTGCACCACTCTTATGGACTCTTTATACAAATGTTTGGTTTATTGCTTCACTGCAAGTGCTTTCTGGAATTGTTTGGCCTGGTTTTGAACTTGTGAGCATGCTTTTTATTCAGCGCATTTATCCTAAAAATATACTCATGAGCTTGGCTTTTTTTGGCGCAGCAAGTGCCTTGGGTGCTGTTGTTGGAGGGGTTATAGGTGGACAAATTGTAGATTCGGGAATGGGTTTCTATTCCGTGTTTCAAGTGAGCAGCGTGTTGCGGCTTGTTACAGGTGCGGTGTTTTTAGTTTACTTACGCTCTGCAGGCGCCTTTAAATTTAGAAGGCTCGAAATTGTGCAGGGAATGATGACCTTAGTGTTTCTAAAATCGAGCAAAGCTGTGGCCGAAGACAGGGTAGGCCGGGCGGCTTAATGCGTTGCACTCTCTTGCTGCCGTAGCAAAGTATCGTTATTAAAGGGGAAGTGTGAAGTAAAACGTACTGCCCTGCCCCAACTTAGATTCAACCCACATACGACCAAAATGGGCTTCTACTATCATTTTAGAAATGTAGAGTCCAAGGCCAAGGCCGTTTCTATCGTTCTTGCCAATTTGCAGGAACCGCCCGAAGACTTTCTGGAGCATGTCTTCAGGAATGCCGGGGCCACTGTCAGCAATTGAAATCTCGACCCTGCTATCAAAAACTCTTGCAGATAAAGTAATAGAGCCTCCATTTGGAGTAAATTTAATTGCATTTCCAATCAAATTAGAAAAAACCTGGGAAATGCGGTCACGGTCACACTTTACAACGGGAACAGCATAAATCTCAGAGTTAGCACTCAGCAAAAGCTTCTTTTTCAGGGCATGAGCCTGAAAGGAATTGATTGAATCTTGAATAATTTCAGAAGTGATGTGCGTTTTAACCTGGAGGCTGAGTTTACCTGCTGCAATACGTTCCATATCCATTAAATCGGAAATAAGGCGATTGGCTTGACCAGCATTGCGTTTAATGATGTCTAAAAGCTCTTTAGTGTCTTCATCTGCAGTTGTATAACTCAGTTTTTCGCAAAGGTAGTCAGCTGCCATTGTAATAGAGCCCAATGGATTTCTAAGGTCGTGACTGACGATCGCGAGAAACTCATCTCTTGTTGTAAGCTCGGCCTTGCCGCGAGAGACTTCAACATCAGTTTTAGACCTCTCATTCGTTAAGTTTTTGTCGGTTTCTTTGCGCTCCGTCCGAAAAAGCCCGCGTTCGTCATTTTCCTTCTGCATGCGTTCCGCTTCGAGAATGGCGTCCACGCGGCGGCGTTCCGTATCTAACGTCTCATCGGCTGATTGTCTTTCTTGGAGAAGGAGCTCATCAGAATCGGGACTATTGGGCCCTGTTGAGCTATCAGAATCAAGGCGCGTTTGATTACGGACCTGGTCAGCCTCAATGCGATTGCTCAGTACGGCCTCGTCGGTCTCACGTTCTCTGCGCTTTCGACCCGCCAATAGTGACGTATCAGTCTTTGAGCGCTCTGCTTCCAAGCTTTTATCAGTTTGTTTGCGTTCGTCGGGAAGTGAAGCGCCATGTTCTTTGTTTGACTGCATTAAAAATACCTCAAGGCTAGACTTCAAAACTATTATAAACCAGGACAGCCTCTTCTTATCATGCAGCAGTCCAGGCTGAAATGGAGAATCGGAAAAATTTATTGCACTGAATCTAAAATAAATTTGGTAGCCGCGTCTACATTGAGCAATCCGCATTGAGATTGTTTTGAATTTGCAGGCTTTGTGGCGCCCTGGCAAATTGCATTTACAACGAGTCTTTGATGTTGTGCGATAGTGTAATGAGCATTTTTTTGCAAGCTGAGGCCCAGTAGCCATGCCGCTGCGCCGGCTGCTACCGGTGATGCCATGCTTGTGCCCGATTTAGCTATTGTACCACCGCCGAGTTTAACACTGTCGATGTCACTGCCAGGAGCCAACACAAATACAGATTTTGCTCCGAAGTTGCTGAATGAAGATAAATTTCCGCGAGAATCGAATGCACCTACCGAAATCACTCCAGGAAACATTTTTGGCACCTCGGGGTGTTTGTCGGTGTCGAGTTTGTCGTTGCCTGCACTGGAAAATACCAAAACATTATTCTGTGCTGCATAGGCAAATGCACTGCGAAGTGCTTCGGTGGTGGCACCTCCGCCCCATGAGCAGTTGATAATTTTTGCTCCATCGTCAACGGCGTAAATAATGGCCCGTGCCAAATCGATGCTGTTACTTTGGCCATTTGAATTGAGTGCTTTGGCAATGAGGAGCTTTGCATTCACACCAGTGCCGCGCTGACTGCCGAGCGAATTTGAGGAGCTTATAATGCCTGCCACATGGCTTCCGTGACCGAAAAAATCTTGCGGTTGCGGGTTTTCGTCCACAAAATCGAACCCTAAAATATCGTCTACAAAGCCGTTGTCGTCGTCGTCGCGCAAATTAAACGGGATTTCTGATAATTTATTGCGAAATGAATTTTTAAAGTCGCTGTGATTTAAGTCGGCGCCACTGTCGACAACAGCGACGTCGATTTCCTGTGCAACAATGCCCGCATCTAGAGCTCTTTTTTTGGCTTTTTCCATGCCGACCGATTGGAGCCAATCCCATGGTGCGGCATTTGATTGAAATGTTCGGGGCGCCTCAATAAAGCTCGCTTGTTCGGCAGCGAGCCAAGTCGATGGCCATTTTTCGGGTAATTTACCTTTCCAAGTCATGAATTTTGAATTGGAATTAAGGACTTTTAATTTTTCCCAAACGGCCCACTTTTTTAAGGTTGCTAAAGAATTATTATTTTGAATTTGTGGACGCGGATTTAATTGAGACAACTGAGTTTGGGGCAATTTTCCTGCATCGGCATCGTAATTTCCTAAGTAAACAAACTTACCGTTTTCGGTGTTGTGAGCAATGGCAATGCCGCCAGTATCGGCCGATAAATTTGGAAATGGCATGCGTACAAATGCCGCACCTCGGCCTAACCACGTGCCAAATGCACCACTGAGCATCCAAGAAGAGTCGGTGCCCACCGACACTCCGCACATTTGAGTTTCGGTGCAAGGTGAAACAGGAATGCGCGATTTAGAGTTCCAGGGTGCTTGGCTTGCAAGAGTTCCGGAGTCGTCGGCAAAAATGACTGTGTTGTTGCGACCACTCATGCGCGTGAGTGGTCGCAATTCAGGAAAAGGCGATTTTAATTCTTTAATTTCGACTTTATTCTTGTTGGATATATTGATGTCGTACATTTTTTGCTGTGGTCCAAAAACCAAAAAACCAGTTGAAATAGGCACAATGCGGCGTTCACCAGCCACAAAATGGAGTGTGAGATCATTGTTCTGATTTAATTTAAGAGTGTTTCCGTTTAAAAATGCAATTTCTCCCTGTGGGTGCTGTGCGCAAGCAAACCCCATGGGCGATTTTTCGTGCGGAGTTGTTTGCCATTTGCCTGCCGGATTTTCAGCACTGCGCTGTGCATCAAACAAATAAAAATTTTGAGATGTGCATGCAACTGCATTTATCTGACTCGCGTAATTAGGGTTTTGTTCGTCAGATATTCCCGAATACACAATGGTCTGTGGTGGTAAATTTAAGAGGAGTGCCGCTGTGCGACCCTGCCATTTTGCAACAATTTTAAGATTTCCTACACTCACGGAATCGCCTTGGGCATTCATATGAGCACTGGGAAAACCATTAGAATCGTTTACAGAACTCGCCATTGCCGTAGATACAAATAAAATGTGGGTTAAAATGACTGACAAAAGCTGATGCCTGAGTTTCATTGCGGGCTCCGTATGAATGGCTGTTGGAAGTCTTTTATCAGAATTTCAGTGGTATTCCAAAATCTTCTTCTATTGCAAACTGTTTCCAATTGTGTTCAATCTCTAAAGTCTATTTTAGTTCTTTATTTAATAGTGATAGTTATAACTAAAGCATTTAAAATAGGTCTTTTATTTCTGTCTTTTTTATTCATTGGTTACGAATCGTGATCGATACAACTCGCCTGAACCAACTTCTGCAGAAGAAACAGCTCCGTTACTGATAGATTCAGATGAAGGTAAAATTGGTGTATTGGTTTGCGATGAGTCTAGAAAAGTAGAATATTTGCAAGAAATTTCGAAAAAAAATATAGTTGCTTTGTTTGTGCCAAATTACGTAGGTCAGTCTAATTTTTCTGAATCCCTCCAAAAACGATACGACAGTTTGAATTCTAGTTTTCAAACCACTTTTGATCGATACAATTCAGACAGACTTGCACAAATGGGAGGATCTGAAACCCATGTCTACAGAGCTAAAAGCCGTACTTTTGAATTTAATGAATTTGGTAATGCGATTGAAGTCGGGACTTGCCCAACGTCTCAAACTACGAGTGCGGGGCTAAATTTCTCAATTTCATATCATTCGCTATTGCCGCTTCAAGACTAGCTTTAAATTGCTATTTTAATTTTTCTGTTGCCGAATGAAAAAACATTTTAATTCTTTTCACACATCTCTGCTACATATGGCACTTCGAGCCAACCTAAATGGTCTTCACGGTAGCCAGGGGGTAACATGCAGGCCTGAGCAACAGATCGGTCAAACGATTTATTTCCTGCTGGTCCAGCAATGGTCGGGTGCCACTTTCGAATAAAGGCTAGGGCATTATCTGTTTCGTTATACACTCTGGGCGAAATAACAACGTCGTTTAAATAAATGCTGAATTGATTGAATATAAATGCACTGTCTTGGTTTTGATGGTTTTTTGCATTTGAACGGGCTCCAAATCGAACATGCTCTCGTGCGAGTGGTAAAAAATCTGTATTTTTTGCCTTATAACTTGTTTGCGGCCATATCATTTTAACAGGTGCTTCTTTTAAATTTACTGCGAGGGTCGAAGGTCCCATGGCCTCTCCAATGCGATCGGTGTTTGAATATTTTCCGACCGGATGCATAATTTCTTTGCCTGCGATGTGGCAGCTACCGCAGTCGGCGCTAAACTCGTCGTTCAGGTGTGGATTATTGATGCGAGAGGCTACGGCTACAAGGTCTTTGTCGCGATTTTTTGTGATTTGAATATTCGCGAGCCCTGCTAGGTCGTCTGATTTATTGATATTGAGTACATATTCTTCTTGATTTTGAAGAAGATTTTCAGTTCTAATGAAAACATCGAGACTGTCGAATTTAGGGTTTGTGGCCGGAAACATACGCCTGCTTGTCGCCGCCAATTCATTTTTTCGAACTTCAAGTTCATTGCGTTCCTTGGCACTTGGATTCCAGGGTTTTTTATCTGTAAGTTGTGCGCCACGCGGAACAACTTGCGAGTATCCTTTTTTGAGATCAGCCACTCCTCCTTGAGCTTTTTCTGCACTGGCGTCTGGAGCAAGTGGTTTTTGTTTTGCGAGTTCAAGTGGAGAATTTGAAGAACTGCCGCGTTCATAAAGCTTAAACATCCATGGATCTCGCTGTGAGTTACTTGAAAAATAGGCTACCTTATAGGGAGAATTTATTGAGTTTAAAATCAATTTATTGTACCTATTTGCAAAATCAAGTTGTTGCCAATTCTGCCATTGATTTTCAATACCTTCTAAGAGCGAAGTCGATATTTTTGCTTTGTCTTCTCCCTCCATGTGAATGGCGGAATTGAGTTCGTTCTTGTCTGCCACAGCAAGGAACTGGCGCAATAAACAGGGATGCACTGTAAGGGTTGGTGTTGTTCCGCAAATGGGTGCAACGTCTTTTTTGAGCTCCGAAAGGCCTTTTAAAAATAATTCAGATTGCTCAGGAGTTAATCGATAAAATAAATGCACTGCAAAATCTGCAAAATACCAGCCTGAGTGAATCGGATTTTCGGAGATTGCTACAGGACTTTTTAATATGTCGAATTTAAGACGAGTTTCAATGTCAATAAGAGGTAATTTTGAGCCCATATCCGATTCTTTTGCATTAAATCCAATAACAGGTTGCGCAACGGCTCTGATTTCTGGCTTGCATAAGCTTGCGGCTTTTGATGCGTCACTCATTACTTTTGGTGAGCCGTCATCATTCAGTATTTTTTGTCCGTAGGGGCAGGGATCGTAGCGAAACGACGTGATGCGCCAACGCTTTGCATCAGCAACGGACACGCGCAATATATCTTGTTCTTTGCCCGCTGGCTTTGTATTTCCTAAATAGGCCTGCAGCGTGAGGGGGCCCGATTCACCAATGTTGTCGCCCCAAATGGCTTTCAACTCCTGCTCAGTCAGAAAACCTTTGCCACTGGCAGGTATTAATAAAGGCCAAAATCCTTTTTGATCAAGGCTTTTTAAGCGATTTTCTACAGTGGAAAGTTCTTTTGGTTTTGCTTGAAACCAAAATTTCGGCTTTTCTTGAGGCCGATAGTCAATTCCTAATACGGCTCCACTGACCGAAAGCCTTCCTTGCGATGTAGGACTTCCGCTTGCAGGCGGAAAAATAACACTGAGATCGTTTAAATCGAGCGAAGAACCCAATTGGTTGAGGTTTTTTACGCCACTATTATTGAAGTTTCTTGGTTTGCATGATTGAGTTAGAGCAAACAGTGCTAAATAAAATGGAAAGAAATTTTTGCAGTACTTATGGGTCAAGTTTAACTCCCTTTTCGTCGGTAAGAGGTAGTTATAGTATACGACAATGGGCCGTTTGAAATGGTGTCGATATTTTGGCGATTGAACCCTGGGATGCAGCATATTCAAAACTGGAATTGAATTATTATTGCTAAATTTATGAATGTAAATTTGTGCATATTTTCTACAAAGGATTTTGGCTATGGAAAAAAATTTGTATTTCAATGGAAACAGATATGTTTTAAATAGTTTACTACTTTTTGTATTTTCAGCTTCGTTATCCGCTTGCGGTATTAAAAAGTCTAAAAATAATGCCGATGTCCCAGTTTCTAATCCTGGAGATGGTACAAACGTTATTGATGCCAAATATCCGCATTGGAAATTTATACATAAGTTTAAAATCGAACAAAGGTTTATAAAATCTGTTCAATTTGGAGAAAAAAGTGCGCTTGTGATGGGTGTTCGCGGGCAATTGACTCTCACAGAAGATCAAGGTGCAACACTTAAATCTCCAATCTCCAATGTCACAGATGATTTAATTGATGCCAGTTTTATAAATGAAAAAGTCGGATTTTTAGTCGGAAAATCGGGCGCGCTTTTAAAAACGTCCGACGGTGCCCTCACCTGGAAAACGGTCTCTGTGACTGCAAATAAACAATGGACGTCGGTACTTTTTACTTCAGAATTAGAGGCTTTTGCGGCATCAATTGACTACAAAAAAGATGTATTTATTGAACGTACAACCGATGGCGGAATAACTTTTTCACCAGTTCAAATTTCGGGAATCAAAAATCCGATATTGAGTTTAGGAATAGATTCCGCTGCAAAAATATTTGCCTTGTCGCTGAATGGCATACACGAATCGACAGACTTAGGAAAAACCTGGAATTTAAATACCTCAGATGAAACTTTTCCAGCACCTGTGTTTTTGAGTGTCAAAAACAATTCATTGCTGTTGGGAAAAAATCTTGCTGCAAGCTCTGACATTCAGTTTAAGACAAGTTCCGACAGCGGAAAAACATTAGTCGCTGTGAAAAAGTCGCGCGGAAATTACATGCAGCAAATTTTAGGAGGAGGCATTGCTTCAAGCTTAGTGAGTTTTTTGTTTGGCCGAAGTGATATTTGGTTTTCAATTGACGGTGGTTCAACTTGGGAATTTTTTAATAATGCACCCCGTGGTGACGTGAATGCTGCAAATTTATGGGATAAAAACAATGCCGTGGCGTTTGGGCTTTGGGGCGCCCAGCAAACTTCTGACAATCAAAATTGGAATTTTGCTCCGGTTGAATACCGAAAAGGTTTTTACCGGTCAAAATTTAAGGTCTGAAAAACTGCGTGTCACTGGCTGGAATTTGTTGGCCGACATTGACTTAAATACCAAAAAAGAAAAATTATTCGAATTTCCGGCTCATATTTCTGCTCATGGTCCTATGAGCGACTTTACTGCCGTAGACGACAATTTAATGTTTGTTGCGGCAGAGCAAGGACGCGTTCACCGCAGTGCCGATGGCGGAAAAACTTGGACATTTCAGAGCTTGCCAGTGGGCAAAGACGCCCTATTGTCCAAGATTAGTTTTGTGAACAAAAACTTTGGAGTCGCAACGGGACAATCGGTGATTGCTTCTCAGACGAACACAAATGGAGCCTTTTATGTTTCAGTGGATGAAGGAGTCACTTGGGAATATAGGGGAGTAGGATATTCTGAAATAATAGTAGATCATCATTTTTTAACAGATAAAATAGGAGCCGTTGGATTTAAAGACGGCACCGTCCGCACAACGACCGATGGCGGACTCACTTGGAGTACACCGGAAGTTCCTCCGTTTGGCATCACTTATAATGAGTCTGTTGAAGCTATTGCTTTTGCTTCGGCGCAAAAAATATGGGCCATTCCCAAAAATAAGGTTTCAGGAGCCCAGGTGTATTTGGCCTCAAAATCTGAAGATGGCGGTAAAACTTGGACTTCTGTGATATTAAATGCTGATTTGCTTGTGGCTGGCCAGAATTTTCGTGCAAAATCGCTTTATATTAAAGATGAAAAAAATATTTTTGTGGGAGGATGTTACCTTGTTGAATACACAGAATTGGGAAAAGGGTGTGATTTAGGAGTGGCATTTTATAGCAAAGACGGCGGTACAACTTGGAATAAAGCGGAAGCACCGGCATCTGGAAAAATTTTAGAATTTTCGACTTCTGACAAAGGCGCTGTGTTAGCAACAACAGAAAACGGAAGTGTTTTAGAGTTTATTGAGTGATGGTTATTTATGCTTGAGTTATGAATATTCAAGTTTGAATGGGTTCGATTTATTTTTTCAATTGAATTAAAATATTTTTCCGGCCCAAAGTTCTTGCGCAAAATTTTCGGCTGACATTATTTGTATCCCATCGTCAGTGGTTCTGTTTTCGTCGCCACAAGATACAATAATACATCTTTGGATTTTACTGTGCTCTATTTTAAGTTCACGCAAACCTTTCAAATGGTCGGAATTTATTTTTCTTGAACTTTTTGCTTCGATGGCAAGCTTCATATCACCGATAATGAAATCAACTTCAATTCCGCTAGAAAGCCTCCAATAAGAAATGAATTCTAGCCGGCTTGAGTATTCGTTGTAGGCACGAAGTTCGTGCGCAATCCAATTTTCAAATGCTTTTCCGCAAAGTTCACTTCCAAATTCAATTTGCCCGCGTTGCGCAAGAAAATTAACAATAGCCACGTCGTGAAAATAAAATTTTGGTGCGGCGACTGTTCGTCTTTTTGCCCGAGTTGTGTAAGCTGGTAAAAAGGAACCAATGAGGGAATCTTCTAAAATTGAAAAATATTCTTTAATTGTATTTGCCGAAACTCCAACTTCCCTTGCAAATGTTGAAAAACTAATGACTTCTGTGTCGGATAGAGTCGCTGCAGTTAGAAAATTAGAAAATCCGGTTAATCCACGAATGAGTCCTTCGGCAGCAATGTCTTCTTTGAGGTAATCGCCCACATAAGAAAGCACTTTCCGCTTCCATGAATTGATATCGCTTAAATAAAAGGATGGCAAATATCCTTGATTGAGCGCATGAAGCAAATTAAAATCGGCTCCCAGTTCAGCAGAAACCAATCCGTAGAGCTCTCTGCGCAGGGCGCGGCCGCCTAATAAATTAGCGTGACCTCGGCGTAATTTTCGCGCGCTTGATCCGCTTAATGCAAAACAAAGTTTGCTGCGTTCAATGAGCCAGTGGACTTCTTCTAGGAGCTGAGGGATTTTTTGAATTTCGTCGATGACAATCAAGGTTCCAGGTGCATGGCTTTGCAGATCTTCGCGCAATAAATTGGGGTGGCTTACGTACCGTGCAAAAACGTCTGATTTTAACAAGTCAATGATTTGGGAATCTGGAAACCGATTGCCAAGCAAGGTGGACTTGCCTGTTTGCCGAGAACCCCATAGAAAAAAGGTTTGGCTTTTATCGAGTAGTATTAATCTGTTATACATAGCTGTCACCTGGGGTTCGGATTTGCATGTAATTTTGAACCTGAGGCGATGGTAATGGGTAAGGCTCTAATTTTCAAGTCAAAAAGTCATTTTTGTAAAAACAACTTTAGCGCAGCAACAGATTGTTTAAAATACTTTGGCACTTCTTGTACCTGAGCAGAGTCTGTTACTTTACCCGATTTTGCATCGAGTTCTATAATTAAGCAGGCCTTTACCATGCGATTGAGACCTAAATTTGCGGCGCTGCCTTTGAGCTTGTGTGCAAAATACATCAATGCTTTAACGTCATTTTCTTGATGTGCGGCACTGAGTTTTTCTATAAATTCTGGAGTCGCTGAAGCAAATAAATTAAAAAGTTCGTTTATAAATGAAAAATCTTTTACGCCTGGCTCGAGTTCAATATAAGAATTTAATATTTCAACGTTTAAGCAATCAAGACTATCAATTTCCGCACTCATTTTAACGCCTTTGGTTTAGCTTTGCGAATTTCTGCGTCGTCATTGTCGGGCTCAAGTTGAAGCGATATTCCTACGCCATAGATAGATTTTATACGTACAATGGCGCTAACATCTGTGAGCGCCGCACGCACTTCATGAATTTTGCGATCGACAGCGTTATCAGAAACAGCAGTGGGCCCCCAACAACGAAATTTTAACACTTCTTTGGTAACTACTGTGCTTCGTACTTGAATTAAATGCGCTAATATATTTATCTCTGTAGGAGATAACGCGCGGCGTCCAAGTGGCCCAGAAAGCATGCGATGCGAAACATCGAGTGATATATCGCCAACCTCCAAAATTTGGCGTGCCGATTTTTCTGCAGCATCTTCAAGTCGTGCATGAAGCCGAGCAAGGAGTTCTTTCGAATTAATGGGCTTGCGCAAAAAATCGTCAGCACCAGTAGAAAGGGCCCGTGAAACTGTGTCTTCTGCAGGGTCCGCGGTGAGTACTAAAATGGGGCAGTAGGGCCATTTAGCCCGCAATGTTGGAATAACGTCGAGTCCGCAGTCGTCGATTCCCAAATGAATATCAACAAAAACTGCCATTGGTTTGAGTTGGCTTGCCTGCTTTAATAATTCGGCAGAATTTACAAAAGAGATACTTTTGATGCCTACAAAACGTTCGATAATCCCATTAATATTAGGATCGTCGTCGAGGGTCACAAAATAAGCATCTTCGGATTTTGCAAATTGAAGTAAGTCTGACATGGCTGGTATATCCTTCTCGCAGTAGTTGGTCTGATTCAAATAAAAAGCTGAGATTGCTACATAATGTAAAACCTTACGCTAATGTGTCCTTACATGGCAAGATTAGTATTTTCGCGCAAGTTTTCAATTATTGAAATTCGGTCAGATATGGATTAGTTGAATGTCGTCGGATATTTGAACCACCTGGAGACTCTTATGAGCCAATTTACTAAATCCGCAATTGTGTCAAGTCTGCTTATCGTATCTGTAAATTCATTGGTTTCATTTGCGGAAACAATGCCCGCTCACCCTGGCAATGCGTTGCTCATCGGTTTGGGTGTAGCTCAGAGTTCAAATGTTGCTCTTTTTGGCCAAGAACAAGTTGCTGGGGCGCGCATTGCAGAAGAATTGCTCAATGCCTCTGGCGGAATTAATGGTACTTCTTTTAAAGTAGTGCTCGAAGACACTGGCGGCGATGAAGCTGGTGCCATCAATGCATTTAACCGGCTCATCTCGCAAAAAGTCATGGGCATTGTTGGCCCAACGCTTTCGCAGCAAGCATTTAGCGCTGACCCCATTGCAGACAGGCAAAAAGTACCCGTAATTGGGCCTTCAAACACTGCAAAAGGCATACCTCAAATTGGGGAATTTATTGCACGAGTGTCTGCACCAATAGATGTAGTGGCTCCATTTGCTATTAAAGCCGCTTTAAAATTGAATCCCAAAATAACTAAAGCAGCTGTGTTTTATACTCAAAACGATGCGTTCTCAGTTTCAGAGACTGGTACCTTTCAGCGTGAATTGAAAACTGTAGGGCTTAACGTAACTACGGTTCAAAAAACTCAAACGAGTGACACCGATTTTACTGCTTCAATTTCTAGCGCATTGGCTACAAAACCCGATTTAATTGTTATTTCTGCATTGTCTGCCGACGGTGGAAATTTAGTAAAACAATTGCGCCAAAACGGATTTTCTGGGCCAATTGTTGCTGGCAATGGGCTCAACACTTCTAATATATTTCCTGTTTGCCAAAAAGCTTGCGATGGACTCATTATTGCACAGGCTTACAGTCCTGCAAATGAAGGCAAAATAAATCGGGAATTTGCCGCTAAATACCGCGAAAAAATGAAAAAAGAACCACCTCAGTTTTCGGCGCAAGCATTTTCGGCCGTAAGTGTTATGGTCGAAGCTGCAAAGAGAGCCGATAAAAAATCAAAATTAGCTGCCATGGATATTTCTGCTTTGAGAATCGCCGTAAATAAAGAAATTATAAATGGCACTTTCGATACACCACTTGGTGAAATTTCTTTTGACAAAGAAGGCGAAGTTCACCAACGCAATTTTTACGTTGCTAAAATTGTGATGGATGCTTCGGGCAAAGAAGGAAAATTTGAGTATCTCAAATGACATCTTTGTTGCAAATTCTTGCAAACGGATTGGCACTCGGTAGCGTATATGCCCTTTTTGCATCGGGTTATACGCTTATTTTTTCGGTTTTAGGAATTATTAATTTTGCGCATGGTGCACTCATGACTTTGGGTGCCTATGCTGCGCTTACTATTTGGAATACAAAGCCCGATTTAGGGTTTGTATTTGTTTTGCTTTTAACCATGTTATTTTGTGCCTTAGTAAATATTGGTATTGGGCGTGTGGCTTTTCAGACCTTACGAAAAAAAGGCGCCGAAAATTGGGTGTCGTTGGTGTCTGGTTTAGGAGTTGGGCTCGTATTGGTGAATGGAATACAAATTATATTTGGTGCCGAATCGCGCTCTTTTCCAGTGGATCCTCTTGCGCATTTTCCTCCGCTTTTGATTTGGGGCG
Source organism: Pseudomonadota bacterium (assembly GCA_043747645.1). Lineage (GTDB taxonomy): Bacteria > Bdellovibrionota_B > Oligoflexia > Silvanigrellales > Silvanigrellaceae > JAYTOT01. The sequence continues at coordinate 49,933 of JAYTOT010000017.1, read as the reverse complement.
AAGTGCGTATGAGAACAATACAGTTCCTTTTGATGATTGTTTCGATTTTTGTTCTCACATTATTGTCGATTTGCGTGAAATTTTCTTCTTGGGGACGCAAGCTCAGAGCTGTAGCAGAAAACGAAACTGCCGCAACTCTCTTAGGAATCCCTGTGGCGCACACGCTCGATTCTGCTTTTGCCATTGCCGGTGCACTTGCGGGCTTAGCGGGCGTGTTACTAGCACTTAATTTTGGAATTCCCGGTCCCTATTTTGGCATGACTTATGGCCTTAAAGGCTTGGCTGTAGTTGTTTTAGGGGGAATGGGGCAGATAGGCGGCACATGTGTCGCAGGATTTTTATTAGGAATGGCAGAAGCCTTTTTGCCAGCAGATTTGTCTGCTTACCGCGATGCTGTGTCGTTTGCGCTTTTATTTGCAGTTCTTGTGGTGCGTCCTCAGGGATTATTTGGTCGCAGTGGGCACCAGAAAGTTTAATTTGTGTTGCAACAAATATTTGAATCATATGGTTTTTTGGCAGTTAATATAATTATTCAAATGATTTTGGCAATGGCCACTGCAATGCCAATAAGGGGTGGCGCTTTGTCGTTAGCCTCGCCTGCTTTTTTCGCAATGGGTGGATATGTTGCAGCCGTTTTTTCGACAAGAATATTCGATTTTTCTTTGGCGCCACCAGGAAGCTTGTTGTGTCTTTTTTATTTTTTAATGGAATGTTTTGTTGCTGTTTTTTTAGGAGTATTGGTTGCTCTGCTCATTGGCTTGCCTGTTTTAAAGCTGAGAGGGGTATATTTCGCCATTGCCACTCTTTCTTTTGTAGAAATTTTGCGAGTGATTTGCCTTAATTTAGAAATTACTGGAGGAGCGGTTGGCATTTTTGCTATTCCTCAGCTCTTTAATTCCCCGGCAGAATATTTGATATTATTAATTCCAATTATTTTGTTACTTATATTAGTAATTCGAAAATTTGAAGAAAGCTCAACTGGGCAAGAGCTTATTGCAATTTGCGACGATGAATTGGCAAGTCAAGCTGTAGGAATAATGGTTGGAAAAGTCCGATTAAAATCGTTTGTTTTAAGTGGTGCCATTGCTGCTTTGGTTGGGGTTCCCGCGGCACACATTATGAACACTTGGAATGCGAGGCAAGGTACTTTTGATGCCAGCGTGAATACTTTGGCATTTGTAATGGTAGGTGGTTCGCGCAGCATGTGGGGCGCGATTTTGGGTGCATTTGTTTTAACAGCATTGCCAGAAAGTTTGCGGTTTTTGCAAGATTCACGTTTGATTGTAAATGGTCTTTGTCTGTTGGGCGCCGCGCTGTTTTTTCCTAATGGATTGTGGGGTGCTTTGCAAAAAGTCTTTGTTGTAGTGAAAAAAAGGAATGCAAAAATAGGCCAACAGCATGATTAATTCTCCAGAAATTTGCATGCGTGTGAAGAATATTAGCCGCAATTTTGGTGGACTCCAGGCTCTTAAGAATGTTTCATTTGACGTAGGAACGCAGCAGATATTTGGAATTATGGGGCCAAATGGAGCTGGTAAAACAACATTACTAAATATTTTATCTGGATTTGATATTGCAAGTTCTGGCGGTTTGGAATTGCAAGGAAAAAACATTTTGGGCCATAGTGCTTCTCAAATTGCTCGGTTGGGAGTGGCCCGAACATTTCAAAACATTAGGCTCTGGAAGCAGCAGAGTGTTTTTTGGAATGTGAAAATGGGATTTGGAAATGAAAATCATAAATCAACTTCCAATTCTATGACTGTGGATTGTTTAAAAAGTTGTGGTTTAGAAAAGTATTCCGGAATGCCTGCAGGTTTGTTACCTTACGGTATTCAGCGTCGCGTAGAAATTGCGCGTGCAATTGCTGTTACACAAAGCAATGAATTTGGAAAATTAATGCTGCTCGACGAGCCAGCGGCAGGGTTAGACTTGGTAGAAAAAAATGAACTGGCAGAATTTTTAGTTCAAATTCAAAGTGAATTAAAACTGAGTTTAATTTTAATTGAGCATCATGTTCCGTTAATGATGCGCATTTGTCAGCGTTTGGCTGTGCTAGATTTTGGCAATTGCATAGCAATTGGAACTCCGCAAGAAATCAGTGAGCATCCAGAAGTCATTGCTGCCTATTTAGGAACAGAGGACACCCATGCTTGAAGTGACAACATTGGCAGTTAAATACGGTGAATTGTGCGCGCTCAAGAATTTTGATGCTCATGTAAAAAAAGGTGAGATTTATTCCATTATGGGTGCAAATGGCGCTGGAAAATCGACACTTCTTAAGTGTATTCAGGGCCTGCTGAATCCGTTTTTTGGAGTTATTTCATTTGAAGGAAAAAATATAAGTGGCGTGTCCGCAGCGCAACGCGCTTTTTTGGGAATGGTTTTGGTTCCTGAGGGTCGCATGGTTTTTACACAGCAAAGTGTTGAAGACAATTTGCGGCTAGGATGTTTTAATGCCTCATCAAAAGAATATAAATTGCGGTTGCAGAGGGAATATGAACGGTTTCCTCGGCTGCAGGAACGCAGGTGGCAGATGGCAGGACTATTGTCTGGTGGCGAGCAGCAAATGCTTGCTTTATCTCGGGCATTAATGTCTAATCCGAAACTTTTGTTGCTCGATGAGCCTGGTTTAGGATTGGCTCCGAGAGTGGTAACCGAAATTTTTTCGCAATTTAAGAATTTGGCCGAAAACGGAATGAGTATTGTATTAGTTGAGCAAAATGCACGTGCAGCATTGCGGGTTGCGAATTCTGGGGCATTTTTAAATGCTGGTGAAATTGCATTGCGCGGAACCGCTGAATTTTTAAAAAACAGCGATGAATTGTCTCAGATTTATTTTGGAAATACAGCAGGTAAATAGTTTAAAATTTATGGACGAAATTTTAAAATTTAGCGGCTAAAATAAGCAAACAAAAGTTAGTGAGAACAAAGAGATTCTGGAGATTTAATATTTTCGCCGCTGGCTAAGGCTACTACTGCATCTGTTGAATTAGTAAGCTGCAAGCCTGACGAAGTTTTAATCCAATCTAAATAAGGAAACAAAAGCGTTGATACTGATGTAGAATTACGACAGAGTGATTGCCCTGTTTTTTCAACTCCCCCTAATGTGAGTCCAAATAATATCCATTTGCCTTCGCGTTGAATAAAGTTAGGGCCGCCTGAGTCTCCTGGGCAGAGGTTTCCGCCGGCTGGTTCTGAATAAGCAAGATTATGTCTTGAATCCGAATCAGCGCTATCTGAAAAAAGTTGACTCAAATTGGTTTCAAAAAAACGCTTGATACCATTTCCAGATCCCGTAGAATCTTTGGGGCCAAAACCCACAAAGCTTGTTTTGAGGCTGGTTTTAATTCCATCAGAATTTTGGATCAGTGAAGCATATTTTACACTAGTGGGTAGATTTTCGCTGAGTTTTATCCAAGCAATATCGTGTGGCAATGTCTCAAGTTTAAAATCGGAATGTATGGCAAAAGAATCTATTTTTAACATGTGCGAAAGGCCTTCGGTGTAGCTTTCGCCGTAGACTATTCCTTCGGGTCGTTGAGCTTTGCCAGAACTCATGCCTTCAAAAAAGCAATGCGCTGCCGTTAAAATTAATTTGGGTGCTACTGCTACTCCCGTGCAAATTCCTAGCTTTCCAGATTCCGCCCGAGGGAATAATATAAGCACGGTGCTGTCGCGCCGCAAGTCGTTTTCAACAAAAACATCGGTTCCACCGGCAATAGATAATGGTTTTGGAGTGCAATTTTGTGCGGTTTGATTTTCTGTTGCGGCGCCTTGGAGTTGTACATTTGTTGCGGGAGTTGGATCGGTTTTTTTTGTGTCGGAGTTTTGTTGCGAACAGCGTAAAGTTAAAATTCCGGCGAAAAATAACAACGACGCTCTACGCATGAATGCCTCCACATGTTCCACGCTAATAACGACTGGGAACAAGTCTTGAAGAGTTATCGGAATTTAACAGTTTAAGATTGAGGAGATTTCTTGGTTTTTTTGGATTTTTTTTTAAGGAAACGAAATGATTCTATGAAATCACTCTAAGAGACGTGGGTCAAAAAGCTTTTTACCGTTTGCACCGCTGCAAGAATTTCGGTGCTTCCTATGCCAACGGTCTGTAAATTTTGGGATGAAAAGGTAACATTACCCTTATATTGGTTGAGGCCAAACCCATATCTGTGCGCCAATGAGTCCGAAAGTATGAGAATATCTACCAGTTGGTGCTGAGTTGCTGTGAGAACACCTCGTCGGTTGTGGTCGGTTACGTCGTGCAAGCCCACTAACATACCTACGGTAAGCGAAAGGCCCCAGCTTTCAACCAGCTGTTTTGAAAGCTTACGGTGAGCCTCTGCTCCTGTATTGAGTTCCAAATGGGCCAAGCTGGTTCCCGATTTGCGGCAGAGCTCGATTTGGGTTTTAAGATTTTCTGGTTCGTGGGTTGCTAAAATGAGAACACCCGCGTCGTGTAATAATCCGGCGAGTTGCATGTCTGCTGCATGTTCTTTGAATCTTATTTTTGACAATTCAAATGCAATATGGCCAACAAAAGCACCGTGACGCCAATATTCCATATTGTCAATTCCACAATTTAAGTGGAGTTTAAAAGATGTGGACATGGCATGCATCATGACTAAAAGACGCAAAGTAGTGAGTCCTAAACGCGATACGGCTGTCATTAAATTGGTGGTCGATTGTTGGGCTCCGGCTTGTGCAGAATTGCTGAGCTTAAAAATATCGCCACAAAGACCAGCATCTGTAGCTATAATACGTACTAATTGTGCAAAATCTGGCTCTGGACGGTAGAGTAATGACATGATTTCGCGTGCAACTTTTGGCAGTGGAGGGATGTGGATATTTTTTGATTGTGCGACCATAGATAACTCTCGCTCCTGCCTGAGTCGGAAAATGCTCGATAGTTGAGATGAGGACTTCTCTGTGACCAAGGTACCACAAATCGAAAATCTATTGGAGTCGGCCGTTGAAATAATGGCTATCTATTGCCCTAAAAATAGAGCATTTATTTATCTTAATCCGCAAGGCGCAAGAGTATTTAACGTAACAACAGAGTATGGAAAATGCTGTTTAGAGATTGAAAAATTTTTACCTTTCGACACTAAAGAATATTTTTCTCAGGCCTTTAATAATCATTTTTTTGGATTGATAGTTAATGGATTTAGATATTATTTAGAAATTCCAGAAAAGGGACTCACGCCATATAGATGGAATGCAAAATTTGAAAATGGTTTTTGGTATTGTTTACTAATTGATGACTCGGGAACTGTGGCAATTGAGCAAAAATTAGCCAATGAACGCCTTAAAAGTGAAGGAATTTTAGAGAGCTTTCCCGAAGCTATTTTTCAAATAAATGCCATTGGTGAATGTGTATTTGCCAATGAGTCATGCAATAAAATATTAGGAATTGCCGTAATAGATGCAATATGGCGCCCTATTTTAAGTATTGTTGTAAATGCAATTGGATTTGTACCTAAAGAATTGGAAGAGTTTTTAAACAGTTCGTTGGAATCTGAAAAGCAAATTCTTAAAGTATTTCAAATTCAAACAAAATGTGCCGACGCGGTAACACGAAATTTAGAAATATCAGGATATTTTTTGCCTGAAAATGCGCAATCTGTGCCATCTAAAATAATTATAATAAGAGACGTTTCTGTGATTTCTAGAAGAAATCGGGATTTATTAATGCAATCGCGCATGGCTGAAATGGGTCGACTGTCGGCTGGAGTGGCTCATGAATTGTCGAATCCATTGGCCGTTATTTCGGTAGTGAGCGAGATGATGAAGTCTGAGCTTGCAGAAAACGAAATGAATCCAGAAATGATGCTTAGTAATTTAGATAAAATTGCACGTGGTGTAGCTCGTATGGATCACACCATTCAATGTATGAAAATATTATATGGCAGTCAGCGCGGCGATATGCCCACAGATTCAAATTTAAAGGCTGTGGTTGAAGCTGCGATTTCGCTCATGCGGCCCCTTTTTCGAAAAAACAGTGTGGCATTTACTAGCGACGAAATTCCAGAGAATATTGCAGTACGCTTGCGCTCGGGTACGGTTGTAATGGCCCTGATTCAGCTATTAAACAATGCTTGGCAGGCATCTGTAGGGCACACTGAAGAAGCTGTTACTTTATCTTGGGCCGTGACTGACCAAGAAGTGACAATTAAAATATCTGACCGGGGCAAAGGCGTTCCAGTAGAAAAATCGGAAGATATTTTTATTCCTTTTTACACAACCCAGGGAGTTGGAAAAGGTGTGGGACTGGGTCTTTCTATTGCGCGAAGTGTGTCCGAAATGCACGGTGGTTGTTTGCAGCTAGAAACTTGTGCGAGCCCGACAGTTTTTGTTTTGACTTTAAAAAGATTTGTGAATCCTGAAGATGAATTTACATACAATCCAACTACTGCAGAACAAAAAAATGCAGATGGCTACGATTTTTTGACTGAAATGGTGTTACGTTGAAATGAAAAATGTTATTTAAATATTTAAATATTTAAATAACATTTTATAATGATTTATTTTATAATAATTTGACCTGCGGCTTTGCACAGTGCTTTTTGCCCAGCATCAGCGATTAAATCGCACGCCGCTTGAGTTCCTTGGTTTAAAATACTTTTGCCTTTAATTTGCACTGTAAAATTTGAGGTCGTTTTTTTGCCCCATTTGTCGGTAACAATAACAACGGCAGGAAATGTTTCTGTAACAGCATCTGCCGCGGCCACCAAAGTTATTTGTGGGTTTTTTGGGTCTAAAGTTTGTTTGGCTTGTTTTTCGCCAAGGGTGGAAAACTCGTAAGTCATGGCATCGTTGTCTGGGTCTGTTGCCAGCACCGTAACGTATTTTGTGGTGCCATATGCCAGTTCAACTGTGCCTAAGCTCACAACAGTTGGTGGTTTATTTGTAGCGGGTTCTTTAGGCTCTTCAGCTTTTGGAGGGGCTTTTTCGTCGGCAGATTTTTTGTTTGCGTCGGTTTGCGGTGTGCCGGCAGCTGCCAACGGTTGCCCTGGTGGAGTGGGAGCTGTTTTATTATCGGAGCCATTTTTGGGAGCTGGGTCGGGCTGGCAGGCTGTTAACCACAGAGACATAGATGCTGATAATAATAAAAAACTTTTGCCCAACACCGAGACCGACATATCATTGTTTTTTATCTGATTTAACAAATCCATTCCATTTCCCCTTAAGTCTGAGTTCTGAAGAGTACTATCGGCTTGGCGTTGTGAAATCTTTAGACGTTAGGGATATGTTGCAGATTTTGCTCATTATAAATCCCACAAACGAAGCACACAAACAAAATCCAGACTAAATCGGCCGTGGCCAAGTGCACAATTTGAAGCGCAACTGGAGCCAACAAAGCTAAATTGAGAAAGCCTAGAATTAACTGGAAAGCTAGTGCTGCAATTAGAAATTTTGCGGGCCATAGAGACCATTTCTTAGCTTTAAGTGTAGCAATATTTGAAAATGAAAATATTGCCAAATAAAAAGCTGTTAATATTGCAAATGCGGGGTGAAAAATTCGGATACGTTCTAAAATGTGCGAATTTGGCGAGAAATCTTGAGCAATACCCTGTTGCAAAGTGGGCGATGGAAATAGTGTGTTTCCCAAGGCTGCGAGACCGCCCGTGACACCCACAATGCAAAGTAATAATGCTAAGGGAGCAATGTGCTTAATTGCCAATGGCGCCCTAGTTTGATTTGTTTTTTGCCTGCTCCAAAGTGTTGTGGCTGTGAGTGAACCGACCAAGAAAAAGGTGTTCAGCAAATGAATCCCTAAAACAATGGCGCGCGCATTTGAGCTATTTGTTGTAACGAGTGAAAATAAAACCAGGGCTGCACCTATGAGTGCTTCAAGGGCAATAAATATAACAGAAAACACGGCTCCCTTACGCACCCAATGACCCTTTGGGAAATTTCTGAATGCGCTCCAAGCCAATAAAACTACGGTAATAAGTGCCATACCGCTCGAAATACGGTGTGAAAATTCAACCAATGTTTTAAAGGTTGCGGAATGGGGAATGACCTGACCATTGCAAAGTGGCCAATGGCTGCCACAACCTGCACCTGAGCCAGAGGCCCGCACAAAGGCACCCCACAATATGACTAATAAATTGGCAATGAGGGCCACAAGCGCAAATACAAAAGTGCGAGAATACTTTCGGTTTTTTAAGGTATCAGTCATTGCAAAAAACTCACTTCTCCAGAAGGTACAAGGGGGCATGTGTAGATTTGTACCTTTGGAAAGTAAAATGCAAATGCGTCGCGCTCTTGGTCTAAAACAAATTTTTGCGCTGCTGCAATGAGAATTTCAGAACTCGCTTGTTCCCAGTGGAGGCGTTCTTCGCGGATATCAGTGATGAGTTGAGTTATGATTTCTGCTTCGTAGGCGCGGTGATCGAGCACTTGTTTGAGTATTTCATAGTTTTGAAGATGCAATATGACTTTTGAAATTAAAACATCGATTTGTGAAAAGTAACCCGCTATTTCTGGTTGAATTTCGCCGTTTTTTTTAAATTGATACGCTAGCGTCGAAAAATTGCAAATGTGCTCAATTTTTGCCACAAATTCTCCACCTACTTTGTCGAGTGTGGATGCTAACATTTGAATGTTTGAGCTTGCATCTCCTGCGCTTTGTATAAAGTCATACAAAACGTCTGGTGGAGTGAGACGGGTTAAGAAAAAATCCTGCATATTTTCACCAATATTCTGAAACAGGTCTCTGAATTCTGTGAAACTTAAAACAGTTTCTTTTGATGCCTCGTGTTCTTGGTTTAAAAATAATTTTAGTTCGTCTGCAATAGTAGGATGAAAAGTTTCATCTAATAATTTTGCAGAAGATTCTAAAGTATTTGTGATGTTCAAAATTTCTTGCAGTGTGTCTTCAATGTTGCGAGTGTTTGCCTGTTGTGCCAAAATACCGAGGTCAAAAATGGAACCTACAAAAATCATATAGTCGTACCAAAATAGAACTTGATCATGGTTTTTATGACTGAATAAATTTGTAAAATAAGTGCGTGGTAAATCGCTGTGAATCACCACCGAGCGACACAAATGCCGCAGTGAGCCAATAAGTTGCGTGCCATCGTCTAAAGTGGCAAATGAACCAAAAAGAACCCCGGTATTAACTAGAGAATCCATATCAATCAGTTTTAATTCATGACTTCTATTTTTATCGATGACTTTGGCTTCAAACGATTTTATTCTCATAAAACCACCCTGATGTGGCACCATGAGCATTATTTTATAAATGTGAGCAGGTATTTCGCAAAACGCTCCTTTTACTTCTAACGCAGATAATTCTTGCAAGAGGTGCCTGATTCCAAGCCATGAGATTGAGTACAATTTCGATAAATTGAAATCGCGGCTGAGCACAAATTCTTGTCGGTGTGGTGCAAATTTTGTGGCGTCGGTAATATGTCCCCCGATTTCGCACAATCGGCCAGTTCTTTTTACAAAAATGTCGTTCATAAAGGTATTTTCCTGAATATTTACCGCACATAAATTTCATTTCAGCTTGCGCCACAGAATTGACTGTTACTTTGGGTCAAGATTGGATCAAAGTAACACTTAATTTCCATTTTAAGCGACAATTGAAAATATTGAAAATAGTGATGGAGTTGAGATGTCATGAAAAATTGTATTAAAAAAAGTAAACTAAAACTGAGTCTATTTTTTTTGGGGATGCTCGCATTTTCTTGCAAAGATAGAAAATTCAACAAAACTGAAACTAAAAATACAGATGTAGAAGATAGTAGCTTTGGTAAGAATGAATCAAAAATTGATTTTGATATGTCAAAAGGCCAATTTGAAATTCCTGCAGTGACAGAAAATCAACTGCAAATTTGTAGCTATAATATTCAATTTTTGGGGTCGTCGCTCAAGCGAGATTCCACTTTTATTGCTGATGCACTCAAGAACTGCGATATTGTTGTGGTTCAAGAGCTTGTGGCTTTTCCATACCGTTATGTTTATCCAGAGTCTTTGTCGTGGGAAGAATTTAAAAAACCCACCGACCCCTCTAGAGACATTGACGATGGAGACTCTGAATCGGCGCGTTTTTTTGCAGCCATGAAAAAAAATAACTTTGCATATACCTTGAGTTCCGAAAACACAGGAGCTGCGCAGTTTCATGCTTCATCAACAGGAAATGAATGGTGGGTGACCTTTTTTAAACTCGATAAAATTAAGGTGGCAGCAGATTTGCCTAAGGGATTTTTAGAAGAGAGAAGGTTTAACAGTTCGAATTTTGATCGCGTACCGTGGGCGTTGCCTTTGCGAATCAGAAAAACTGGCGCCGATTTTACACTTATTTCTGTGCATCTTCACTTTACTTCTAAGCCTAAAGATAAAGAAGAAGATCGTAAAAAAATTGTGACTCAAGGAAGAATTTCCGATTTCTCTGAGTTAACACAAGGCGAAGTCGATAGATTATTGCGACTCACTGAGCTTGAGCAAATTTTTAGTTGGATTGAAAAAAATAAAAAATACACCGATTCTGACTCAATAAATCACACAGAAAAAGACTACATTGTGCTCGGTGATATGAATATAAGTGGCGCAAATGAAGTCGCAGAAATTATGAAAGTTGTTCCAAATGTCCGCACATTAAACCCTTCTGCAGAAATAATGACCAATTCGCAAGGCAACGAAGCTTATGACCATGTGATAGTTTCAAATGATTCAAACTTTAAATTTCCTGAAAAATTTAAAGTTCTCAATATGGCGTGCCGCGCTGCACTGTTGGGCGCTCCAGAGTTTGATCCAGAATCGAAAAAGCCGCCAGAACAAAGCTCTGCAAATTTAAAACCAAAAAATACGCAGTGTGCACAATTCGAAAAAGCCGAAGGACGCCAAAATTTTCCGATTCTAAAGTTACTAGATGAAAGTAGCAAAGGATTTTGGAATGAATTTCGATACCGGTATTCCGATCACAACCCTGTGTTTTTTACTCTAGATATTCCCGAAAAAGATGAAGATTGAGTTGGGCTTTTATGCTGGCGTGAGTTCGGCAATATAAGGCAAATTACGGTAAACACCGTCTAAATCTAGGCCATAACCTATTACAAAATTGGGTCCAATAGAAAATCCTACGTAATCTACTTTTACAGGGACAAGATGCGAATTGGGCTTGTCGAGAAGGCTTGCGGTTTTAACCGAAGCACATCCCACATTGGCTAAAATTTCAGTGAGTTTTTGAATGCTGCGGCCTGTGTCGACAATGTCTTCGACCACCAAAACATGTTTGCCTTTGAGATGCACAGGCTCTGTTCCTACTAACGAAACAGTGCCGGACGATTCCATTCCGTGGTAACTTTGGAGTCGCATGGTTTCGATTTCGGTGGGGTGTGGTAAGTGTCGTACCAAATCTGCCGCAAATAAAAGTGCGCCATTTAATATGATTAATACAGTGATTGTTGTTCCAGGAGCGTAATCTTGGGCAATTTGCCCGCCTAAAATTTCGACTCTTTGTTGAATTTGTGTGGCAGAAAACATGATGTTTGTTTTCATTTTTTTACCACCGACATCTATAAAATCCATTGTGAAAATCCTTAAAAATACGTGCTATTTTCAGTTAAAATAAAATATTTATAAAAAATTAGGTTCTTTATATTTCATACTGGTAAATCAACTAATGTATTTAATACGATGCGAGCGCAGCTTTCGGCACCTGCAATGCCAACTTTAACAACGTGTTCGTGGTCTAAACTCTCGCCTGCCACAAGCCCTGCGCCATAATTTGTAAGGCAAGAAAGGCCAGCAACTCGGCCACCCATTTGTCTTATTGCTATGGTTTCTAGCACAGTGCTCATGCCAACAGCATGTGCGCCCAGGGTTTGCATCATTCGAATTTCGGCAGGAGTTTCGTAGCTGGGGCCTCGCACTCCAAAATAAATTCCTTCGTAAAGTGTTTCACCGGTGCGCAATGCAGTTTGTTTGAAGCAATTTTGCCATTGGGCATCGTAGCTTTGGGTCATGTCTTGGAACAAGGGGCCGAAGCCGTTCTCGTTCCCTTCGATGGGGTTCTGGCCAGTAAAGTTAATATGGTCGGTGATGAGCATGAGTTTGCCCAGTTTGCGTTGGGTATTTAAACTTCCCGCTGCATTAGTGAGTACAATTCCTTTGACACCCCAAAGTAACAAGCTGCGCACATTGTGCACCACTTGTGCAACGGTGTGGCCTTCATAAAGATGATTTCGGCCGCGCACAAAAGCCACGCGACGTGTTTTGAGGCTGCCGTCGGAACTAGTGCCTTGAATGTCGCCCACTCGCAGTTCGCTGCGGTGCCCAGGTACTTTTGAAACTGCAAAACCTGGCACGCCCTGAAAAGAAATTTGCGGCATAGCTTCGAGTCCTGGAATAGAATCGGACAAACCAGAACCTAAAACAACAGCGATTTCTGGGGCTTTTCCAAAGCATTTGTTCAATGCTTCGACGCTTTGCTGCACGAGTTTAAATGTCGAGTTCATTTACTGTCCTTTTTCTCCACGATCTGAGTTCGATAAAGGCCACGCTTAAAAGTATTATTACTGGCCCAATAAGAACATGGAATGCGAAAGTTAAAAATCCAAACGCGCCAAATCCGCAACCTACAGTAAAACTCAAAAAAAGCGAAAAATGAATAAAAAATTGTTCAATTTTAAACTTCGCCCAAAAATAGCGAACTTCATCTAGAGAAAACTGCAGATAGTTTATTGGGACTTGTTTCTCTAAAGTAAGGAGTTTTTTTACGTCTAATATGACTCCAACCAATGCTGTACCAATGGCAATTCCCATGTCCGTCGCCATGCCGGTGACATGAGTTGTTCTAACGATGGCGCCGCTTGCTTGACGCAATATGGCATTTTGCATACCCATTGAAAAAGACAAAAGATGAACATAAATGGAATCGAAGCTTGATATCAAAGTAAATATAGTTTTACCTGAAGACGCGGCTCTATATGCGACAAATCCTATAATTAAAGCTTCTATAATTAAGGGGGGGCTAAACGTAACTTTGCGAGAATCAATTGTATGTCCTCGCAATAGCATAGTTGTTGTGGTTGAACCAAGCATAAAAAAGAAAATTGCCGCAAAGAAAACACCTGCTACAAAAAAATGTCCTTCAGAATATTCAACAGCAGCTCGTGTTGTGTTTCCGGAAATATGCGAGACGTATCCGCCAAATGCCAAAAAGGCAACAGAATTGGTGACACCTGCAATAAATGCTAAGCAGCTCCCAAGTCCAAGATTTTGAGCAAATGTGCGGTTTTTAAACTTCAAATCTACAGGGGTTTTCACTATCTAAGTTCCCTCCCCCTTTAAAAATGAGCCGAATGCGATAGATTTACAAATCAACTAGCCAGTTTTTTGTCTAGAATTTTCTTGGGGTGGGAGGTGCTGAGGCAGTCATTTATGACCCGGCGAATTTCGGTCAAATTTCCAATAAAACTAGCTGCACCCAATGCAATGGCTTCTTTGGGCATGCCATAAACCACACAAGAAGCTTCGTCTTGAGCGCAAGTTAAAAGACCTTGTTTGTGCAAACTCAGTAAGCCTTTGGAACCATCTGCGCCCATTCCAGTGAGCAAAATTGCAAGTGCCTGTGTTTTTGCAGCAACTGTAGACATAAATAAAATTTCAACGGCGGGCCTATGGCTCGCCAAAGGCGGGGCATTAGAGCAGCGTAAAAATAAAGTGCCTCCGCGACGTTGAATTTCGATGTGATGATCGCCTTCGGCCATATACAAATGCCCAGCTTCTAATGGAGAAGAAGGGCTCATGGTGCCCAATTTCAAATTTGCCGCTTGCGCCAAGCGTTCTCTAAAAGGAACAGCAAAGGCTGGCGAAATGTGTTGAACAATAAGCACCGGAGGGCAATTTGAAGGTAGATTTTGAAGTAAAGTAACAAGCGCTTCAGTTCCGCCAGTGCTTGACCCAATGACTATTATTTCGGGATAATACAATTTGGCAGGTTTCTGAAAACCATTTCTTAAAATATTCGATTTCTTTTTTTTGGGTTCCAGTATGGCATGAATAAGTTGTATCATGCTTTGTGAATCGGAATTGAAATTCTTTTTTTCCATAACTTCTTGAATAGAATTAGTAAAATTAGATAGTATTTTTATTATCTCGCTAGAAATGTTATCTGCAATAATTACTGCCGGTATAATTACGTTTGCTTGCCGCTTTAAAAAAAACCATTTTAAAAAATCGTCTTCTAATTTGTGTGCGCTTACTAAAATGAGATCAATTTTTCCGTTGGCCAAAAAATGATTGGCTTGCTCTTGGTTTTCGGCAATGTGAGTTGTAAAATTGTCTCCAGAGATAACTCTCGAAACAAAGCTTCGTGAAGAATGAGATTCATCTAAAATGAGAACAGTTTTTGCTGTTTCTTGGCCACCTTCGTTGTTTTTTGAACTGGGAATGCGGTAAACGCAATTGCTCACGAGTTCAATATTTAATTTCTCTGCGGGCACAGATTCGCTGTGACCCAAGCACAAAAAACCTGTTTCTTTGTCTAAATTTGCGCAAAGCCGTTGCACGATTTGCAACACTTGATCTGGTTCAAAATATATAAGCACATTGCGGCAAACAATAAATTGGAATGTATTTTTGTTTGTTAAATCGGATGCTTTTGTGAGATTTCGCACTTCAAATTTGCATTGAGTTCGGATTGTTTTTTTGAGTGTCATATACTGGGCAGTAGGACCCGAACCTATTAAAAAAGACTTTTTATATTCTAGCGGAATGTCTCTGAGGCTCTCTGAGGAATAGAGTGCTTTTTGCGCATGAGCTACGCTAATAGGGTCAATATCGGAACCTAATATCTCATATTTAAAACCAGAAATACGTTGCGAAACATCGTCGAGCAACGCCGCAAAAGAATAAACTTCTTCGCCTGTAGAGCAGGCGGCACACCACACTTTAAACATTTCGTTGCGGTTCGTTTGCGCAAATTTAATGGCAAAATCAAAAAGCATTTTAAAGTGCGGTTTTTCGCGAAACCAACTTGTGGTGTGAATAGTAAGCGCTGAGAGTAAATATTGATACTCCGCTTTGTTGTCTAGCGCAAAATTCAAATACTGACTCAGATTTAAAATTCTATTTTCAGACATGCGGCGCGAAATATTAGACACTAGTATTTCTTTGCGCATGTCGCCTTGTTGGCAAGACCCTGTGAGCTTTTCGGCGAACGAAAAAATAAGCTCTTTGTCGCTCTCAGAAAATAATGTCATTGCCTAAAACCTTTCAAATTTGCAGCGTGAAAATTTGAATCAAGCTGCGCGAAAGGTATCGTCGTCTGCGTTAATTTGCGCGGGCGATGGAGA
Organism: Pseudomonadota bacterium; assembly: GCA_043747645.1. Classification (GTDB taxonomy): domain Bacteria; phylum Bdellovibrionota_B; class Oligoflexia; order Silvanigrellales; family Silvanigrellaceae; genus JAYTOT01. The sequence continues at coordinate 34,625 of JAYTOT010000017.1, read as the reverse complement.
GTCGATGGGCGGGCTCACATGCTTTGATTCATTTGAATTTTCTGGCTCTTTGTGTTTCATTTTAGCACTTAACTTATCTAGCAATGAGCCTTCATTTGAATCATTGTTGCTTCTGTTTTGGTTGTTTCCACTATGACTGTTTGAATTTGCATTGTTCTGGTTGCCGAAATTATTGTGATTGCCGTGGTTTGAAGAATCGGAATGTGAATTATGATTTCTACTGTCGTTGTTGCGGCGAGAAGGTGGTTTGTATTCATCATTTTCGTCTTCAGAAATAAGTGAATCTACTAAATCGCGCGATTTTTTGTTCTTTTTAAGCGTATTTGAGCCTAAAATAAGCACACGGGATGCTTGCATAATGCGGAATAATCGGTCGGCTTCTCTCTCAATTTCATGTGCAGAATTCGAAACTTGTTGTGCCACAATGTTGTTACGTTGTGCATATTCATCAAGTTGTACCATTGCTGTGCTGGTTTGTTTCACGCCAATATCTTGTTCTTGTGTGGCTTCGTTGATGTTTCTAATTTGCTCCGAAATCCCTTCAATTGTTTTTGCGATTTCACCGAAAGTTGCCAAGGCATCGGCACTCACGGTTTGCCCTTCAGACACACGCTCTTGTGTGCTTTCCAGAATGCTTTGCACTTGTGCACGGCTATCATCTAATAACGATTGAATTTCTTTGGCAGCGTTGCCACTCATTTGGGCTAGGTTTCCCACCTCTGCTGCTACCACTGCAAATCCGCGGCCATGTTGCCCTGCTCGAGCAGCTTCAATGCTCGCATTAAATGATAGTAGTTGAGTTTTAAATACGATGTCATTTATGACTGCAGTTTTTGTTGCAATTTCTGAAATCACTGTGCCAATATTTTGCAATTGCGCATTAGCTTGCTGAATGGAATCCATAGAGCCAACCAGGCGTTGCATAATTTGGTTGCCTTCTTCAGTTTTTTCTGTCGCTTTTTGTGTGAGGGTCATAGAAGCTTTTGTGTTTTGCGACGTTTGCGCAATCATACTTGCCATTTCGGCCATGGAGGCAACGGTTTCTTGCACCGCAGCACCTTGTGCTGAAATTGCAGTAGATGCTGCTTTTGATGAAGCCGTAAGTTCTGTAGCAATGTGCGCAGTTTTTTCGGAGCTTTCTTTGAGTTTATTGGCGACTTTAATAAATCGATTGCTAATCATGCGCGAAACAAAATACCCAAGTACCAAACTCGCAACTACAACGAGAAAGAGATTTGTGAAGAATTTTTTCCAGGACTCTTTTTCAGGTCCATAAATATCGCCTTCTTCGGCTTGAGCTAAGACTGTCCAGCCCAAAATGCTCGGAAATTTGACGTCTTTCACGGGCCCAAATGAAGATACAACTTGAATTCTTTCGCGTGGCTGAACATCCAATTGCAAACCTTCTTCACCAGCCATTGCTTTTTTAATGCCATCAGAATTGAGGCTTAAAGTGTTCATTTTTCCCAGAACCGAATAGTCTTTCTTATTGTCTGCAAGCTGTTCCGGATCAAAGTCAAAGATAAGAGTGCCTTTTTCGTCGATAACGTTTAGCATAATTGATTTAATGCCAAGGTTTCTGAGTGTTGTACTTATTTTTGCCGCATCTTTATCGAGCCAAGACAAATTAGATCGTGTCGTAAGTACCCCTAACGCTTTTCCTTGGACATCTTTCACTTTAGTGGCAAAATGGAGGCCATATTCTTGCAAACCTGTAAGCGCCTCCGAAATCGGGTCGAGGCCTACTGGGCCCACGTATGATCCCAAGATTCCCTTGTCTTTGTCGTCTGTGTATCGTTCCTGCATTGCTGCCTGAAACCAGGTTTCTGAGGCGAAATTTTTACCTTTTAAAGCACTTACGTTAAGCGCTTTGCCATCAGGACCCTTTGTGTTGGTAGCGATTATGCTTCCGTCATTGGCTACAAAAATAATCCCCTGATAAATTTGGTATAGGTTTACATAGGTATCGAAAGCTGTTTCAATTCCTTTTATATCTTTTGAATAAAGAATAGGATTTACTGCAAATGCTTGCACGTCGCCATAGCGCTCGTATAAAAGTGCACTCAGTATTGAACTAAATGAACTTCTTGCGCTTAAAAGAGTTGATTCTTGCTTGATGTGCAATTCTGCTGTGGCATGCCTTTCTTGAAAAAAACTCATGACCCCTTGTGCTAAAATAAGTCCCGTGGCTAAGGCCATAATTTTAAATTGCAATGAGTACGATTTTTTAATATGATTATCTTCGTGATTGTTGTTTGATGAAGTCATTTATAAATACCTTTCAATTTTAAAATTTAAGCGGCCAATTTTTTAAGATTTGCAATATCTGAAGTGTCTATTACTTTTTTAAGGTCAATAATAGTTACGAGTCTGTCGTCCAGCCTTGCCACGCCATATCCAGAATCTCCTTCGTTTTGGCCTTTAGAATATTTTTCAATTTTGCTCGGTTCAATTTGCACCACCGATTGCACTTCATCTACTAAGGCAGATATAGCGCCATCATTGCTGCTGATAACCAATAAGGAGAGTCTTTTTCCTTGCACAGCTGGGCCGCCTAAACGCATCGATAAATCGATGACTCCAATAATTTCACCGCGAATGTTTATGACTCCTAAAAATGCCGGTTTGGTGTTGGGAAGGGCTTTAGGTGATTTGAATTCTACCACTTCGCGCACATCTAAAAGCGGCGTAGCGTAGAGCCCATCGTGTAAAGTGAAAACTAAATAGGTGTCTTTTTCGGAGTCAGTCCAATCGTGCCTGGTATCTGAATTGTCGTTCATGGCTTACGCTGCTCCTTTAAAAGATTCAAAATACCTATTTGCCCAAAAGGGAACATCTAAAATAAATCCCGGTTCGCCATCACCCAAGATTGTGCCACCTACAAAACCTGCAATGTCTTCGAGAACACCGGTGAGTTTTCGCACCACTATTTGTTGTTGCCCTGCAACTGTATCAACTGCTAAGCCAAGGCGTTTTGTTTTGTAGCGCACTACTAATATTGTGCTGTTTTTGTTTGCTTTGTTGAGTAAATTGAAGTTATTTAATGAGCTGTACGATTCAGTTAATGTCATAGATCCGCGCAAGTCTTGCAGCGGTAATATTTCTTGCCGGAGCCGAAACATCACTTGGTTGTCGAGGGCGTTTTCTAAATTCACATCGCTTTGATTTAAAATTTCTTCCACTTGAGTTACCGGGACGGCATAGCGATTGTTGTCGATGCAAACTAAAAGGGCATCTACAATGCTGACACTGCTGGGTAAAGTAATACTAAATTTCGAGCCTTTTCCAAATTTACTTTCTATGTGTATGCGGCCGCCCAGTTCTGCCACGGTACGTTGCACAACTTCCATGCCAACGCCGCGACCGCTAATACTTGTTACTTTTTCGGCTGTAGAAAACCCTTGCTGAAAAATAAGATTAAATATTTCTTGTTCCGATAAAATAGCATCTTTAGCTATGAGGCCATTGCTTTTAGCTTTAGATAATATTTTTGCCGTGTCGAGACCTTTGCCGTCGTCGCTCACTGTTAAAGTAACACCGTCGGGTGCTTGCACTGCCGAAAGGCCCAGTATTGCTTGTGCCGGTTTATTTGCTGCAATGCGGTCTTCGGCTGATTCAATTCCATGGTCTAAGGAGTTACGCACCATGTGCACCAAGGGGTCTATCATACGTTCGAGCACTGTTTTATCGAGCTCAACACCGTTGCCATCTGTGACGATTTCGATGTTTTTATTCAAATCGCGTGCGGCATCACGGGCAACTCGCTCAAGCCTTTGCATTGTTGCTTGCACGGTTTGCATGCGAAAACCGAGTGACGCAGTTTGCAATTCTCGCGTGATTTTACCCAATAAATCCATGGCGTCTAAAGCCACTGTGTTGCTTAATGTGTTGTGTTGGCGGGCATGGCCAATAATTGCGGTTTGAATCGAGAGCTCGCCCACAAGTTGAATAAGGCTGTCGATGCGGTTTGTGGGCACGCGGATTGTTTCGGTGTTTGCTGCTGGGGCTTTTGGGGCTGTGCTTGCCGCTGGTGGCGTCGCAATTGGCACTGCAATTTTTGATTGCCCGTGCGCTTGAATTTTCGCCAATAAATCCATATCAAATATTATGTCGCCATCTCCCATGGTCTGCAATTCACTCACAAGTTCTTGCGGTTTATGTGCATCCGGAGTGGCAATAATTTGGGAAAGGGGCATAGGTTTTTTATTGATTCCAAATGCCACCATCGATAACCGGTCAGACATATCAGTTGTGTCTAAAACAAAAGCTACGTCACTGCGCAAAGCTGTGAGCCATTTGTGCAAGGCTTCTTCGCTGTCTAATAAGAGTTGAACTATATCGGGATTCACGGCAAGAGTTAGGTTTTTTAATTTTAGTATGACTTCTTCAATATCATGAATAAAATGACCTAATTTTGCCAAACCAACACTTTTGGAGGAGCCTTTCATATTGTGAGCACATCGAAACAACTGGGCCACGGCATCTGTATCAGATTGGCTGTCTTTGCCCAGGGCAAGGCACGACCTTTCCCAGGCTTCCAGCGATTCTGTGGCCTCATCTAAAAACATATTGAGCATTTCAGTTTCGAAGTCACTCACGGTTGTTTCTCCTTCCGCAAAACGCATCGGAAGGGAAATTTTTAAATGAACAGGCAAAAAAGTGAGGCTGAGTGAAGTCTGGCGATTGAAACTAAAAAATTTCTTTTATAAAAATAGTTTTTCGGCCACAGCTATATTTTGTGCATACAACGCAAAGGCGTTTTGCACAGGCGTAGGGCTTAAAAAATCGACGCCTGCATTTTTTAAAATACTCAAAGGAGACTCCGATTTTCCTGCTTTAAGCAGCGAAAAAATACGCGACTGAGTTGTTTTGGGGTCCTTTTTTAAATTCAGCGCCAAATCGGCCGAAGCACAATAACTTGTGGCATATTTGTAAACGTAAAAAGTATTGTAAAAATGCGGAATGCGCATCCATTCATGCTTTTGTAGGGCATGCATTTCGCATTGTGCACCGAACCATTGTTCCGAAAGTTTTTCGTAAATTCCATCTAACGCGTCGGCCGTAAGAGTTTGGCCTTCATCTGCAGCACGGCTTGCTTGACGTTCAAATGCCGCAAACATCACCTGACGCACCACGGTTCCTTCAAAGCCTAATAGTGTTTCACCCACAACATGGCGGGCCAAGTTTTTATGATTTGGTGAATTTAAAATAAAATCGCGTAACAGTGCTTCGTTTAGGGTACTTGCGACTTCCGCCACAAATATTGTGTATTGAGATGTTTCGTAGGGTTGGTTTTTATTGGAATAATAGGTGTGCATGGAGTGGCCCAGTTCGTGCGCTAAAGTAAACACATCGTTTAAGGTACCGGTCCAGGTCATGAGCATATACGGTAACGATTCGTACGAACCCCACGAAAATGCACCGCTGCGTTTGCCTGCGTTTTCGGAATAATCGGCCCAACGGTCGTTTAACAGCCCTTTTTTAGCAATAGAAACATATTCTTCTCCAAGGGGCGCAAGGCTTTCGAGAATCAAATGGCAGCCTTCTTCCCAAGAAAATTTTGGACCCGCTTCGCCCGTTAACGAAACAATGCGATCGAAGGCACTCAGTTTTTCGAGCTTTAAAACTTTGCAGCGTAAGGCAATGCTGCGCTGAAATAAGGGCAATTGATTTTGAACTTCTGCAACCAGCCCGTCGTAAACATTTAAGGGAATTTCGTCGGAATGCATTGAGGCATCGATAAAGCTTTCGAATTTGCGCACACGCGCCAAGGTCGAACCAGTGAGTAAATGTGCGTTAAAATTAGAAGCAATAGTATTGCGCCATTTTGCAACTTCGGTGTTAAAACTTTCAAAACAGTTTTTACGTAACACTCTGTCAGTGGAAGTGAGCAAAGAATTGAGCCTTCCGTGGCTCACTAAATGTTCTTTATTTTGGGCATCAAGTGCTGCAGGAAATTTCAAATCCACATTGTTCCACTGAGAGTGAATTCCTGAAAAACTCGAGAGCGGCATGCTCAGTTGCATCAAAATAGATTCTTCTGCAGAGCTTAAAATATGCTTTTTAGTGCGCAATAAATCGGTGAGTTCTACTGAATATTCTGAAAGTAGTTTTTCTGAGACCCACTTTTCTAAGTTTTCAACAGCCAGCAACTCTGGTTCTAAAAAAGAAAAATTTGCCATTAAATTGGAATAAAGTATTCCCATGCGGCCAATCATTTCGTTCGATTTTGAATCGCTTACGTCTTGCGCGTTGTTAAAAAAAGCATAAATATTTAAATTTTCGAGACGTCTGTTTAATGTGTCTCGGTATTTTAATGTGGCGTAAATGGTCTCGGGATTCTGCGCAAGTTTACCAATAAATAATTTCTGAAGTTCTGTGGCAACTTGCTCTGGTTTTGGCAATGCCTCAAATGCCGCTTCCCATGCGGTTAAGTTTTCAAACAAGGGGCATAAATTCCAAGTTTGATTTACGGGCACACTATTTCGAGCTGGCAGTGAATTTTGAGTCATGGTGTTTTCCAATGGAGTGAATGGGGAGGCAATTGCGCCACCGTTTGGTCTGATAAATTAACATGCAATACTTTTTCTATACCAATAAATGAAATTGTAAAATAATCGGAGGCAGAATTTGATGGCAATAGGCTTTGCCCTGCGCCATTTATGCTTGAAACTCGCCAAGCAATTTGGCCTGATTGTGGGGTTTTTAAATCTTTGAGTGAATTTAGCAAATGCAGCGTAGATTGGGAATATTCCGAGACATCGTCGGAGCAAAACACCAGTGAGCCAAACAATGTGTTTATTTCTGCCAATAATTTTCGCTCTTCATAGGTCATATTTTGCTTGTTTTCGCGTAAAATAATAACGTCGGGGTCTGCACCAAATGCTACGCCGTCGAGAATTGATCGGGTAATTGTATTGGTGAGGGTTCCGCGTGTGCTCACTTTTTCGCGTGAGGGGGCGCAACCCAAATCCGTGTTTTCCCAGGTTTCGCCCACATCTGCACCCACCCGAGAATAATCGCAGCGGCCCAGAGCCGAAGCCATTGTGGCTCCACACGACAAAAATCCAGCCCCATGGCGCACGCATTGCGCATAAACAAATTCATGGGCCCTTGCTGCGCGTGCAGCTCTTGTGAGGCCACCCACTGCTACACGGGATGTGGCATATAAAAAATCGGCCTTTAAAAATTTAAATCCCCACTGATTAAAATACGTGTCGAACACTTGCTCCAAGTAATTTAAGACATCGTGATTTTCTGAATCGAGAGCGTAAAATCGGCCACCCCAAAGAGGATGATTGCCACAAACCACAGGGTTGCCAATGGAGTCTAGTAAAATCCAGTCAGAATGTTCTTTAAACAGCTGTGAATTTTCGGCAACAATAAATGGCGCACACCATATTCCGGGTGTGAAGCCAGCGTTTTTTGCTTGTTTTGCAATGACCTTTACGCCATTTTCAAATTGAGGCGAAGGTAACAACCAGTCGCCAATTTTTGCTTGGTATCCGTCGTCTACCTGAAAAATTTCCCAATTTAAATTTTTTTCTTTGATAGACTCTATATTGTGACTCAGTATTTTTTCGCTAATATTATTGTAGTGGTAGTACCAGCTTGTGTATCCATTGACTTTGGGATGTCTGAAGGCGTGCTCTGTCTCTGGTACCTTGCGACTGATGCGTTCGCACTTGCGCACTAAATTCATCCATTTTTCTGCTGCTGTATGCAATGCCGGAAAATGCACACAAGTTTCGTTTGGCAAGAGCCAACATCCCAACATCATATCTTGCTGAGCATGCGCAGGATTCAAGCCCGCGTAGAGCGACGGATAGTCGCGTTTTAAGAGCGAAGTCGATGCACCATCTGTATCTACAAATATTGAAAATTCAGACTGCGGTAACATAAATTCAAAGGCAGAATTGAATAAATCTTCGTCAATAGAGGCAAAAAAAGGATTTTGAGTCTGACCGTCTAAATTAGTGTAACTTAATAGCCAGCTGTGAAAATTTCCGGGCTGTTCGGAGTAATTGTAAATTAAATCGTCGCCAAAAATTCTTCTGTCGGAATGTGTTTCGCGCCTTAAAATATCGTGGGCACTTAAAAGTGGTGACTCGCTCCAGCACTGGTACCCATTGGCGAGGGCAATGCGAGTGCGACGGTGCAGTGGCAAACCACCAATGCGCAAGAATTTAAAAATCCAAGGCAATAAATGCGGCATTGCTGTTGTCTGAACGGCAGTTGGCAATAGCATTTCGAGTGCGTGAGAAGGGCAAATTCCTAACGTCCAAATGCTCGAACCGGGGAGTCCGTAATTTGTGGCGTCGTGCCTTAAAAGTCTAAATTTAAGAGATGTGTCTTTAGGACAAGGTAACAAGGCTTCAAATTCATCGGATTTAACTTGCGTGAATCGTGCCGTTCGCCTTTCGGCAGAAAGAAAATTTGCTTCAAGCCAAAGTGATGGAGTCATTTTCCAGCCCCCATAGTGAGTCCGCGAATAAAATGTTTTTGCAATAAAGAAAAAATTAACACAGGTGGAATAGCAGCAATAATAGCACCTGCGCTTTGTAAATTATAGCTCGAAGTCCACCGGCCTTTTAAATTTTGCAGGCCAGAAGTGATAGGTTTAATATCGTCGCTTTGCAAGAGAATGAGCGCCCACAAATAGTCGTTCCAAATCCATGTGAACAATAGAGTTGCAAGTGCTGCTGCTGCGGGTTTAATGAGAGGCAATATGATGCGCACGTAAATATTCCACTCAGTACAGCCATCGATGCGTGCGGCTTCGATAATTCCATTGGGAATGGTTTGCACAAAATTTCGCATAAAAAATGAAGCAAACCCCAACTGAAACGCACTGTGAAATAAAACTAATCCGATGCGAGTGTCGTAGGTGTGCAAAATAGTATTAGACAAATAAAAAACGGGAATGAGTAAAATTTGAAAAGGCAATAGCATGCCTGCCACAAAAATAAGGACCAAAGTTTCGCTGTGTTTGAAGCGCAATTTGGCTAACACATATCCATTGACCGTGGAAAAAAACAAAATTAAAAAAACCGAGGGAATAGTGATTAAAAGTGAATTCCAAAAATACTTCGAAAACCCGCCGGTAATAAAGGCGTCGACGTAACTTTTAAAACTCAACGATTTTGGCCAGCTCCAATATTCACCTTTATTGAGCTCGTCTAACGACTTTAAACTTGTTAATAAACTCGCTAAAATGGGCGAAATCCAGAGAAGCAATAGTGCAGTAGCAAATATCCAATAAATGAAACCACGTGACTCTTGTTTCATGCGGTGAGTCCTTTATACAGCTTTGCGCGTTTGGTGTAAGTAGGCAATGATGAGTACTAAACTCACACAAAAAAGAATTACTGCAATGGCCGCTCCGTAGCCGTATCGGAAGTTTTCAAAGGTCTGTTGATACATATAAAGTGCAAGAACATTACTTGAATTTGCAGGCCCACCGCCAGTCATAATCGATACCAAGTCGAATGCTCGCAGTGCCCCAATCATAGTAACAATAACAACAATAATTGTTGCAGGGCGCAACATGGGTAAAATAATATGCCACAAAAGTTGCCAAGGTTTGCAGCCATCTATGAGGGCGGCTTCAATCACATTTTTTTGCAAGTTAGAAAGCCCCGCCAAATACAAAACCATGCAATAAGCTGCGTGGGGCCAGCAAGCTGTAATAATGAGCCCTGCAGTAGCCCACTTAAAACTAGCCATCATGCCAAATTGTTCATCAGGGCCTAAAATGTGCAAATTTTTAAGAATGATTTCGACCAATCCAAATTGGGGCTGCATAAACCAACCCCAAATGGTACCAATCACCACCAACGAAAACACCATAGGCGTAAAAAAAAGTGACTTATAAAGGGATGCAAATCGCCCTTTCACATGAAAAAACAACGCCAATGCCAGGCCTATGGGCGCCGATAAACTGAAAAAAACTAGCCAAATTAGATTGTTTTTGAGGCAGGTCCAAAAAATATCATCGTGAAACAAATCGATATAATTTTGAAAACAAGAAATTTGTGTGCGAAAGCAAAGAGGCAACGCACTGGGCGTGAGCCCATCCCATTGCGTAAACGACAAATATATAGAAAAAAACACTGGGAAAATAACGTACAAACTGTACAGAAATAGCGATGGCGCCAAGAATTGCCATGCAGCGCGGCTTTGTGAGCGAGAAAAAGACATGAAAAGAGCCTCTCTGTTTTACACAAGTGAGGCCTTCAAAATATCAGTTTTGTGCTTTTGCGTGAACTCTTGCGCGGGTAGATTCGAGTCCTGTCAGTATCTTGTCTAGGTGGTCGGGGTAAGCCATGAATTCTACAAAGCCGTCCATGCCCACTTTTGCAACTTCTGGTTCGGCATCGCGGTCGAAAAATTGCGAGAGTCCTGCAGCTTCTGAAAGTACTTTTTGGCCTTGCTTTAAGAAAATGTTGTGAGGGTCGATTGTCGCTGTAAAGTTAGCTGGCAATTGGCCATTGATATTATTATACACTTGTTGAACATCGGCGCGGCCCATAAATGCCATGAATTTTTTTGCATTTTCTTTGTTTTTAGCTTTTGAAGGAATAAAGAAAACATCTGTAGGAGCAACTTGCGAAGCTGCAATTTTTTCGTCGATTGTTGGAAAAGGGAAAAATCCAATTTTTCCTTTAAGATCTGCTGGTATTTCTGTGGTAATAAAATTTCCCATTAAATACATGCCAGCTTTGCCTTGCCATAATAAAGCGCTTGCTTCTTGCCATGTCATGGTCGAAGCGTTTTCAGGAAATGCTTTTGCATTCACTAAATTTGCCCAAGGTGCAAATGCTTTTTTAACCCGTGGGTCGGTGTATTTTTCGGTTCCGCCCAAAAGTGCCATGTGAAATTCGTAGCCATTGACTCGCATATCGAGGAGGTCGAACCAAGCAGCAGAGGGCCAAGCTTGTTTTGTACCAATAGTAATAGGTGTTACTTTTTGAGCTTTTAATTTTTCGACTGCGGCCATAAATGCGGTCCAGTCGCGTGGAGCTTCTTTAATTCCAGCTTTTTCGAAAACGTCGGTGCGGTAGAAAAATCCCCAGTGGTAATAATTTGTAGGCATAAGGTAACGATGGCCATTAAACGTAACAGCTTTGCGGCTGCCTTCACCAAATTGTTTTTCAAGGGGTTTCCATACGTCGTCGATAGGTTCTACCAATCCTTTATCAATAAAATAACGCGATCTGTTTCCGGCAAACCATGTTGCCACATCGGGTGGATTGTTGGGCAACCAAGTGCGGATTTGAATTTTATAGGATTCGTGATCGATAGTGTTTAAGGTAACATTGATGTCTTTGTTTTCTTCTTTAAATTTTTTTAAAACAACATCGAATGCTTTTTTGGCAGTGGGGTCTGAATGCATAGAATTGATTTGCAATTGGCCACCAGCCATTGCACTTAAGCTCCAGCCAAGTGCTGCAGCAGCTACAGCATAGCGTTGAATTTTTTTGCAAAAATTGTTTGAATTACTAGAAAAGCTTTGAGGCTTGATTGCATTTGGCATTGCGCATTCCTTTTACAAAATGAAGTTGTAAAAGAAAGCTTAAAAAAAATTAGTAGGCCTGTCAAAGCGATGTCAGAATAAAAATCATTGAGTGAGAGACGTGCTTCGCCGAAACGCTTCTGGTGGCACTATAACTTTGTCTGTCGCTCCAGGTGTTTTCCAAGCAACAGAGAGAGCGATTTCATTGGGTGCACCTTGGTAATATTCTAATTTAAAGGTGTGCCAGCCACTGCCAAAATTAATTGTAGGCCCTTGTTTTTCAGTGTAACCGTCGTGCAGCCCATCGTAGTCGAGCACTACTTTGCCATCGACATAAACCTTGCAGCCGTCGTCGCAAAAAGCCATAAACTGATAGTCACCGGGTTTCGCCATGTTAATTTGGCCTTCATAAACTAAGCCGTAGAACCCTTTTAGCGAGTCATTGATACCTGGAAACCCTATTGTTTGGCTCTGACCCGGTGTGCTAAAGTTTTTTGCCAACACTTTACCAATGGGCGTGAGGGTCGAAAAATCGGGTAATTTTTGATACTGAGTAGAGCCAAAGTCGTACAAGTTACCAGAAAGCCCTGCGCTCACACCGTCGTCAACTTTTCCCAGCACGTTTACGGGCATTGCGGCGACAACTTCTTTGGCTGCAACTGGGGGATCTTTAACGGGTGCAATGAAAGGCACGCTAGGCGGCAATACGGGCATTTCGGATGCCGTAGCGGATGTTGACGCTGCCTGTGCGGGCTGCACTTGTGGTGCTGGATTTTGCGCCGTCGAGTCCTTAGCGCCTTGAGGAGAGCCTACGGAGTCTTTTTTAACTGTAATTTCTACGTTTTCGCCGCCTTGCAAACCACCTTTTTTAACCACAGCAGGATTTTTTTCAGCATTGACGTTTTTACCGCATGCTAAAACGCAAATTGCAATAAACGCAGGTAAAATTAAAATCGATTGGCTCAAAGTCTTCATAAATAAGTCTCCCCATTTGCTGAAAATCAAATCGGCCAAAAGCGTATAAAATAAAGTTGTTACTTTAATATGCCAATATTATAAGATAAAATTTTTAAAAATCATTCCCCTTCGGGGCATATGGGAACTTCGAGGCCGTTTTCAATGCGCAGTTTATTCACATACAAAAGCGAATCAGATTGAGAACTCACTGCTTCTAGATTGTCGACCTCAAGTTTTGCAATATCGACTTTAATTTGCTGTTCTTCAAATTGCTGCCTCGATATCACTCCTCGCGACACAAGGGGGCGGAGACGTTCGAGTGATTTTTTTTCGTTGTTCAAGCTAATGCGAGCCACTTCTGTTTCAAGTTTATCCGCCTTTGATTTCGCTTGGTACAATCGCAAATAGGGACTCGTATTTTGTGAAAAGGCATACTGCCCATGAGCTGCTACGGCAAAAACAGTGATAACAAAGATATTTTTGAAATTCAGAAGTGGCTTCATTCAGAGTCTCCTTAGTTCGTTTGAATTACATTTTCATTGTGCATTTAAGCTTGCCCATTGCGGCTTCGTCGTGGCCGCATGTGTACCCAACAGATGCGTTGTCTGGTAAATAAATTTTAAGCTCAATTGTTGTTCCAGCAGGCCATGCCTTTATGCCTTGAAAATGTTCAATGTGTTCAGGGTGATCTTTCTTGAATTGTGCAATGCCTTCGGTAACTGACGCAGTGGTCATATCAAGTGGGTTGCCATGGGCAAATGCGATGGAAGAAAAATAAACCGCCAAAGACGCAACAGCTAATGATACTTTCATACAAATCTCCTAGAAATCTCTCGGTCATAAACTTCAAAAAGACAATCTTTTTAAAGAATTCAAATTGCTTGGGTAATAATGTGCTGAATTATCTGAATTATCTGAATAATCAAGAAATAATTCTGCCGTTAAATGTGTTACTTTCCTATGGTGCAAACTGGCATGTCGAGGCCTGCGCCTGTGCGTTCTTTTGCAATGGCTAAAAGTGCGCTGGCTTTTTCGACTTGAGCATCTGCTATTTCAATGCGTTTGTTTGCTATTTGCCAACGAGTTTGTTGAGCATCGACATCTATTGCTGGCACGGCACCGTTTGCACCAAGAGATTCCATGCGCTTCCATTTGATTCGCTCATTTTCGGCAATCGTCTCAAAACGCTGCACCGATAATTGTGCTACTTCGAGCCGCTTTTGATAAAGCGAAACATAAGGATTTTGAACTGAAAGTAGCGATTCTCGAGGCTGCAACGTCGCATCTAAAAATTGATCTTCCGCAAAAGCAGAAATAGAATTTAAAGTTGAGAATGATGCTATGGCGATAAATATCTTTGTATTCATAATACTCTCCGAGTGAACCTTAAAAATGCATAATTTAAAAATAAAAAACATAAATAGAGAAAAACTAACAAACTAAAAATGAATCAATTTAAGTAATTTCTATGTGAGTGTGCATTCCCCCTGAATCCATTTGGTGGCCAGCATGTCCGCCACCCGTGCCGGGAATTGGTGTGCGGTGCATGTCGTCCATAGTGTGGTGCACAAAATGACAATGAAAAAGCCATTGCCCCAAACGCTTTGCTTCAAATTCTAAAACGCGTACTTCGGCAGAACTTACATTTATGGTATTGAGTGGAATTTGCTGTGCTGGAGGTACAAAACCTGCACCATATTCCGTAAGTCGGGCGGTGTGGCCATGAATGTGCACGGGGTGAACGAGCATACTCAAGTTGGTCACACGAATACGCACTTTTTCACCTTGTTTTGCCGCCATAGGCACAATGTTATTTCCAGTGTGGCCATTGAATGTAAAGTAATTAAATTCCGACATTTCCATTGTGTCCGGGTTGGGACTGCCGGGGTGAATCATCCAGGTGTGTAAAAAATAGGCGTAATCTTTATCGACAATCATCCACGGTTCAGGATTTTTAGGATGAATAATAAAAAATCCCATTAAACCAAGGCCCACTTGGCGGGCTTGCATCACGTGGGAATGGTAAAAATAAGTGCCATGTTGCTCTAGGGTGAATTCATAAGTAAACGAACCGCCAGGTGGAATTGGTGTCTGCGAAAGGCCTGGCACGCCGTCCATTGCTAAGGGAATGTGAAGACCATGCCAGTGCACCGTTGTGTTTTCAGCCAATCCATTTTCAACAACAATGCGCACCGTGTCGCCTTCAACGCACTCAATAGTGGGGCCGGGGCTAGAGCCATTGTAGCCCCATGCATTAATATTGCGCATTTTCATGCCCATTCCATCAGACATGTCTGGAAACAATAGAGTTACGGGCTCGGCACGCAATTTGAATACTTTTACATTGCCATCCATTTCATAAGGTAACGTTTCTATGCCTGGGGTAATGCAAGGAACATAATTTGAAACGTTTAGTGCGTTTATTTCGTTCGCTTGGTTTTTAAGGTTTAATGGGTTTTTAGTGTTTTTATGATTTTCAATTTCGAGAGATGTTCGCCCGAAATTGTTGCTTTTTTCGGGCGAACAGGAATTAAAAATTGCCGTTCCGATTGCTATTTTTGCAGATTTTGAAAAAAGATCGCGGCGTGAAGTTTGCATGTTTCTGTTACTCCGCTTTAAATTCAGAAAGTTTCGTAAATAAAATTCTGTCTGCAGTTGGCATTTGGGATCCAAAGTTACCAGAGCTCCCAATGCGCAGATTTAAATCTCCATTAGGCATCGTTGTCCCAACAAAGGAACGCTCACTCCCGCTGGATTCTTTAACTGATATTCCAATGTATCCTTCAAATATTTCTGCCAAACCCGATTGAATCGCAAATCGGGGAAACGGACTGCCTGGGATTAATATTTGTGCAGATCCAGATATTTTATGAGCCGAAGTAAGGTTATTTAAAAATGGAGTACTCAACAATTCTAAATGCCACGATCGGCTGTTACCTTTAGATTCATAGGCTCCTGAAAGGTTTTTTGCAAGGCTTGGCATTGATATAGACTGCAATGTCGCATTTTTAAGGAGCTCAAAAGCGCCAACTCGTCCGCTGGATTGAGAATAGGCGGTTCCTGCCACATAGCCAGAAGTCCATTTTGAAATGACCAAAAAGAGGTCAGATTTTTCAGATCGTAATGCGAAGCCCGGAGAAGGAAAAAAAGTGCGGCGTTCTATGGGAAATCGGAGATCGGGCGAAGGGCTAGGGTTTAAAAGTTGCAAACTACCGGACACAAAAACATTTGGTTCGTTGTGTGGATTGTCTGTGCTCACTGAGCTCACAGAAGTAAATTGAACTGGTTGATATTGGAGTTGCGATTCTACAAAAATATATCCTACAAATGTTCCATTTAGAGCATTTGCCAAAAGGGAATTATCTTGTCCAATGGCTGGAAGAGAAACGAGGTCCGCTGCGCTTGGTTTAAGTTCAAAAGATTTTTGTTGAGGTTCAAACAGCGCAGGAAACGATTTTTCAGGATTGAATTTACAAATTGATTCGGCTGTGCCCATCCGAATTTTGCATTCTAATTGTCCCGCTGGCCCATAGACGCACTGATCTGCAGATTCATTTGATTGCAAGTTAAGTCTGCTGCTCATAAACGAAAAGTCAACATTATTCCAAAATTTTGCAACACAATAACTTTTACTGCTGGAATCGCACTGGCCTCTATTTTGCAATCCGAGTCGCACATTCCAATTTGTTGAGGCGGGAAATTCTTGCGCAGAATCAGAATTGTTATTGCGAAGTCCTAATATTTCGAGCCGCGATGATTCATTTTCATTACAAGTTCCTAAGTAATTTCCAGCTAAAGTTGGCAAAAAACCAGAAGTTGGGAGGCGCGTTTTAGGATTGTCTGGAGGTTCGCATTGTTCGCCAGGTTCGCATGGTTCACCCGAACTTGGCAAAGCATCTCCAAATACGAGGTTAAAAGATCCAGTTTTACCGGTCAATTTATCGGTAAATTGTCCTTCAACATTGGTTTTAGATTTTACAAGGGCCCGTAGAATAAAGGGAGCTCCTTCTTCGTCAAGCGTTAAGTCGCCAGTTTCGTAATTGTATTGAACTGAGGTGTAGTGAACGGTGGTGCGTTCAATTCCTAATGGCCCCCCTAATGCAAGACGAACGATGCTTTCGAGCCGGGGAAATTCGCGTGTGTTATTGGGCTGAGATAAAAAGACATCGACAATAATACCTATGTTGAGCTGTGAGCCCATTGGAGTAACGGAGCCTACCCAGCGCCCTTGAAGCAATGCTTGTGGCGCGGCAAATGCACAAAAACTGGAAATCAAGGAAACAAAACACAAATAATTTATAATTCTATTTATTGTTTTATTGTAATTTTTAAGCTGAATATTATGCATAATAGAGAATCCAATGCGCGAAACGAATTAGAAATTTGCAGCCACGCGGTGGTATACGGTTAGGCTTTTAATTTTGTGACAAAGATTTATTTTGCTCCAAAAGCGAGCTTGATTACAGACAGTCCTCGCACCACGGCACCAACAATTTCTTTTTCTTCATCTTTAGACGCGGCTAAAAGGCTTTCGATTCCTGCAAGAGATTTTCCAATAATACTTGCCTTTAGAGCATCGCTTAAAGGTTTTCCTTTGGTGCCAATAAACGAGAGTCCTACCACATCTGCCTTGGTGCTCACTACGAGACCAAGAGTGCGTTTCAGGCCTTCAATGCGCACGTATTGAACTACAAATTTTTTCTTGCCCGCGGTTTCTCCAAAATAAAAAGTAGGAAATTTATCTTCGTCCTGAAAAATGGACCCTAATTTTGTTTTAAGTCCATCGACCTGGGAGTCATTTAATTCGCCTTCTAGCACAGTGAATTTATCAATCTCTGACGGACTGAATTCTTTGAGTTCTTTGGTTGGAATATCGCTTTGCCCAGCCCACGTGCCAGGAGCTTGGGGCGTGCTTTCGGGGTCGTTGGGGTTGGCTTTTGCTTTGAGTTTTGTACCAAAATCGAGCTTATCGCCCTTGGGAATAAAGCTTGCAACTGTGCGAATTGCATTTGCATTTTTGCCCGCTTTCTCAAAAGCTTTGCCGTATGCCGAAAGACTTGAACCACCACCTTGAGAATGGCAAGTGGCGCAAGGTGCTTTAAATCCGTACTCCTGTTTGAGCAGGCGCTGAAATTGCGGAAGCCCAAATGCAACAGATTGAATATTGTTTAAAAAGACAATTGTGGCAATAATTGACGAAAAATTTAGAACTTTTTTTAACATTGGTTTCTCATTTCTTCGCAAAGCTAGAAGCAACGCGGCCTAGTGCTTTTTGAGATAAAGTAACAACAAAATACTGAGAACTATCTTTAGCGAGTGTTTTTTTCATTTCTTGCAGTTCGTCGGCAGATTTATTTTCGAGTGATTTTAAAAATTCTTCACTTGTTGCGTCAGAAGTTTCGGGGCTCGAAAATAGTTTGACCTTTACAATTTTGCCCTGGGTGCTCACTGAAGCTCCAAATTCTGTTTCACCTTTGCTAGTTTTACCATCCAAAAATACAGCCACTACAGAGGTTTTTTTATCGGATTTAGAACCCAAAAACACTCCTCCAGACAATTCACCTTTTGAAAAAACTAGTTCGTATTTTTTTTCGAAATCTTTTAAAGCTTCTGAAGCTGGATGCAATGCGCTTTCGCGGAACGTAATGTGTTCATCGCTAGGCGCGAGTGCATTCAATTGTTTTGTTGGAAATGTTTTTTCGTGTGCCATGGCAACGCAAGAAAATGCAAAAATTGCAGAAACCAAAGAAGCTGAAAGTGCAGATGCCCAGAGCATGGAGCTCAAAATAACGGATTTAATTGTAGCGTTGAAAAATGTTTTCATTATTGATTTCCTTGTATTGTAAATTTAGGTTGAATCGAATTTAATTATTTAACAATGTAGCGGCTCCACATTCCTCCTTCTACATGACCTGGCACGTGGCAATGGTACATCCATTCTCCTTTCGATTCACCTTTTAATAATACGGTCTGAAATTCTCCCGGCTGAAGTGCAAGTGTATCGTTAATGCGACCAATATTAGCGGTAAAATAATTTCCGTGAGGGTGAAAATTATGAATGTTTTCTCCCAAATTTACGATCCCAACTGGAATTGTTGAGCCTTGCAGGAGTTCGAACATGTTCTCTTGCTGCATGCCAAATTTGCCATTTATAAGGTGTGCTGGAATTTCAGTTGCTGCAGTATTTGGAGCGCCACCATGGCCACCCGCGTGCCCACCTCCGCCGCCTGAGGTGACGGGTGAGCCGTTCATTGAAAAAAGATAATTTGCATCGACATCATGGAGTAAAATACCAAAACCGGCCGTATTTAATTCACCAGGTTTTACCACGCGCACCATTCCAACGAGGCCGCGTGATTGTGCGCCTTCGCCTGGCCCACCGTGATCGTGAAAAGGATAGTAACCTGCAGGAGTGTCGTTAGTCACTTCCCAATAATAATAACGAGTGCCTTTGGGTGCTGTAGCAGTAGATTTTGTGCCATCACTTTCGGGTTTGTATTTAATCACATGAGTGTGTAAACTGTGTTCGCTCTCCAACTGGTTCACAATTTTAATGCGTACCAGAGTGCCTTGCTCAACGGCAAATGTTTTGGCAGGAAAATTGCCATCGTAAGTAATGGCGCGGTATTTATAGCCAGCGTCTATGTCTACCAAGGTTTCTTTGATTTCAAAATCAACATTTTTTTGTTTATAATTACCTGTTAGGTAAAGTGGCACATATCCTGCGCCTGTGAGTTCGGGGCTATTTGCAGCAAGGGGAAGTATTTTCTCGCCGCTGGGTTCTTCGTGATTTAATGCAGGATATTTTCCGCATGAATTGAAAACAACAAAACTAAAAAATACTGTTGCCGCAAGGTAAAATGGTCTTTTTTGAACAGAAAATAATTGCAAAAACATGATGTGCTTATCCTTTTTAAAATGAAACCAAAAGTTGAGTGGTGACACTCCAGGGTGCATTCTCAACGTAGCTGGGCTTTGTTTTTTGAAAAGCCAAATCGTTAGCTGAGCCACCAACACGTGCAGTCCAGCCATCGTCATTCATGACTGAAAATGCTGCGGAAACAAATGCCACTCGACCATTAAAACTTCCGTCTTGCCAGGTATCGTATTGAAAAGCGCATTTGCTTCGGGTTTCTTCACCAATATTAAAAAGTGGAAAATCGACTCTTGCTAAAGCTCCCTTTGCAGTTGTTTCTTTTGCATTTGTGGGCTGTGCCAGTCTACCCTTATCTGTTCCGTAAATACCTTCGGCGTAAAAATCTGCGAATCCCGTCCGGAGCCCAATATCCAAGGCTAAACGACGTCTTTCAATGGTGCGACTGCCATTAAATTGAGATCCTAAGCTGCTCATGTCGAGAATGTTAGGGTTCACTTGGTTGTCCCAAGTTTGGCCCATCATGGCAGAGGCGCCTATTTTTAAATTGCTTGCTGGCTGATAAACAATGCGAGATTGAATGGGTGGCTTATTGACAGATATTTGAGATTTTTGCCCAGATTTCATCATGTAATCAGACCCATTAAAAGCTTCTGCAATCCATTCAAAATCTGCGAACGAATAGTCAAGATTTATTCCTACGTCAGTCACAAAACCATTGCTGCGAAGTGCTTGCGAAGGAAAAATGTTTGCCGGTGAATCTACTTGTGCATCAAGGCCAAATTTGCCTCTAAAACGCCCTAATTTTAAAGTCATGCCGCTTGGTAAAATAGGCAATTGAATGAGACTCACGGTCACAAATCCGTGATCTTGACCAACCACCGATCCTAGCTCACTTGTGAGCAATAACTGCTCTGCAGAAACTGCAATATGTGAGCCAACGGTGGCGCTAATGACCAGTTCATTCACGTGAATAAATGCCGCTGGGCGTTTTGCTCCATTTTGATGTGTCACACGCCAGTCTACAGCCCCACCTAATGTAATATTAGAAATTGGACCCACTTGAGCTGGAACATTTGACTCTTTTTTAGCAGCGACAACAGGTTCATCAAAATTGAGTTCTTCGGCACTGGCTTGGTTAATTGAGTGCAATAAATTTGAACTGAGTACAGTTGCAAATAAGGTCAGTTTGAAACGAAAAAGAATAGGGATTGACAAATGGTTCTCCTTGCGATTAAAAATAAATCATTTTTTGAACAAGAATTTGATGTGAAAAAGAACAAGTTGAAAGTAAATAACAATAAAAGCTGATGCAAAAGCGGCTCCTGTAAAGTAGGAAAGATTGTGAAAACCGAAACTCACAAAATGACTCAACCACCAAGACGATGCATCAAGGAACCCAAAGGCAAAAGTAACCAAAACAGGAAAAAGAATTCTTTTTTTGTTTGCCCCTAAATAAATAAAAGCCAAAATGGCAATTGCGCCGAATGAAATTCCATAGCCAAAAAAATGTTGGTGCGACAATCTCGCAAGTTTTAGGGCCGAAATTTCGGAAAAATAGCTGCGAGCGTCTTCGGTATTTCCGTTCAGGAGCAATGCAGTGAGGCCACCAAAAAAAACATTCAGGCCTATAAAAGAACTGATTAACATTGAAATCACATGATATGATGGATTGATAATATCATAATTTTCGATATTTTTAAATGAAGATTTGGAGGTATTGTTTTTTTTGCAGAGCCACTGCGAGATCAAAAAAGTGAGCAATAAAGTAACAAATACCAAAGAAACAGACAACGTGGTTGCTATTGATTCTGGAATTAACGTTGCGCCAGTTGGTTTTTCTGAACGAGTTGCAATGGTCGGTGTGGACTCAAAATTAAGACCGTCTGGGGTTTCTGTTGCAGGATTTTTCGTTTCAGGTGCGGCATTTTTGTCTTGCATGCAAAATCCTCGCAAAATTTACAACATGTTATGAGTCGGTATACGAGTAGTATGGGCCATTGTGACATTTTTCATAATGTCACAAACTCATCACGCTTTCGTAAACCATGAGCGGGGGAAATTATTTTGGCCGATTCACTTTCGGATGATAAGCTTTTAGAGGCCTGGATATATGGAGAACAAGGCGCTTTTGACGTCTTTTATAAAAGGCATTCTGGAAGAGTCATGGCTTATGCGTTAAAGCGCGGCTTATGCCCTGAAGACGCGGAAGAAACGGCTCAGGTCGCTTTTTTGAAACTTCATCAAAATATTGAGCGGTACGAGATTGGAAAGCAGGCACTGCCTTGGTTTTTTACCATTGTGCACAATTGTGTGTTGGACAAATTAAGGAGTGGTGGAAAAGCAAAAAATAATTTGCAGCGTCTGCCAGAATCAGAGCTAGATAATTTGCCTGCTTCAGTAACCCATGATTTGGAATCAGAACATGTGCCATTACTTGCAATGGCACTGAGTAATTTGCCTCAAAATGCACGCAATTTAGTTGAAATGCGTGTGCAAAACGATTTGTCGTTTAAAGAAATTTCTAAAGTAACAGGTAAATCGGAAGTTTCGTTGAGAAAGAATTACAGCAGATCAATCGAAATATTGCGCCAAGTGTTTGGTGTTTCTAAAAAAGGGGGAGATAAAAATGAGTAATAAAGTCACACAAAAATTTGACACTGTAGTAAGTGACCAAAACGATTTTAATGAATTTTTAAGCATGGAATCTGGTAAAGCGGGAGTTTCTACAGAAATTCAATTCAGACTTGAAAATGATTCTAAACTTAAAACAATCATTCGAAACGATTTAGTGCGTTCACCCAAACAATTGGCAACTGTTTATCTTCTTTTTTCATGCATTGGTTATTTTGTTTCTTTGTTTATTTGTGCGCAAAATTCGGTGGGCTTTGGCGCTTTGTCTCATTCTGTAGCCATGCACATTCATGGAATGCCCGACCCCTGGTGTTCTATTTTTTGCGGTTCGCTTTTTACGGGAATTCCATTTGCTATTTCTGCATTGTTTCTTTCTCGTTTTCAGCACCGGTACCTTATTTTTAAAATGTGGTGGTTTTTTATTGCCGTGCCAGTTGTAGCGACTTTATTTATGTTGGTATTGCCAAATAGTAGTCATCATAATGCAAATTGGCTCCTTCATTGGGCGATGTCTGCACTTTTTATGCCCTACATTTTAGAGTTTTTTGTGTATTTGGCCGTTAGACCCAAGCGCATTAAGGTAACTTAGCAGGTTGGAGAATTCAAACAATTATTTTACCTGTTTTTTTGATTTCATGTAGCAATGGCGAAATGTTCATGGGGTCGATATAATCATAAATTGAAATTGGCACAGCCTCTGCTTGGGGAAGAATATAATACAACAGAGAATTGAGCATGGCGCCTTCGGCAATGCGGTTTTTTCCAAAATCGCGCGACAAAATACCTAGGTCTATATCGCTTTCTGCATGTGCAGTGCCCTTGGCGTAAGAACCAAATAATATTGCGCCATCAAAACGGTATCCGCGGTCTATCATTTTACGGCGTAAAATTAAAACAGCTTCTTTTATTGCGAAAAAATCCACGTTAAAATTTCCTGTGTGTTTTTAAATTCTTTTTCTGCCAGAGATTTATCGGCGAGTTCTCTGAGTGCTGCTTTGTCTTCTGGGTATCGAGTCGTCAAATTATATTCGCTGATTCGAGCTAGATTTTCGAGGATTTGTTGTGATGGAGATAACTTGATTTTTGAAACTAAATAAACAAGATTGTGCGAATAGGGGGCATATTCGCTGTTTAATTCGACTATTTTTGACTTTAATGCTTTTTCAATTGCAAGGTGCAAGTTAAAAAGAACCATCGCAAATTGGCTCGTTTTTTGAAAAATTTCTTCTGCTGTTTGCATTGCTTGGAGGCTGCCATCTCGCCAAAACGAAACCAGCTGTTCTTGCTTTTCAGGCGGAATTTTGTCCATGATTGATCCTGTTATTATTCGGGAAATAACCAAAAATACTAAAGTTTTATACACATGTCAAATTCAATTAAATATGTGGCTATATGCGCATTCAATTAAATATTTAGCTATGTGAAAATGGCTAATTCAAGCCCTCAACAATCGCACGGCATAACCTTTAGGTGTTGTAGTTTGTGAAATATTTGTGCGTTCAGGTGCAGGAGCGGCATCGGGTCGGCGATCAAAAATCACTAGGGTTCCGCTAGTCATATTCAATCCATCTAAATAACGTTCGAGCTGAATTAAACCTTGCTGGAGCGGGTCTCTCTTGCCTTGAATCCACACTTTGAGTTCAAAAGCTTCGCGCTGCCATTGTCGAGGTGTTTGAACAGTTGGATGCGGCCAGCGGATTAAAATATCAATTCGTCCACGCCCAATGCCATATTCCCTATCAATAATTCCGCCGCCATTTACAACCCTTTGCAGCCAAGCCATAAACACCACTTGAGCTGCTACCTCGTGATAAACATGTCCTTTAAGCATTGCTTCGGCGTTTTCGGCCCACCACAAGGCAAACTCAGACAATATCACGCCCACATTTAACAAACCCTGTGCATCTACAAATGATGGGCGTTCAAACAAAATAGAATCTGAAGCTCGCGACGCAAGCACACGAACAATGACTTCACGATAAATAGGATTTGCAATATTTAAAGGAGCTTTGTCAGTGATTAATCCTAAATCGCGTACAAATGATATATCATCGTCATAGGTGACGTCTGGCATAAAAATCGAGCCAGCTAAAATAGGTTCAATAACGTTACGCACCCTCTCTTCGTGGAGTTTTGCAACCAGTGAATCGAGGTGAGTGGCGCGCGCAATAATGAGCCTTTGAGCCGCTTGTTCAATATGCGCTACCGTAATGATTTCACCCACTGGAACCTTCATTTTACCAACGACTTCGTTAGCCAGAGCATTCACAAGCCAAGGTTGACCTGCAGTTAATTCCCAGGCTTTTGCCAAGGCTCCGGTTTCGAATTGTTGGCCTGTGGCAGTGGTGTGTTGTAAATATAAAGTGGCAACTTCGGCAGTGGTAAAGCAGGGTAAGGTTAATGAATCGGACTTAATATTGAACGGACTTACTGTTCCAAGAGATGGTGAACTCCCCGATGTTATTTTGTAATCGCGGACGTCGCGCAAACCGCAAAGAATAATGCTGTGCGGAAAGTTTTGCGGGCGATAAGAAAATCCATTACGCAATTGATGCAAAACACTCATAAGTGATTTGTCAAACAAGGAGTCAATTTCATCAAAAAAAAGCACCAAAGGCTTTGAACAACACTGCGCCCACGCCTCCAAAAAAGCATTTAATTGCGACCCTTTGGTCACAATAGGAGGTTTGGGGCATTGCAACACTGCGGGTAAAGTATTGCGTGATGCTTGTAAAATAGATTCAATGACAGCCTTTTCGGCATCTTCAATATTGTCACCAAATGGCTGACCCCGTTCACACGAAAATGCCATTGCGGCATATTTGCCCTCAGCGGTGATTTGCTTTGCCAAAGCCATAAGTAATGTTGTTTTTCCGCTCTGCCTTGGTGCATGCACCACAAAATAAAGTTCTTTGTCGATGAGTTTGTGCAAATCGGTCAAGCGGGTGAGTGGATCAATCATATAATGCTTATCAGGATGACAAGGACCCGTGGTATTGAAAAACTTTTTCATCAATAATTCCCTACTTTGACACCTTGAAATCGGCGTGGCCCCGAAAGAGTGGACAGTGACATATTTCTACACAATCCATACTCCAACGGTGTGAGTGTGCCAAGGGTGCAAAAAATCATTCCCTCTGGCACCGATTATAGGTATAATTTGGTGGAAGAGGTGCCTATGTATTAAAGATTGCTTCAACTATCTGACATTCTTTCACAAAAGTCGCATTTTTTGCTCGGCCCGAGACAAACTGGTAAAAGCAGTTTGTGCAGAGCTTCATTTCCCAATTTGAAATACATCGATTTGCTGGAGGCAGACACATTTAGAACGCTAAACGCACGGCCCGAGCTTCTGAGGTTGTCGTTAAATCAATCAGACAAATTGATTGTGATAGATGAAATTCAAAAATGCATCCCCTTGCTCGACGAAGTGCAGCTTTTAATTGATCGCGACAAGTCGCTCCGCTTTTTACTCACTGGCAGCAGCGCTCGGAAATTAAAAAGAGGTGCGGCAAACTTGCTGCCTGGGCGTGTTTGGACACAAAATTTTCACCCATTCGTGTTTCCTGAAAATCAAGCAGATTCAATTCAATTGAGAATGGCTTATGGTGGTTTGCCAGGTGTAGTATCGTCTGAAAATCCCGCTGCAGAACTCAAAAACTACATCGGCAGTTATTTAAAAGAAGAAATTCAAGCCGAAGGGCTCACTCGAAATATTGGAAATTTTGCCAGATTTTTAGAAATTGCAGGAGATTCAAACTGCGAACAAATGAATTATTCTACAATTTCGAATCAGTCTGGTATTCCGCTCAAAACAATTCGTGATTATTTTCAAATTCTTCAAGATCCGAATATTGCAAACTTGCTTCCTGTGTTCCAAAAAAAGTCTGTGCGCAAGCCAGTATCAACACCTAAATGTTACTTTTTTGATGTGGGTGTGGCCAATGCGCTCCGCAAAAATTTAGCATAGCAAACTTCGACTGTTGAATTGGGAAAACGACTGGAACACCTTATTTATTGCGAGTTAATTGCATACAAAGACTATGTTTTACCGGATACCGAAATCACATATTGGCGCACACAAGATAAACTTGAAGTTGATTTTATATTGAATGACAAGGTAGCTACTGAGGTGAAGCAATCTGAAAAAGTCGGAAAATCGAACATAAAAGGAATGCTGACCTTGCAACAAGAGTTTCCAAAACTGAAATTTTTAGTGGTTTGCGACACGCAAATCAACTATGTCGACAATGGAATTGAGTATTTGAGTGTTCAAAAATTTCTGGAAGATTTGTGGAGTGGTGTTATTTTAAGTTGATTTTTTAAAGTAGAGTGCATTATTTCAAATTAAAATTTATCTCAGACACAATTCAATTCAAATATCATTTGTAAAGCGACAGCCCAAATCAATCGGTGCCTGTAATTGTTCCGTAGGTGCATTGGCAAATGTTCTTTTGGTTTTGGGGCTAGAATTTCAACTCGAATTACTGGCCAGCGACGACGAATTGGGTCGAAAGCTTCAAGAATTAAATCTTCCTACTCGAGCTAGAGTTCCTGAGCAAAGCCGTCGTAAATTAACTGAAATCAGTTTGAATGACGTAAAATGAATCGTCAAAATTTAAATCGGAAATCGATTGTTGTATCGTTTGCGGAAGTCAGCAAAGTCAAAACCTGTGGAATTTTACATTGTGATCTGCTTCGAGGAAAAGAAGTTTTTTCGTTTGAATATGAAAAAAACTGGTTAGAGAATTCAAAATCAATTTCGCTCGATTCTGCACTTTCATTGTATCGCGGACCTCAATATCCTGATCAAAATAAGCCAAATTTTGGTATATTTTTAGATTCTTCGCCCGATAGATGTGGAAGAGTTTTAATGAAAAGACGTGAAGCATTGCATGCCAAAGAACAAAATAGAGCTGGCTGGTTTGTCCTGGTGGTTCGTTGGGAGGCACTCGTCCAAAAGCTAGCTGTGCATGACCATTGGCACATATTTAGTCGATGGCATTTGTTCTACCATTATTTTCACTCCTTTTTGTAAATTGAAAGAGCATTATTTTGCGTCAACGCCGTAATCAAATTTTGAAGATCTTCAAAATTTATTTCTTGCTCGCTGCAGCTCTCAAGCGATTGTAAAATACTTTGCGGAGGTGCGTCTTCATTGCTAATTAATGCATTTATAAAAGGCACCAATGGTTTGCTGACCCCAACGCAAAAAATTTCCAGCGGTGAGGTTTTTTGAAAAAAAAGAGTTTGCGGAATGGGGTGCATGCTGCAATCATCATTTTTTAGATTAATTGTTGATGAATTATTTTCCGCTTTAAAATTCCACAATTCAAATAAATCGCTTTTTTTACAGCGATTATGAAGTAAAAAATGTGGTTTTTTGAGGAATGTATGTGCCAGGTTTTCTGATTGATTGGAGGATGTGTTTTGAATTTCACTTTCTAAATTGTTTTTATCGTCTACTGGGTCAACTCCCACAAGTAATTTGTGACGTAATAAAGAAACTTCGAATAAATCTGCAAGCACCCCGTATTTTTCAGAGTCTTCAATATTCTGCACAAATTCCGGCAATTTTAGGCAGCAGTGTTCTAAATTCCAGTGTGACGCAGGGTATTGTCTGAAATATTCGCTTAATATTTCTTCCACAAGTTCAATTTCAAACACATTTGAAACTTGGTGGAATAAATTGTTTGCAAGCGTGTGCGTCACTCTGCCAAATAAGCTTTCCTGGTAAAGGCTTATGTGATGACGCGATTGAGGTGTTAATTTAAGCTTAGAGAAGTTATTTGAATTTGCATTTTTTGCCCAAATTTCTTGAATAAAAATTTGTTGTCTCGCGTTTAAACTCATACCAAACCGTCTAAAATATCTTGGGCGCATTGACACTCTTTTAATAGGAATTCAAAATTTGTTTCGGGATTATCGTTTTCAATAATAATGATTGGATTGGTTTTGCCCTGCGCACTTTGCAAATAAGGAACGGCTTTTTCGAAAAGCCCCCAAACGTTTTCGCAAATGGGGGCGTCGTGTGAGTCGAATAAAATTCCGTCGCGCACAGAATGCCCGGCTAGGTGGATTTGGCTCACGTTGTTCCATGGAATTGATTTCATATCAATAAAAACATCTGAATTGTTATTTACAGCACTCAGATACAAATTATTTAAATCGAGTAAAAGATTACAGTTTGTCTCACAAACGAGTTCGTTCAAAAATTCAATTTCGCTCATGTCGTTGTCGGTGTAACTCACATAAGCGGAAACATTTTCTAAGCTCAGAGTGCATTGCAGCATATCTTGAATTTGATTGATGCGATTGGTCAAATGATTTACGGTCTCTTTGTTGCGTGGCAAGGGGCAGAGTTCAAAACTAAATCGTTGCTCATGTTGCGTAAAGCAAATGTGATCTGAAACCACGGTCGGTTTAAATTCTTGTATGAGTTTTTTATATTCACAGACAAAATTTAAATCGAATGGAGTTGTGCCGCCAATATTGAGCGAAACGGAATGCAAACATACCGAGCGATTTTCGCTTAAATTGCGAGTATGCCAAAGTGCAGGGCCACCTAAATGACCCAACACACTTTCGGCCATAATTTCGAGTGGAAAATTTTGCGGAATAAGTGCCAATTGTGGAGCGTGCCACAGGCGCAGGGCGAGGCCTGCTTGCATTAAAGGTCGCTCTTCAAAATGCCTTCAGCATTAATAATGATAGTGACTTCGTCGCCCACTAAAGGAACAGAATCGGCCAGTGTAGAGAAACTCACGCCGAAATCTTGCCGATTGATAACGGTTGTTCCTTTAAACCCTACGCGGTGCTTTCCGAAAGCAACTATTGCACCTTTAAAATTACAATCAAAAATAACAGTTTTTGTTTTGCCTTTGAGAGTAAAATCGCCGGTTAGTTGAAAAGTTTTTTCACCTGTTTTTTTTGCAGATTTGGATTGAAATTCAATTTTCGGATATTTTTTAGAATCAAAAAAATCGGGGCTGCGAATGTGATCGTCCCGTTTTTTATTGTCCGTAAAAACAGATTTTGAATCGGCCCATGCCTTTAAAGAAGTTGCTTCTAAATTGGTAGGGTCGAAATTAAATTCGCCGCCGAATTTCAAAAAATTGCCATTTACAGATGTAATAGCTAAATGCACAACATCGAAGTTAATTTTAGTGTGTTCTACATCTAAAACATAGGCTTCGGGCTTAATAACCATGCCTGGTGGAGGCTGCGAAAGCGCTGTGGCGCAGTTGAGAGTCAACAAAAGTGAACTTAAACATTTAAAATTCATTTGAGCTCCAAATAGGTGCGAACTTGACGAAATTAAAAAAGGCCGTTGTAAAAACGACCACTTTTGCGAAAATTCATGAGACGAGAAATTATTTCTTTTCGTCTTTCTTTTCGTCTTTCTTTTCTTCTTTTTTGTCGGCAGCAGCAATGGAAATGAGTTCAACATCAAAAATTAATGTTGAGTTGGGTCCGATGTCTGCACCAGCGCCTTGAGCGCCATAAGCGAGGTCTGAAGGCACATAAAGTTGCCATTTAGCGCCGGGCTTCATGAGTTGTAAAGCTTCTGTCCAGCCCTTAATAACGCCGTTCACAGGAAACGATGCTGGCTCTTTGCGCTTGATTGAGCTGTCGAACACAGTGCCATCAATCAAACGACCTTCGTAATGGGTTGTTACTGTGTCGCTTGCTTTTGGAGCAGTTCCAGCGCCTTCTTTGAGGATTTTATATTGAAGGCCAGAAGTTAAAGTAACTATACCAGGTTTTTTGCTGTTTTCAGCAAGAAACTTTTTGCCAGTTTCAACGTTTTTGTCGCCTTGTTCTTTGCGTTTAGCTTCAGCTTTTTTCTGAACTGCTGCTTGAAACTCGGTCATTATTTTTTGTGTGTCTTCGGTAGAAATAACAGAAGGTTTTCCGGCAAGTGCTTCGTTAATTGCAGCAGCAAAAATTTCGGAATTGAGTTCGATGCTGTTTTTTTTGAAATTGCCACCAATTTGGTGACCCAAAATGTAGCTGATTTTATCTTTCTCAGATTTGAGGTCCGAAGCTTTTTTAGGAGCAGCGAAGGCGCCAGAAGCGAGAACCGTGCTGGCAATTATTGCAGAAATAGAAGAAGCAGCAGATGAATGACGCATATAAATCCCTGATGTGAAAAAAGCTGCAGCAGGCAGAAAAACTCTGGCCCGCTGTGCAATGTGAATCAATAGTGAGCGGCATTGTTATCGCTGCTTTGTTGCTAAAGGTCAACGAGGGCGTAGCTTAGAGGCTATTTTGGCAGGAATTCGCACTTTTTGGGCAGCTTTTCGAAGCTTCGAATTCACTGCGCTTACAAATGGAACCGCGAGTGCAATGAAAAGAACAATAACTGAAGCAGTATTTGCTCCGGCGTTTTCTAGAGGAATGGAACCACAAGAGTACCATTTTTTAGTTTTTACGGGGGTACGTGTTGTTTCTTCTGTGTCAGTTGAATCGGTGTTTGTATCTGGTGTTGTAATGCCGCCAGCTGCTAATAAAGTTGCAGAAGGTTGAGGCAGATTACCCTTATTGTCTGGTTTTTCTATAAAACCACGACTGGCAAAAATAGCGTAAATTTTTCTTTTCAGTTCGACAGGATTTTCGTTTGAAACCAATGCAAAGCTTTCGGCTGATTTGCCAATTGCCGCAATGGCATCGTAATAACCTGCGTCTTCTTTCAGGTAATCAATGGAATCCCATATGATTTTATCTGCTTTTGCAAAGTCGTCTTTCCATGGTCCTAGGCCTTCGTGGACGTCCCAAAGTGCAGAGCTCCAAAATTCTCCAGCTTTGTGTGGAGGCGAACGCATGTAGCTCGACACGTTTCCGGTGAGTGAGCCTTTGCGCAATGAATTTCCTGTTGCGACAATGCTTTCGCCTAATAAATTGTTTCCTGTAATGGCATATGTGAAATAATCTGCGAAGCCTTCGTGCATTGCACCGCTTTGTCCAGAGACATCGTGAATGCTTCTAAACACAATATGATGCCCAAATTCATGCATCGAAACGTCTGAATCTCGACCCAAATAAATAAGGTAACGCTGAGCGCCTTGATCTTGTTCCCAACCTGTTCCAATAATTATTTCTGGAGTGCCGTTGCCACGGCGGCCGCCAGGTAAATATTGTGCATTGTCGCGGGTTGTGTCACCAGATGGCGAGCGAGTGAGTGCGCGTACATAAATATTCAAATGATTTTCTGTGCTCAAACCCAACACGCCCTTCATGCTTCCCCAGGCTTTTCCTGTGAGTCCGCCGGGCAATTCTGATGCCGCTTGAATACGTCTGTGCCATTCAAAAGCACGGGTAACAGCATTAAATGCAACAAGTTCGTTGTATTTAGGGTCTTCAAAGGCAATAGGGCGAAAATCGGGTCCTTTTGCCAAAGTTTTGCAAAGGCTAGATGGCTCTGCCGTATCGCAATTTAAAACTGTAAATTCATTGCGTATGAGGCGCGAACCATCGCCTACCAGCAAAGGAAGTTTAGCTTCAATGAGGCCTTCGGAGCGTGAAACCTCGGGGTTTTCGCGGTACATCCAGGCAGTTCCATCAACATGAAGCGAGAGTGGAATCACTTCGAGAACTTCGCCGGTATCGGCATCAACATACACTTTAAGTGGAAACGCCGGAGCTCCGGCTTCAATAGTATTTTCAACGGTATGCCCGGCACTCACAAACATTTCGTACACCGATTTTAATCCAGCGTTTGCCGAAAGGTAACGTTTTTGAATACTGTGAAAGTTTTCTATTTTAAAGCTTAAATGTTTTGCAGCATATTCTTTTGCCGAAGTCTCATCGAGTGAAAACTGCCCAGTTTTTGGAAATAATGCGTCGAGAGAAGTGCCGTTGTTCATCCAAGATGCAGTTTTTCCATTTATCCAAGAGAGAGTTCCTTGGTCGAATTCAGCCTTAATTTGAATTCCTATGATTGCAATTCCCTGATAATAAAGATGACTTTCAACGAGCGATTTGCCGTATTCTCCAAATTGTCTTCCGCCGGCACTTTTCCAAGTAAACTGCCCAGATTGAACAGTATTTTCGGTGGTCATTTCGTCGGATAAAGAAAATCCGCTACCCTGCAATTGAGATAGCCGATACAAGTCGTCAGACATCCCAGGAATTTTTAATTCGTGCCCAGGTGAGCTCGAAAGCAATGAGGTGAGTGATTGCCTCTCTAGAGACTTTGGAAAAAACATTTCTATCAAAGGACTGACGCTCAACGGAATTTCGGGCAATGCACGTGAAGCATTGCTGCGCTGAGCAGCGTTAGAACTGCTCAAATCTCCGCAACCTGTCAGCAAAGCGACAGCCGAAACGCCTATGAGGGCGGGCTGTATCTTACGTCTGAGGTGTGCTCCGAGCTGCCTTTTGAGAGACATTTCACCATCCTGTACGGACACAGTCCGAAACAACGTGCATTTTTTCTCTATCGGTCGAACTGTCGCAAGTCTTAAGTGCCTTGTTACATTTTCCGAATCTTCACATAGGTTTTGCTTGTCGAGGGGGCCAGAGTGCGCGAGCGGATATTAGACAACTCATACCGACTGCTCGAAGAAATAGGGCGGGGCGGATTTGGAGCCGTATACCGGGCCGTGCGCATCGGTGCCGAGGGAAGTGGCCCTGTTGCTGTTAAGCTGTTGAATCGCAACCCGGCCATGAAAACCATCGATTACGTCAGGTTTCAGCGCGAAGCGACTCTCATGAGCCAGCTTGTGCACCAGGGAATTGTGACGGTCTACGAGCTTGGCGAAGACGTGGGTAGTTACTTTATAGTTATGGAGTACATTTCGGGCCCCAATTTGCGCGACTTTGTGAAAAGCCGAGGCGGTCGCCTGTCGTTACCAGAAATATTAGATATATTATTGCAAGCTGCAGAGGCGCTAGAGTATGTGCATGGTCATAATATTGTTCACCGCGATATAAAACCGCAAAATATTTTGGTGTGTGAAAGCCGTGATAGGGGTGAACCTCGGTCTATTATTAAAGTTGTGGATTTTGGAGTTGCGCGTCTTTCTTACACGACTTTAGGCGCTAGTACTCAACCTAGTGGCAACGAAGTCGTAGGAACCTACGCCTATATGGCCCCAGAAGCCACGGGTTTAGTTGATTGGAGTTTAGATCATCGCACCGATATTTACAGCTTAGGTATTGTCGCATACGAGCTTTTGTCGGGAAAAACTCCTTTTTACGATTTGAAAAATGAAGAACTGTGTCAGGCCCATGTGAACAAAACGCCACCCCCCATTCGGAATTTTAGAGGCCATGAGGTTCCGGAAATATTAGAACAATTAGTGAGCAAATGTATTGCAAAAAAGCCAGAAGACAGATATCAATCTATGTTTGCATTAGTTTGCGATTTGCGCCGATTGCAAGCAAGTTTGCGGACCATTGGGCGCCTCGAAGACTTTGAATTGGCCACAAAAGATTTCGGCCTAGGAAAAATATTATCGCACGCCTACGTTGGGCAGTCTGAGATAGTCGATGGAATAATAAAAGTCATTGGGCGAGATAATAAACGAACTCGTTTGTCTTGGGTTGTGATTAGGGGCGGAGTTGGTCTTGGAAAAAGCCGCTGTTTGAATGAAGTGCGAAGCCATTTAGAACAGGCCGACACGCGATTTCTCTATTTAAGATTTAGCGAATCGGAACAACGCTTGCCGTTTCAGTCGCTGACATTAGCAATTAACGACTATCTCTCTCATTTTGAAAAACATAATTTGGGTGAATATAGAGAATTTTTAGATAATATTGCCAGAAAATTAGGCGACGGCGCCCCCGAAATAGCGCGTCTCATTCCTGCGCTGCGCCCGCTATTGCATGCCAATCAGAACAATGCGGCAAACAATTTTGCCTCGCCCACGACTTCAGTTCCGAGTGGAGATGATGCTGAGCCCGATGAAGAACTAGATATCCGCAATTCAGAAACTCTCGACCGGCGGTATGCCGCACCTTCGTCGCGCATCAATCAGAGTTTTGTAGAATTGTTTGGGAGTCTGGTAGGCGACGACAGTCATTTGGTCTTTTTACTCGACGACATTCATTTGGCAGACACGTCTACTTTGGCTCTATTTCAGTTTATGACTGAACAAGTTAATGGTGTAGTAAACTATAGTTTTGTGCTTACAATGCGCGACCGGTTTCAGCGCAGCAACCTTATTTTAGATAGTTTTATTCGCAGACTGTCTAATTTAAAACGCCGTTACCAGTCTTGGGAATTGCGTCCCTTCGAAGAAAAAGAAGTCGAGAACTTTTTGCAAGCTATGGGAATGGCTAATCCTCCCGAAGAATTCGTGCGATTTATTTTGCAAAAAAGTAATGGATCACCTCTACAATTGCACGCATTAATAAAGCAAATGTTGGCGCAAAATATTTTAGTGCCAGTGCGATCGGCGGTTCAGCCATCAGAGCCTATTTCTGAATTTGGCATTGCTTGGGAACGTTTGCCCGAAATGGTCATTGAATTTGTTAACATTGAAGTGCTCATTGCTTCTTTGGACACACTAGAAAAACGCGATTTATTGTTGATGCGCATTGCCGCCGTTTCGTACGATGCCTGCGAGTATGAATATTTTAGAATAGACCACGATTTTGCAAAATTAGAGGTCGAAACTCGAATTATCGGTTTAGTGAGGC
>JAYTOT010000016.1:0-24594 GCA_043747645.1 Pseudomonadota bacterium | reverse complement strand
TGGTATTGCCCGTGCATTGGGCGACTTTTTCTTTGGCATTGCACAGCTGGACAGAACCAGGAGAAAGAATATTAGTGAG
This sequence comes from Pseudomonadota bacterium, assembly GCA_043747645.1. Lineage (GTDB taxonomy): Bacteria > Bdellovibrionota_B > Oligoflexia > Silvanigrellales > Silvanigrellaceae > JAYTOT01. The sequence continues at coordinate 24,515 of JAYTOT010000016.1, read as the reverse complement.
CGCAAACAAATCAAATGTGAAAGTTGCATTGCCTAAACCAGGGGAATCTTTCGAACCCACATCAAAAAACGGATACCCCAATCAAAAATGGTGGCCAGATGTTGCGTGGGAACCTGCTGAACAGAGCCCTATAGTTTCGAGTGGATTGTAAAATTAAAGTGGCTGGATAAAACCGCTAGGGCCAGGGCGACCACTGCGGAAAACGCTTTTGAATGCTTGGCGGTTGCAAGATTCAGGCTTCCAAGTTGCTTCAATGACCTTCAAATCTGGCTTCATTTTAAGGTCGAGAGCTCCGGCACATTGCTCTTCACCAGAATCGTCGACGAATGATGCAGAAATAGTCACTGCGTTTTGCGAAGTAGAGCAAGTAACGTTTTCGGCGCGTCCTTGAATATTATTTTGGCCAATCTTTAATTTATAACTAATGCCGTTGATTGCAATAGAACCACAAGGGTTTGTAGGAACTAAACCATTGATTGCGATGGAACCATTGGTGCTGATGTATTGCTCAGCGAAGGCACTAGTGCTTGCGCACAAGGTAACAAGAACTGCGGCAGCAGGAATCAATTGAAGGCCCAATATTTGACTGAATTTCATATCCACCCCTCCTAGGTTTTATTTTTTTTTGCACACACTCATCTTATCATACACTTATTTAAACGAAACGCGATTGCGGGGCAAGCAATTTTAAGCAGTGAATTGTTAGGAGCTCCAAATCAGTGAATGGCCACGTGAATCTCATTCACTCCAGCTTGCGACTTAACTAAACTGACATTCAAAGTTTTGCCAATCACCAAGCCAGTGAGTTTATCTTTGCCTACCCGAATGATTTCGTGAGCAATGTTGTTTTCTAGTGTTTGTTCTAAAAGCCTGCGCAATGGCCGAGCTCCGTAAACTGGGTCAAATCCGTGTTCCTTTAACCAATTTTTTGCGTCCTCAGAAATCGATAAATCTAGCCCCATATTAATTAATCTTTGACGCAATGAATTGAGTTGATTTTCAAATATTTTAGAAACTTCTACTGGCCCCAACTTTTGAAATACAATACTGGCGTCGAGGCGATTTAAAAACTCAGGTTTAAAATGCTTTTTAAGCTCCTGATTCACATGAGCTTCAACCTCTACTGAAGTTAAAACGTCGTCAAATTTCCCTAAGCCAACAGCTCTCTTGTTTGAGCTAATAATATCACTACCTATATTACTTGTGAATATAATAATGGTATTTTCAAAATTAATTTTTTGCCCTTCAGCGTCGGTCAGTCGACCATCGTCTAATATTTGCAAAAATATATGATAAACATCGGGGTGTGCTTTCTCAATTTCATCGAAAAGAATCACACTATAGGGCTGTCTTTTTATTCTCTCAGTGAGCTGACCACCATCTCCAAAACCCACGTATCCGGGCGGACTTCCCAATAATTTTGAAGTCTCATGTCGCTCCATATACTCAGACATATCAAAGCGAACTAGCTTAGTTTCGTCGTTGAATAAATAGTCGGTTAATGCCTTTGCCAGTTCAGTTTTTCCCACGCCGGTTGGGCCTAAAAAAAGAAAAGATCCTATGGGCGCTTTGCGTTCGCGCAGTCCTACCCTGCTGCGCCGCAGCGCATTTGAAATATGAGAAATTGCTGCATCTTGCCCAATAACTCGCAAACCTAACTCTTGCTCAATATTTTTTAGTTTTTCAAGTTCTTCGGTGCGGAGTCTTTGCACTGGGATTCCGGTGTTTCGGGCAACTAAATTTGCAATATCGTCGAAATTTACTATTTTATCTTCTGGCTTAATGGAGATTTCCCAAGCTTTTTTGAGATCTGAAATTTTTGTTTCGAGTTCAAGCAAAGTGACTTGAAATTCCGCAGCTTGAGCAAATTCCTGTTTTGCAAACGCTTCTGACCGCACCGATTCCATTTTTCGTTTTTCAAGTTCTAATTTTTGTATGTTATTAGGCACGCTCACCGTAGAAATTCGTTTGAGAGCTCCTGCTTCATCAATCAGATCGATAGCTTTGTCTGGCAAACTGCGGTTTGAAATATAACGATGAGACAATTCAACTGCAGCGTACAAACTTTCAGTTGAATATTTGATATGATGATGTTTTTCATATTTTCCAGCCAGCGATTCTAACATTTTTTTTGCCGCTTCGAGCGATGGTTCTGCAATTTGCACCGCCTGAAATCTACGCTCCAGAGCTCGATCTGATTCAATGTATTGTTTGTATTCTTTAAATGTTGTTGCGCCAACACACTGCAACTGTCCGCGCGCCAGTGCACTCTTTAAAATATTTGATGCATCAAGAGCCCCTCCAGAACGCCCTGCGCCCACCATGGTGTGCAGCTCGTCTATGAACAATATAATTTCGCCTTCTTGTGCAATGATTTCTTCTTTGATTGCTTTTAATCGTTCTTCAAATTCGCCGTGCATTTTAGTTCCGGCAATAAGCTCTCCCATTTCGAGAGAAATGACTTTTTTTCCGATCAAATGATCGGGAACCTCACCTGCAAGCAAGCGGTGAACCAATCCTTCAATAATCACCGTTTTACCAACTCCAGGCTCGCCTATGAGCACAGGATTGTTCTTTTTGCGCCGCGATAGTATTTGAACTACGCGATCAATTTCCGCATCACGTCCAAAAACAGGATCTAACTCACCGCGCCTACCCATGGCGGTAAGATCCGTTGTAAATTGCTGTAAAACACTACGTTTTGTCTCATCGTCTCGCTCCGAAATACGATGATTTCCACGCAAATTAACCAGAGCCCGCCTAGTGTCTTCAAAAGTGAATCCAGCTTTTTGCAACATTTCTTTTAATTTATGAAGCCTGGAATCAAAAAATGCTAAAAAAAGCGCACCTGTACTAACAAAAGTATCGCCATAATTCTTGCGTTCTTGCTCTGCTCTTTCTATCAGAGAATTTAATTCGGGAGAACCATATAAGCCAATGGTTTCGTGATTTTTTTTATTATCCTGACGCATTTCTGCAATGTTTTGGAACTGAGAAACTGATTCATATATTTCGTTCAATATCTTAGTTTTAACTTGTACATCATCTAAATTGCATTCCACTGCAACCCGCATCACAATGGAGTCTTTTTGTTCTAGCAATGCAAAAAGTACAAATTCAGGAGCGAGAACTCGCACCTGCGCATTAGCAGCTTCGCTGATAGCGGCTTGAAAGATTTCGTTTACTTTATGTGTCGAATTTTTCAATATTTGCTGTGCCATGATGAGTGTCTCCTCTGAGTCAAATCGGAGAACGACTTCAACAATCGTCTCCGCTAAACTATTTTCAGAAAAAGAATGTGCATCGGCGATAAGGAAGGTCAAGGGGCAAAAAAAACAGAACTAAAAATCTGTTCAATTATTCCATAAAAAATCAAATAGCATTTACAGGACTTGGTTCAGTTGGAGTTGCGTTCTGTGCAGCAATTTTTCGACCGCGATTTTCTACTAAAATAGAATCGAGGAGCATGAGGCCAATTCCTACGTCAATGGAAATATCGGCCACGTTGAAAACTGGAAAAGAATAAGTCCACCCAAAAATACTCCATTGGAAATGAATCCAATCGATGACATATTTTAACAATAATCTGTCGATAAAATTACCAATCGCACCTGCTAAAATAAGACTTAAAGCAGCGCGGTAAATAACTTGTTCTGGTTTGGCTTTTTTAAACAACACGAGCACGCCAGTCACTGCAATTACAGTGACACAATAAAACAATGTCAAGCGATAGAAGTCGGGCAAATCGGAAAAAATGCCCCACACTGCGCCTTCGTTACGCAAATAAGTGATATTAAAATCGAGCCAGTTTGACGACTCCTTTAATTGAGCGGAATCTGCGGCGGGCTTGCCAACCATTTGAAGCGAACTTTTTTCTTCAACATAGAGTGGCGAATGCCCAAGAGTCATGACTCTCAAGCTGCTAGCACGATATTGTTCCAACTTTACTGGGTTTGAATAAGTTAAATATTTTTTTTCAGCATGCCATTTTGTGGTTTGATCGAGCAAGACAACTGCAAAAAATAGTATAAAAAAACCAATTAAAATATTGGTCGTATTTTCTTTTCTAAACACTCTGGTTTCCCTTCAATTCTACCGATTTACCCCTAATTCTTTTAATTTCATTCAACATAAAATCAATAGCCATTAGCCCCACCCCAATATTTATTGCTATGTCAGCAATATTAAATACAGGAAAAGAATACTCCCAGCCAAAGACCTGCCAATGAAACTGCAACCAGTCAATCACGTATTTCAAAAAAATGCGATCGATCCCGTTACCAATGGCACCTGCCAAAACCATCAGCAATGCCAGTCGCGCTCGGACCTGATCGGTTGTTGAATTTTTAAGCAAAAACAAAATGAGACCACAAATAAAAATTGTCATCACCATGAAACCCGTGAGTCGGTATTTTTCTGCCACTCCAGCAAAACTACCCCAGGCAGCGCCCGGATTTCGAACATAAGTGACATGAAAATCAAGCCAATAATTCGTAGCTTTTTCGGTCGAACGACCGTTTGCAAACAATAACGACGGCGATTGACCCAAAGTGAAAACCAATTCCTTACTGCTCCGGTACGCCCGCACATCAGCGGCGCCCGACCACTTGAGAAATACTTTTTCTGCATGAAATTTGCTGGTTTGATCTAGCGCCAATACACTAATAAAAAAAATAAATGCGCCCAAAATATTTGCACGAAATAAATTTTGTAGCGCCTGTTTGAATGACTGCATATTTGCAAATCTAGAAAGAAGGCTCATGGTGTTTACACTCTTATTTTAGGTACTCAACTAGTGACTCACCAGCAGGTAATGGCCGACTTTTGAAAGTAACATAAATTTGATATAAAAATTCAAGTGCACAGGCACTCTGCATTGCAAATTTATAAAGAGACGACATGAATTTAATTTCTCCCGCTCAAAACTTTATCTTTCATTCCGAACAATTTTTGGCCGTAATTGCCAAACTCCAATTGCAGCGCCAGAAACTTGTCGCTCAAAATTCAAAAATTGAAACTTTTTTTACTAGCGTTGATGTGTTCGGCCTCCCCATTGAATTTCTTCCTATCAGAGCTTTTCGACTTTTTAATATTTACTCTTCGTCTGATGCTGTTCATAGTACTTTTTTGTCAAGTGGAAGCACCCAAGACAATCGTTCTACACATTCTTTTTCCGCATCCGGACTCAAAAAATACGACAAAGGATCGTTGGAAGGATGGGTAAAATTTCTGAATCGTTTTAATTTTGCATCTCATAGTTTTGTTCTTAACCTAGTGCCATCGCAACAAGAGTGGCCCCAGAGTTCATTGGCTTTTATGCTCCATTCGTTTTCGAGTCATTCAAATTCCATTGTCACTTGCGATTCCTGCTCCGCTGCAACTTTTGATATTTTAAAAAATGCGCTGCAGTCTGAAGAACAGATCGTTATTTTTGGCACAAGTTTTCATTTTATTCAACTCTGGCAACTGTTCAAACAAAACAAAACAAAACCATTTTTTTCCGAAGCTCGTATTTTAATTGTCGATACCGGCGGAACAAAAGGCCGCACTCAAAGCGTGAGTTCTCAACAATTGCGAAGTCTGATTTTAGAACTTTTTGACCCGCAATCTAATGTACAATTGAGTTCCGAATACGGCATGTGTGAACTGGCAAGCCAAGCCTGGAGTGACTCAAACTACAATGCCGATAATTTTACTTTTGAATGCAACACCTCTATTGCTGCGCTGTCCATTTATCCATCTTTAACGAAAGCAAATACTTTTAGAGAAAAAGGGTTTTTAGGCTTTATTGATGAAAACAATTCAGATTCTTACGGTGCTGTACTCACCGAAGATTTAGGCGAGATTTGGGAACCGCAGATTTTAAATTCCAATTGCGTTGCTAAAAACGGGTTTTCAAATTCTTTTGCACTTCAAGGGCGCGCTGCTGATTCGAGCCTGAAGGGCTGTAGTCTGAATGTAAAGCCACATTTTTCGACAGAATTTTCTGTGCCAAATTTCGACCCGCAAGAAAGTAAATCGCAACCTTATATTTGGCAAAAATACAGCTCTGAAGACAGAGATGCTACATTAAATTCAATTCAAAATTTACTACCCCTTGGGGAGTCAAACTTTCAAATAACTTTGCTTGATAACACAGAAATTCATATTATAGCATCGGCAAATGTTCCAGTGACTTGGATATATCCCTGTATCGCGGCCCGAGAATTAGGTGCTAAAGTTGCCTATTTGCGACTCCCTTCTCTCAGAAACGACGACCCCTTGTCTAAAATCGTGAGGGAGCAGATCTTATCTTTGATAGATTCGCTTGCACTGCAATTATTGCCATTAAAAGTCGAAGTTTCTCAAGAATTGCCAGATGTGAATTGGCGACCACTTCAAACAATGGAGTCGCGGCGCCTTTTGCTAGTTTTCGGAACAGACACCACAGTGCAAACATTTCAATCGAATTATCAATCCCACTTCACACAAGTTATTGGTTTAGGCGATGTACGAAATGCCTACAAAATATTGCCAAATACTTCAATTCAAGAAACTGCAACAATGTGCTCGCGTTGGCTTGGTAGAGGCTGCCTCACGCCTGTAGCGCTTTTTTTAGATCCCAATATTCCATTTAATGTCTCCGAATTTTCCGATTCATTTAAAAATGAAATGAGCAGTCGTTTTTTAGAATCCGACTGGAATCCAGAATTCAGTCACTCTCATTTGCGCCATGAAATAAAATGCATATTTAAAAACGAGTCCTATAATCCCGAAAATTATATTTACACTTGCTTTGGTATTACAATAATACAACTTCAGTCTTTCTCCTTTGAAGTTGCACAAAAATTTATCCCTCTTGCATTGGAACATGGCGGGGCGGGATGCGTATTTATTTTTAATGCCGGTAAAATAATTGAGAGCTCGTTTTCGTTTTACGAAACAAGCCCTCAATATTTAGACACTCATATGGGTAAAACTTGGAGTCAGTGGCTCAATTCACATTCACCGATGACGCAGAACTCCATTCCCATTTGCCCGAAGCTCTGTTAAATCCGCCCACGCGCACAAAATAGGTCCCAGCGCCAACATCTTTAGCGGCAGCACTTGTTTGGCTAGTGCTAATGGCATGAGACACAGAAGTGAATTTAGCATCAGTTCCAAATTCCACTCTAAAAAATGCCACAGGACCAGATGCAGACCACTTTAATTGCCCACCGCTTGCTAGTTTCCCAGGAGCATTAAAGCTGAGTCCCAAACCTGGCGGAGGAGTAATCGTAATTTCGTTAGAATTACTTTGTCCTTGCAGACGCCAAAATACTTTTCCAGGAGGAGGAGCAGGAATTCTAAATTTACCGGCTTCATTTGCTTTACCTGCAACATAACTTTCAGCAAAACTCGCCAAGCGTGAAACTTCTACAGCAGCGCCAGGTGCCACTGTAATTACGGGGCCTCCCGATTCTTCGTTGTAAGCCCATGTAGAACCATTGCCACTTGCAGCCCCTGCTGGAGCAGCGGAAGTTGTTGCTGGCGCTGCATCTTCTTCGGCATCGTCTTCGTCTGTTGCTGCTTCTTCTTGAGTCGCCGGTGCAGTAGCAGGCTCAGTAATTGCAGGAGTTGTTGCTGCTGTTTCAGTACCATCTTCATTGAAAAAGAGATACCACACAGCACCTAAACACACGACTACTGCAGCTATAGCAGCTCCCACGACAATCATTTTTTTCTTTTTGTCGTCGCCGCCAAATCCACCTTCTTTAAAAATCTGACTCACAGCGTTGGTACCACCAAACGAAGTGGCACCAAATTCGCCACCAGCCTGTGTTCCCGTATTCCCAGGTCCCCCAAATTGGGAACCATTGGACTGAGAATTAAACTGTGATCCATTGGCTCCACCAAACATAGACCCACCAAAGCCCGATTCGAACTGTGATGATGCTTGAGTCGGTTGCGCGCTCTTATCTTTGGGTTGATTCATATGCCCACACTCCCTTTTCACGTTCCAAACTTTACCAAAACCGACGCCTTGGCACTTCATTTTTAAAGTCACCACAGTCATCGGATTCCAATTTTGAAACTTGAGAAGGCAAAATGTTGGATTTTCGACAGTAAGAAGTTGTGTCATTTTACTGACACATTCGTGTTACCTTAATAGTGTTCGGATTTCTTCAATTGGCTTCATGTAAAATCCGTGTTTTGCCAATTTGTGACTGATAGAATCGTAATTTTCTAATATTTGCGAAAGCGTACCTCGGTACCCCAATTCTGCAACTTCTGTGCGAATGCGATATCGCATGGGGTTTCCTGCCATTGCTTCCATCACTTCATCTGTTGGTTGAAAAACGACAAAATCGACGTCAGGGTTCATATCCATACTGTGTTTGAGCATAGATTTCGCGCGAGTTTGAACTAAACTCTTAATTGCTTGAATTGCAGTAAAGTAACCACCATGTTTTAATATTGCGCCGGGTTGACTACTCGTATAAGCAACCATAGGGTCAACAATTATCACAAGACCTGCGCCTTTGCGAATGGCAATGTTAAAATCGGAACTACTTGTGAGCTGCCCATCTGTAAACCAGTGGCCATTAATTCGTTCGGGCAAATAAAATGGTGGCAGCGCTGTGCTGGCCCGAATGGCTTGGCTAATTCGAATATCTCGCCAAGGTTCTTCGCCAAACACCACATGTTCGCCAGTATCTTGGTCTGTGACGCTAATATAAACTTCTTTTTTAAAAGCGGCCATATTATCGCTAAACCCGATGCGCTCCAGTTGTCTTTCAATAAATAATTTTAATTTTTCACCTTTGAAAAAACCCACAGGAACCAGTCGCTGCAACCTTGCCACCACTTCGCCAGCATCAAGTGTCGAAAATCCACGTACCACATGAAAAATACGCTTCACAATTTCAGAACCAGCGGGATCGAAAATCACTCCCAAAGTAAGTGCTTCCAATTTACCAGTGCGGCGGTACAATTGCTTAATGAGATCTGTGCTCGATATTCCCGCAGCAAAACAAGACGACAACAAGGCACCAGAAGAAACACCACAATAAATATCAAAGTCGCGGCAATCTTTATTGAGCAAGGAATCTTCAAGAGCCTGGCATGCACCTAATGCATAAATATACCCTTCAAGCCCGCCGCCAGAAATATTGATGCTCGTTTTAACTTGGTTTTTTCTAAATTCATGCAGCTGCCGTGTTGCAAAAATAAACAATTCAACCGAACTATTTGGCTCAACAATAACGCCTCTCACACTTGCAAGCCCTAGCTGAAAAGTACGTTTTGCGACGTCGCCTTTTCGCGGTAATACAACAAGAATGCGACGACTCGGATAATGAAAATCGCGCGCCGTGTAACGGCCTAAAGCTTGCTGCATTACTTCAAAAGTAATTGGCGATTCTTCAGCCTCCGATGGCACTGTTTTTTGCAATACTGGGCCATTTTCTGATTCTACAATTTCTTCTTCAAGATTTAATTCTGCGTTACTATTTTTACGCAAAGGCTCCGCCAAATACAGCCTTTCATCGACAATTAAGAGGTCGGCATCTATTTGCGGAAGACACTTTGCAACTTCGAGCACATCGCTTAAAAACTGAACTGTTGCACCCACAAAATTTTGCACACCCAGAGACTGCTGAGCCGAAATACGTCGCGTAAGTGCCGGCCCCACAGTTAAAACATGAGGTGAATCGTTACTTTTAACAACGGCACCGGTTCGTAAAAAATCTTCTCGCAGTGCTGCTACGATATGCGGAGCGCCCACATATACCACTCGAAATTCATCTTCCGCACGCACTTGATTCAATGGATTCTCCTCATTCGGCACTTACAAAAGTCTTATACAATGGACCTAATGACTTTAAATATGAAATATTTTCTTCTGTCGATTTCTCAAACAAACCCAATACCAACCCTCCCCCGCCTCCACCTGTTAACTTAGCGCCCAAGGCACCACAATTTAACAACTCGACGCAAAGTGAATCTAATTTTGCTGTTGAAACTTGGCAAGACTTTAACACGGCGTGTGCTTGAGTCATACAATTTCCCAAGAATTGCAAATCACCGTTTTCCAGCGCTTGAATTCCATGGAGTGCAAATTCCCCCAATTTATCCATGCACTGTTTATGCAATAATTCATTATTTTGTTGCATTTGTTTCACTCTATCAACCATTTTTTCAGTAGAAACGCGTTGACCAGAATCTATGAGCACCAAACAAAAACACTTCCCTACTTTCAGGGATTTGACAGGCAAGCCGCGCTCGAATGAAATTGCGCCTTCATGGCAAACTGCGGCAACATCAAGCCCGCTTGCCACACCATGAAAGACTGCGTCAACCTTATTTGCTTTCTCTGCAATTTCTAATGAATTAAAACAAATCGTATTATTATCACTCAACAAAGCTATCATAGAGCGAACAAGTGCTACAGAAAGTGCGGCGCTCCCACCCATTCCGCCACCCAATGGAATTTGCGAATTCACCTCAATTTTACAAATCAATTTTCGCAATTCAGGAGGCACATTGCAAACCTCAAAGGTAGTTTGAAGTGCTTTGTGCAATTGATTTTTTCGATACTCGTCAATTGGTAGCTGTACCCCTTCACTCGAAAAATTCCACAACACTGGCAAATTTGAATCAGCGGAATGACTCGCTATCAAGTGAAGTTTCACATTCAAACGAACATCTGTGAGCGCAATTGCTAAGGCTTTGTACCCATACACAGCGGCATGTTCACCAAGTAAAATAGTTTTTCCGCATGCGGAGTGTTCTATATTTAGAATACTTTGAATATTTTGATGTTGATTTGATTTCATCAAATTTGTAATCCTACCTCTAAACCATTATGAGAAGTGTTTTCAAGCACTCTAAATTCACCCGTTGTAAAAATCTCAATCGATTTAAAAAATTCTTTCATCAACATTTCTGCTTCTGGCAAATATATAAAATGTGGATTGGGTCCCGCATCGAGCGTCCAAAAAGCTTTGGCCTGATGCTTATTTCGAACCAAAATAAACTTTTCTAATATCACTGCTGTTAAAGGTTCAATGTAACGCAAAGGAGGAACGGAAGATTGCATGACTGAGTGCATTGCAAATGCATCAGACTCAGACAATTGCGCTACAGTTTCAAAATCATCAGACTTTAAAGCTTCGATGCAGCGCTTAAAATTATTTTCTATATTTGCCAAACGCAATGCTTGTAATGGAGAACTGTGCACCGAAGAATGCCCTTCGGAACTCAATACTTTTTTTTCTGATTCATTGACCACAATCACACAATGTTGAGCTGACGCAATTCTTGGTCCGAGCAAAACTATCTCAGAATAATTATCTGCAGAATCTGGCGATTTAATCCAAGCAACACATTTTAATTGAGGAGGTTTTTCGTCTGCATTATTACCAAAATTGAGAGCCACAGAGCGGCAGGCTGATCCGCTGCCAATGCGACTCCAATGATTGAGCCAAGTTTGTAAATCAAGTTCGGACCAGTGTTTTTTCAACTGCAATAAATCGGCAATTGCTCCAACCATAGCGGCATATCCCGAAGCACTTGAGGCAATTCCACAGGCAGTGGGAAAAGTATTTTCCGATTCAATTCTCAAACAAATATCGTCGGCCCAGCCTTCTAAAAGCTCATCGAGAAATATTTGCATTTTTGAATTCACATATTCAAATTCCGCATTTTTGCCTAAAGCCAAGGAATGCTTTTTTCGTGATAGAACAACATCGTCCGAAAATCGCCCACACACCTGTACTCGTGTGAGAGACCGAAAGCTTCCCAATGTAAAACTCACGCTAGAGTTTAAAGGCACCTGGGGAGCGCCTTCCTGCTTTCCCCAATATTTTATGAGTGCAATATTACTCGGCGCAGATGCAAAACCCAAATCACCATTTTGCAATTCGATGATATTATCGCGGCGCATTTGTAATAATTTATTTTGCAAATTAAGAATTTCTGGAAAAAAATGTGCCGGATGATGAGAGCTCAATTGGTTTTTTAAATTATCAATTATTATTGTCACTGATACCAATCTCCTGAAAATACAATTCAAATAATATTAAAAACATGAACTACAGAATCTATTAATGGTCTTCCTGTTATCACGTGATTCAACCCTCGCAAACGCTCCGGATTTTCTGCAATCCAAAAACAATCTCCGTGCCCTGCTCCCATGGTCTTAAAATGAATTCCATTTTCTTCCAACTGAAGTGCCAGTTGATAATATGAAGATTCGCCACTGCCCCACAAACCCGCAGCTAAACTCAATTGACGAGATTCAGCCATGAGCTCACAAAGTGGTCTTTTGCCTTCAAAAAAATCAGCTGCAAGTTGAGAATTTGAATTTAAAAATGCCGCAGTTTTATGAGATTTGAGTGCTTGTGTGGTTGAAGAATAAATTCCGGAACCCAATAAAAATCCCATAGGAGTTTTTTTCAATAAATCTGTTTTTCGTAAGGTTGAAAATGGAATTAATTTCAAATCTGGCGACACAAAATATTTTTCATCTGACTTATTTAAATTATTTGAATTATTAATTGACCTATAATTAAATAATAAATCACCAAAATATTCTAAGGATTGAGAGACATTTCCATCTGCAGAATCTATAATTTGCAACGATGCCAATTGAACGGCCACATCGTAACCGCTCCCTTTACCTTGCATCAAATGAAGCGATTGCATCGCTTTAATCCAAAAAGAATTCTCGATAGTAAATGTTTTATGCCCATTCAATTTTTTAAAATCAATACAAAATGTATTGCCAAGTATCAAATTACTGAATGCAAAGTGTGCCGCTGCCAAAATTGCTGACGAACTGCCCAACCCTAAAGACGGACAAAAGCTTTTCAATATATGAATGCGAATTCCAGATTTTAAACCCACAATTTCTTTTTTCCAGGGATGAATAATTGAGCTAAAAAAGGAATGTTGAGTCGGAATTTCTGAAACTTGAAAATTAATCTGATTGAGATCGAGCAGTAGAGTGCCAGAATCAAAAAAAGTACTTTCTATAATACAAACACCTGGTAAAATTGAAGTATCGAGAGTCACTTCAATTTCAAAAAAAACCGACCCACACGCAACAGCTGCAACGGTGCCTCCTTGCAGGGCACCATATTCACCAAATAACATTGCTTTACCAGGCACCCGAAGGCGAAGAAATCGCACATTAATCCTGAGAAATGGGGTTTTTTTGACTCACTGCAGACAGCTGCGGCATGTGATCGTACAGCCGCATCATTTCAATATTTTTATCGTGCAAAGCCATATGTCCTTTTTGAATTCCTTCGCAGGCCAGCGCTCTGAGGGCCGATAAATTCTGAGCCAAACCAACAGAAGCAATCAAACAAGCCAACCTATGAGAGTTTGGATTGCCCATAATGCGCAACGCAGCGGCAGCGCTTGGATGTAATTGTGTCACTCCACCTACAGTCCCAACAGCAATAGGTACTGCAATATTGCCTTCTAAAAACCCGTCAGCCCGCTTTGACCACTGCGTGAGTGGCTTATATTGCCCCGATAAAGACGCAAAGGCGTGGCAACCAGCCTCAACTGCGCGCCAATCATTGCCAGTGGCAATAACCACAGGATCGATACCATTCATGACACCTTTGTTATGAGTGGCAGCACGAAAAGGATCTAAATCGGCAAATTCCCACGCTGAACAAATACGATCTACGGCCTCTGCGCCAGAAAAACCACCCATTGCAAGGCTCGCGGGATCGATAAAACAACTCACTTTTGTCACGCGGTGCACTGTTAAATTTGTTAATATTCTTAAGCCTACAGCACAAGGTAACAATGTGGGCAAGTGACGCCCCACTTCTTCTGCCATGGTATTTACTATGTTTGCCCCCATGGCTTCACAAGTGTCTACATGAATATGTATGACGTAATTGCCAGGCTTTGAAAGCGCGCGCAATTCAACATCAAGAACTCCGCCGCCGCGCCCCAAAAGGCGAGGATGACAATTTTCAGCTATTTGATGAATTTGAGAACGAAAGTCAGAAAACCGTTCGAATACATTTGTAATTTCTGATTTAAATTGAATCTGACATGTTGCTACAGAGCGAGCAGCTGTAGAAAAAAAGCCTCCACCCGACCGGGCCAATTTGGCGCCATGACTCGCAGCCGCAACCACACTAGATTCTTCAATAGCCATAGGAATTAAAACTTCTTGGCCATCAATTAAAAAGTTTGTAGCCACTCCCAACGGAAGCGTAAATCCGCCAATGCAATTTTCAATAAAATTTTCGGCTATTTCAAGAGGCAGAGCGCCTGTAGAGAGAAGCACTTGAATTTCTGCTGCGCTCAATTTCAATCGTTCCGCAAGAGCCGAAACACGGGCCCTGGCAGACATTTTAGCAAAACCCGGTATACGACTGGTTGTGGATTGATGTAAAGAATTTGAATTAGCAGCGGAAGATAAAGGAAAATTGAAATTTAATGCATGCTTAATTTCTTTTTCCGCGCCATCAATTTGTGTCATTCTTATGAACCTCTCGCAAGGATTTTAAACTGCGTGAACCGCTACAAAACATAGCGATTTTTAAAGATTTTTCAAAAAATTCCAGCTCTTGGTAGAGTGCCTCAAAAGGCGACATTCCCGAAGGTGGCGAAACAACAGCTTTAAACAAAGGAAGCCCCACTCCTGCAAGTGTGGCGCCCAATGCAATCGCTTTTGCAACTTGCAAACCATCACGAATTCCACCTGTGGCCACAATTTCTGGAAATTTGTCCTTTAAAGAGTTTTGAGTCGCAACACAAGCGTTTAAACTTTGTTCCGTAGAAATACCCCAATTTCGAAATAATGAACCCATTCTTTGGGTCTGAGAATTTCCTCTTAACCCTTCAATATAACCCCAACTTGTTCCGCCCTGACCACCAACATCAACAGCACTCACGCCGCACTCTACAATACGTCGGAAAGTATCGGGCCCTAAACCAGCACCCACTTCTTTGACCATTACGGGTACAGGCAAGCGGCGCACAGCCTCTTTTAAAAATGAGGCAAGGTTGCTAAAATTCCGCTCACCTTCGGGCTGAATAGCCTCTTGCAATGCATTTAAATGAAACGCAAAAGCATTTAATTCAAACGACTCAACCAACTCAAGAATATCGTCTATTTTTACACCGTAATTTAAACTCACAAGGCCCATATTGCCAATGACAAATGCTTTAGGAGCAACTTTTCGCACATCAAATAATTTTCGTTTTTGCGGGTCAGCCAACACTATTTTTTGCGAACCCAAACCTAAAGGAATTTGAAATTTTTGCGCAGCGAGAGCAAGAGTCTCGTTTATTTCTTGGCCACGATCCACACCACCTGTCATACCAGTTATAATCAACGGCATGGCGAAATCTGTACCTAAAAATCTTTGCTGAGTGCAAACATCATTAATTGAAAAATCGGGCCAGGCTTCGGCACGCAAATGAAATTTATCAAACGGGCGTGCTTCAATTGAGGATTCAACATTGTGATCTGTGCAAATTCGAATGTGATCGTTTTTGCGTTGCGAAGCCACATTGGCATTTTCAATGACTGCAGATTTCTTCATTGAACCATTGACTCCTTATTCTCAAAATGATGAACGTCGCAATGATGTGTACCAGCAATTTCAGTCACGAGTCAAAAAATTCTGCCCTCATCCATTTCGATTGGCAACCCATTCGGTGTAAAATGCAATAGAATTTGTAAGCCTCAGAAAAGGAACCATTTTATGATCAAAAATTTAGCCTTTTATGCATCCATAGCAGTTTATGGTTGTGTTCAGTTAAGCTGCGCTGCAGAAAAAAAAGCAAATAATCCGGGAATAGAAACTGGCCCACGTGTTTCTGCCGTAATAGAAACAGCACACGATAAAAATATTGACGAGCGAGTGCTACTCACAACTACATATGTTCAAAGCAATTTTGGATATAATATTCCGCGCCCAGAAAACAAACTGCCAGACTCCAATCGTGGACATATTTTTGGTCTGAGTCAAGCTCGCAATTCGAACCTTTCTCCGACAGATTTCGATGTTAATTTAAAATTCTTTGCCGAAAAGCTCAAAACCAATGCTGCACTGCGACCACCTCGGGACTCGTTTGATTGGTATTGGCTTGCGGCACAAACTATCGTAGGCGAAAATGTAGCAGATCCAAATTTAAAAGACATATCTATCAGATTAGTGTTATTAGGACTCATAGACACTCACAACAAAGGTTTTGCAGCACTATTACCAAATAATGAAAATTTTGTTTTACCTCCCGCAGACGAATCTCAAATCATCGACTTAAAAAAACTAGATGCCGGCCAGGGCCGCTATGTGAGCAATTTTAGATTTGGAAAAGACTTTGCTTCAGACCTCTTTGTAGCAGGCAGAAAAGAAGCAGAAACTCAGAAACCAATACCAGAAAAACCAAAACCAGATGCACTTCCGACAGACAAACCACCACAGCCAGCTGAGTTTCCGACAATTGTAATCAACTGGTGCCCTGCATCAACTCTAACTTGTTTTGAACATCTCAAATCTACCGTCGATTCTCCAACACATTTTTTCTCCTACAAAGGTCGTAACGGAGAACGGGAAGTTATACAGTTTCACGACATCAATAAAGACCTTAATTGGTATGGCACCACTCGCACCAATACCGTTTCTCTCACTATTGCAGGCCCCGCAGGCACAACTCGCGACGATTTACGCCCCGACTGGATCGACTGGGAAGACTATATGTCTATAAAGCAAACAATTCAGTCTATAGTAATGCAAATATCTCGCGATATCCCGGGGCTCGTTTCTGCTCCCATTGGAGAAACTTCTTGGCTTAAAACCCATGTCGTAGAGGCCGCACCAGGCTTTCATTTGGCCCCGACACTGCCTGCATCAAAGATTGGGCAACCAGATTTTACGCTACCGTTATTTTGGGATTCAAAGCTTTTTAGAGAGCTTTTAGAAAGAAATTTAATGCCACGAAATTTTAGCCAGGTGCGCGTTGAAACTCCATCTGTAGGGCAAGTTTTCGAAGGTACTCAAGCTGCTTTTTCCATTTACCCAGACCCAGAAACTACATCTTTAGAAATATATCAAGATTCTGAAAATGCAGAGTTTGGCAAATCTTGGGACCTCATTTCTAAAGCAGATATTTCTCTTGCAGACCCGCGATTCGACGACACTCACAATTTTCGAAACCCTGGAGCAAATGGCACAGGGGCAAGAGCCATAAAAATTGTGTGCCGCAAACAAGACGGAACACTCCTTGGCACCCGTGTGGTTCGATTTGCGGTAAAAAACTCACAGCAAAAATAAATTGAAATTTCTTATCTTGCCTTGAATATTTTTTCCATAGTTGCCAACAAATCGTTAGGCGCAAATGGCTTAGTTAAATAACCACTCACTCTCTCTTTAATTGCCGTTTGAACATCAAGCAATTCAGATTTTCCGGTGAGCAATAAAAACGGAATATTTTTTAATTTTTCATCGGCGCGGACTCTTTTGAGCAATTCCAAACCGTCCATTTCGGGCATGGTCCAGTCTGATATAATGAGGCCAGGCATTTGATTAAATTCAACGCAAGATTCTAAAAAAGCCCAGGCCGTTTTACCGTCTTTGGCTGTTTCTAAGTTACGATAACCGAGCTGTTCCACTGTTTGTTTGACAATAAAAAGCATTGTTTTCATGTCATCAACCAAAAGAATTTTTTCCGTGCGAGCTAACATAGTAATCCCTCCTTCAATAAATTAAGTATACATTTACTTCTTCAAACTCATATTGTTTAAATCTACGCCGAAAAGAAAATCGCCTAAATTAGTTTCAAATTTAAAAAACTTCATTGCCAAAATTTTTTCTTTCAAAACATTGGTATCAATGTAATTGCTAATAACTGGACAAGTTAAATCAAAATTGAGATTGTATTTATCGTTTACATTTTTTCGGACTATTCCCGAAATAATATTTATAAACTCACCAACTCCTTCTATTACTATTTCGTCTTTTAAATCGAAATTTGTGCCAAATGCATTATCGAGGCATGCTTTCAAAAATTTAGAAGTCGCAAAAATTTCGAGCGAAATATTCGCGACTTCTAAATTTTTGGCGCTTAAAATTAAGTAAGCAGAATGCAATCCATCTTCATTAGAAAAATCAAATTTTACTGTGGAACAAATTGAATTCTGAACCACTATTTTAAATTGTGTTTCAAGCCCCTCTTTTACTGCATTTTTTACAGCATTTTCAAAAAACTGCAAAAAGTCTTCGTCACATATATCAGGCATTTTGCAGTTCCTTCTCCCGGTTCAAATTCCTACGTCTTTATCGGCATTCGTGAAAAAAAATAAGCAGAAAAACATTCATAGAAACTTTTTGAATGTCAACTTTGCGCACCTAAAATGCGCATAAGCTCATCGGGTATTTTATACAAATTCAATATTTTTTCAGCTGCGTTAAGTTTAGCTGCTTCGCGTGGCATACCGTAAACAACACAACTTAATTCGTCCTGCGCAATGGTGTGCGAGCCCATTTTTCGCATTTGCAGCATACCTTCAGCACCATCGGCACCCATTCCTGTTAACAATATTCCTACAGAATTACCCCCCACAACAGAAGCCACAGACTCAAAAAGCACATCTACTGAAGGCCGATGGCGGTTGCGCAAAGGAGATTCATCAATCATCACTTGCAAAACTCCCCGCACTTTTCCAATGCGCATCTGCTTTCCGCCTGGGGCAATTAACACTCGATTGGGAATGACCAAATCTCCATGCACAGCTTCTTTAACTTCAAATGGGCACAGAGAATTGAGCCGATTTGCAAATGCCAACGAAAATCCAGCTGGTATGTGCTGAACAATGACTATGGGAGGAATGGATTCTGGTAGGCGGATCAATACTTCTTTGAGTGCCTCCGTTCCTCCTGTAGATGCACCCATGGCTACTAAAGCATTTTTATTCAATTTTTCTTTTTTTTGACTGAATACTGGTCTCGTTTTTTTTGCTTCATAAAAAACTTTAGAATTTGAAGCGCTTTTTACTCTTTCAAGTATAAGCGCTGCAACTTCATCCAGGGTATTTGCAGCTGGCTTTTGAATGTAGTCCACAGCCCCAGCCTCCAGAGCATCTAATACTTTTGGTCCATCGTCTCTGCCCGTGGAAGAAATCATGACAGTGGGAATTTTGTGCTTTGGAATAATTTTCTTTAAAACTTCAATGCCATCCATTTCGGGCATATTAATATCTAAGGTAATAACATCTGGCCTTTGTTTGTCTACAAAAGCCTCCACTTCGCACGGATTGCCAATAGAGCCAATGAGTTCAATTTCTGAGTCTGAATTTAAAATATCCGAGAGGAGTTTTCTGATTGTCGCCGAATCGTCTACAATTAAAACCTTTATTTTTTTCTTAACTTGCACTTGGGACAATTTAGCACTTAGTTTATTAATATCATTTTCGCTACTCATTGAAATAACATTATTTTTAATCTTCTCAGTTTCTTTTGACACTTGTGTTCGGCCCGTAATATTATTAAATACCACTTCGCAAATGCTAGAATTACGCACGATATATTCTTCCAAGCCAATTGCAGGTTCAGCTCTGTTTTCTTTAAATTCATTGCAGCAAATTTCACTGCCGATAATTTTTATTTTAGTTGATTCGAAATTAAAACGGTGCTTTTGCAAGCATTCCCGCATTTTCGAATTAATAGTGTCTTTATTCAATTCGTTCTTTATCAATACAAAACTATCACCAACTTTTTTAACAGAATCATAAAGAGTGGCACAAATTCCGTCAGACAACTTAAAATGCACGTCTGACTTGGTCTGATTTGAATCAGCAAGTTGATTTTTTTGAAAAACAGAGGCCGCCAATTTTTCGAGAGGCAATGCCATTCCTGCCAACGACTCCGAAATTCCAACAAAAAAATACCCCTTATGAGACAGGAGACCAAGCAAATTTCTTGATATTTGCTCAATTTGAATGCGGTTAAAATAAATAAATACATTCCTGCATAAAACAATATCAAAATCTCTAAGTTTAAATGCCGGCGTGAGATTTAATAAATTCCCTACTTCAAACCGACATCGCTTTTTGAGACCCTCTTTTACTTTTATGTATTCCGATATGGAGCCAGTCCCTTTACTCAAAAACTTAGAAAACATTTCTTTGGGCACATTTTTAACATCTTTCGCATGATAGACAGCATTTTTTGCATAATGAACAGACTCTTCATCAACATCAATTCCCACAACACAAAAATCTAGGTCGGGCGCAAGATCTGCAAAGACAGATTCAAAAATCATTGCAAGAGAATAAGCTTCCTGACCACGACTGCATGCAGCAGACAAAATTTTAATACTTTTTTGAGACCTTGAGCGCGCAGAATGAATTATTTCTGGAATTATTTTACTTCTTAGCAAGTCGAAATGAGCCGATTCTCTAAAAAAATAACTATGGTGTGTGGCTAAAACAGAAATTAGTATTTTAGTTTCTGATGCTCTATTGTTGTAGAAGTAACTTAAATAATCATTTTCATTCAAAAAACCAAGCAAAGACATTCGTTTAGAAAGCCTTGTTTCTACCATTGTTTTCTGGCGCAACCCGAGTTGAATCCCAATTTCGGTCGAAATGAGTGAAGCTATTTCTTGAAATGGCGATTCGTATTGCTTTGCGCCCATAAATCAAACATCTTCGAATCGAGAATCGTTTTGAAATGGCACATTTTCTGATCCCGAAGCCATTTTCATTTGAGCTCGATTTTGAGTATTTTGATTTTTAGCATGAGTATTATTTTTTACGTGGGCCACCTGTGTGCGGTGAGCCAAATGAGAAGCTTGAGAATGCTGAGGGCGTGCGTTTTCATTTTGGTGCTGATAAGTCGGCGTGAATTCTTGCCTCGAATTATTCAATATTTGCTTTGCAGCACCATAAATAGTTTTTAACAATTGAAGCACTATGCGATCGGTTACTACCGCCTGATTTTTAAGTTCATCCGCAGCCGCAGCGCTTTGTTGTGAAGCAGAAGAATTGAGTTGTGTTACTTTATCGAGCTCTTCCATGGCTTTCGTAATTTCTTGCACGCCTAAAGCTTGCTCTTGGCTCGCTGTAGCAATTTCACTTATCATTTGGTTCAACTCACCAACATTTTTCACAATATTTTCGAGAGTGATGCCACAACGTTTTCCGGTTGAAACTCCAGTTTCGATTTTTTCTTTGCTCACCACAATTAAGCTCTCGATTCTAGCTTTAGAATCTTGAACAATGCGTTCTACATTATTAATACTTTCATCTAACATATGAGAAATTTCACGGGCAGCGTTGCCGCTCATTTGGGCCAAATTTCCCACTTCTTCGGCTACGACAGCAAATCCTTTTCCATGTTCACCAGCACGTGCAGCTTCAACTGAAGCATTAAATGAGAGCAGTTTTGTCTGAAAAACGATATCGTTAATAACTTTTGTTTTGTTGCCAATTTCAGCTATCACTTTCACAATATTTGAAATCTCGATATTGCTTTCAGTGGTTTGCTTCATGATATCGTTATTACTTCTGGCAATTTCATCAATAGATAGCAACATTAAATCGACTGTTTCTTTTCCATTTGTTGCTGCGTGTCGAGTTGTCACCGAAAGTTCCTGGGATCGTTTTGCATTTTCGGCATTTTTAGAAACCATGGCATTGACTTCGTCGATGGAAGAAACAGTTTCTTGCAACGAAGAAGCTTGCTGAGTTGCACTTGACGCTAAATTATTACTGGCTTCTGAAATCTGACTTGCGGCAGTGGCCACTTTTGCAGCACCTTCAGACAACTGGGCTGCCAAATACTGCAACGATTTTGCAAGAGCGCTCGAAAAGAAATAACCCAAGCAAAGAGATAATCCCATTCCAACCAAACTTAAAAACAATACAGTTTGCATGCCAGACTGTGCCAAACTCTTAGATTTATTCGACCACTCTTCGCCATCTTTAGCTTGATGCTCCACTGCTTTGTCAATTTTTTCTCGCAGCACTTTGCGCAAATCAGAAAATTGCCTTTTGCCTGCTCCATCGCGAAAATCTTCGTCTTCTTTTCGACCCGTTGCGGACAGCTGAATCAGTTTTAAAGCCATACTAGACATATTATCCCATGTCGACTTGACCTCGTTCCACATCACTTCTTCGTTGGGAGTTTTAGGCAGACTCTCAAATTTTGAATTAGAGTCATTGTATTTGCGCAGCGCGTCGCCATAAATATTTTTAGCTTCTAAAATATCGCTAGATGAAGCATGGGTTCCCATCAAATTAGCTACACCAATGACAATATCTTTCAAATCAATTTTGATATTCAGTAGCAATTTTGTTTTTGGTAAATCTTGCGTCATAACATGGCTATATGCGGCAACAATACCCTGCATATTATTGTAAGAAATCCATCCCAAAATTCCCGTTAAAAACGCCAAAAACGACGTCAATCCAATGAGTTTTGCTTTAAGACTAAAATTCTGAAACATAAAATTCTCCTCCGTTACTTTAATATGTATTTATGCTGCCGCTGCTTTTTTGCAGCACTGCCATGTCGGATAAATCTAAGGCTTTGGCAATATCTAACAACAAAATGAGCTTCTTTTCTTTTTTATAAACACCTGTAATGTAGTCTGTGCTCTTGTTACTTTGAATATCTGGTTTTCTATCAATTTCATCTGGCTTTGGAAAAATCACGGTATTAATAGAATCTACAACCACACCTAAACAGAATGGCTGCAAGTCGCATATAATAACGGCAATTTCTTCAGAAGCCGTCGCTTTTATTCCCAATTTAGTTCTAAAATCAATGACCGAAATCACCAATCCCCGGAGGTTCATAATTCCAAGAAAATGACTCGGAGTGAATGGTATTGGCGTTATATCGGGGACAGCAATAACTTCTTTCACCACCAATAAAGGAACGGCATATTCTTCTGTGCCCAGAGAAAAACTCAAAAATCTTTCTTCTACGCTGGGCACTGCATTTGAAGATCTTGATTCAACAACACTCATGCTGCAGGCCTCCTTACCACACCCTTAAACTGTGCTACTAATTCAGGAAGCTCAATAATAAGTGCTGCTTTGCCATCGCCCATTATGGTACTCCCACTAAAACCTTTCAAATTCCGATGCTCCATTCCCAATTGCTTGATTACAACTTGATGTCTGCCCAAAATGTCGTCCACCAGCACCGCAAAATTTTGATCGGATGAACGCGAAACAATTGCAATTGACTCAGATGCTGCTCGCATGGGAGCCGACTTTCTGCCGAGTAAATGACTCAAGTGATAGAGGGGTAAATTTTCACCTCGCAGCGAAAACACAACTCCAAGTCCTGTTACGTTGTGCACATCGTGAGTGCTCGGCTGCGTTGATTCATGCA
Organism: Pseudomonadota bacterium; assembly: GCA_043747645.1. Taxonomy (GTDB): domain Bacteria; phylum Bdellovibrionota_B; class Oligoflexia; order Silvanigrellales; family Silvanigrellaceae; genus JAYTOT01. The sequence continues at coordinate 1,170 of JAYTOT010000016.1, read as the reverse complement.
CATGTGAAAGAGGAATCACATAACGTTCTTTGTCAATAATTACAGTCATGGCATCAATAATTGAAAGTGTTAAGGGCAAACGTATTGTAAAACAAGTTCCCTTATTTATTTCCGTTTCAAGTTGAACTTCGCCCTTCATGATTTCTATATTTGTTTTTACCACGTCCATGCCAACGCCGCGGCCCGAAATATCGCTTACTACCGCTTTGGTAGAAAAACCTGGCAGAAAAATTAAATTATGACACTCTCTATCTGTAAGTATTTTATCTGCCGCAATAAGTCCTTTTTCGATGGCTTTTCGCTTGACGATTGCGGCATCTAAACCGCCGCCATCGTCACTCACTTCAATCATTAAATTGCCGCTATGGTGAAATGCTTTAAGTCGGATTGTACCAACTTCAGGCTTGCCTTTTTGCTTTCGTATTTCCGCAGATTCAATGCCATGGTCCGCTGCATTTCGAATGAGGTGCACCAGGGGGTCACCTAATTTTTCTAAGATTGTTTTGTCTACTTCTGTATCTTCGCCTACTAATTCTAAATTTATTTGCTTACCTAGTGAAGCTGAAGTATCGCGCACAATGCGTTGCATTTTTTGAAACGTCTGACGAATTGGAACCATTCGCAACCCCATAGACACGTCATGTATGTTTTTTGTGATTTTAGAAAGTTGCGAAATGGTTTTGTACAATTTTGTCGAAGAAGACTCAGATTTTAACTGATTGAGTACCGATTGAAGAATAACAAGTTCACCGACATCATTCAAAAGTTTGTCTATTTTATCTAACGAAACACGAATGCTTTCGTCTTTTTTGGGCTTTTGAGTTTCCGGCTCCTGAGCTAGAATCTTAGCTTCATCAACCTCAACATATTTATTAATTTCAAAAAATTCCGCCAAATCTCCAGCAAATCCAATAGCCGCAGCAACCATGTTATCGCTAGAAATCAAATAATTTTCGGAATCATTGCCGCTTGCAATATGATATTTTGACAGAGCAATTAGCAATTCTGAATTGTCAAATTGTGCGTCGGTATTCTCCGACAACTGAACCACCATTAAAGAGAGTCGATCGTTGCAAATTAAAAGCAAATCTACGACATCTTTTGAAATGTCTAAATTTTTGTTTTTAATCCGCAATAGAACAGATTCTAAGCTGTGAGTGAGCTCGCCAA